>DHDO01000002.1:155111-168587 GCA_002399435.1 Firmicutes bacterium UBA4874
CTGTGAAAAACCGCCTGCCCGTCGATCCGGGAGTCGCCGATTGAGGACCATAAGGAGTTTTTATCAATGGGATTTTATTTGAATGAGTACCATGCCTATCTGGAGACAGAAAGAGATTTATCTGCAAATACCATGGAATCCTATTCCGGGGATGTTCAACAATACATAGATTTTCTGATTGCAAGGGATATTACAGATATTAAACATACTTCCAACGCCGTGGTCGTTTCCTATATGCTGTTTCTGGAGGAGAAAAACAATGCCTCCTCCACCATCCTCCGCAAAATGTCCTCATTAAGAAATTACTATCGCTATCTAATGGTGCAGCAGCGGATCAAAAAGGATCCGATGACCCATTTGAAGACGCCGAAAAGCGAACGGAAAGTCCCCAGTGTTCTGACTTTTGAAGAAGCGACCAGGCTGTTGAATCAACCAGGCGGAAGCGACCCCAAATCCCTGCGGGACAAGGCGATGCTGGAGCTTTTATATGCAACGGGCATGCGTGTTTCCGAGCTGATCTCCCTGGATGAAAAGGATCTCGATGCGCAGGCCGGATCCATTACCTGCGGCAGCTCCACAAGAAAGCGAAGCATTCCCATCGCACCTTCTGCAATGCAGTATCTGGAAAATTATATAAATCATGCCAGAGATCAGCTGGTCCAGAATGACGAAGCACTGTTTGTCAATGTTCACGGGAAACGAATGACCCGGCAGGGATTTTGGAAAATCGTCAAGCATTACAAGGAAACAGCACAGATTGAAAAGGACATTACGCCTCATACCCTGCGCCATTCCTTTGCCATCCATTTGATCGAAAACGGAGCGGATATCCGATCCGTACAGAAAATGCTTGGCCATTCCAATATTTCCACAACGCAGATTTATTGCCATTTGCAGAGCGGAAACAGGAAAACGGTTTCTTCCGGTTCTTTTGAAACCCATTTTGCCGGATCGGAGTCCGGGAAATAACCCCTTATGCTTCTGATTTATTTTACTATATGAACTGCTTCGATTGGTTAAGATAAGGAGAGGAAAGGAACAGACAGGGAAAAATGAAGAAAGAGAAGAAAAGATGTGCAGGAAAAGTGATCCTGATTGTGATGGACAGCGTTGGAGTGGGAGAGCTGCCTGATGCAGCGGAATACGGCGATGCCGGCAGCAACACCCTTGGCCATATCATCCGGGAAAGGAACGGATTGGAGATTCCAAATCTGATCAAACTTGGAATTGGCAATATCCAGGGAACCGGCATTCCTTATTATGATCCGTCTCCCATCGGCTGCTATGGGAAAGCCCGGGAAGCTTCCAGAGGAAAAGATACCACTACCGGTCACTGGGAAATTGCGGGGATCCGTCTGGACCGGCCTTTTCCGGTCTATCCGGACGGATTTCCGCCGGAGGTCATGGAAGCTTTTCAGAAAGCCACCGGCGTATCGTTCCTGTGGAATAAGCCGGCATCCGGGACGGAAATTATTCAGCGCCTGGGGGAGGAGCATCTGAAAACAGGGAAGTTGATTGTTTATACTTCAGCAGACAGCGTGTTTCAGATCGCCGCCCATGAAGACATTGTCCCAGTGGAAACCTTGTATGGATACTGCAGAGCCGCCAGAAAAATACTGCAGGGAGAGCACGCGGTGGGCAGAGTAATTGCCCGACCCTTTACCGGAACGCCCGGCCATTTTGTCCGGACCAAGAACCGAAGGGACTTTTCCCTGCCTCCCGTCGGAAAGACGATTCTCGATGTCCTTTCCGACCATGACATCCCCACGACCGGGATCGGAAAGATTGGTGATATCTTTGCAGGAAGGGGACTTGCGGCCTCTTTCCATACCAATGACAACGAGGAAGGCATTCATACCACCCTTCAACAGATGAAGGCTCAGCAGTCCGGTCTTGTTTTTACCAATCTTGTTGACTTTGACATGCTTTATGGTCATCGCAATGATGTCCCCGGATATGCGGGAGCCCTGGAAGCGTTGGATCGAAAAATTCCGGATCTGACCGGGACAATGAACGCAGACGATGTTTTGATACTGACGGCAGACCACGGCTGTGATCCGACGGTACCGGGCACGGATCATACCAGGGAATATATTCCGATCCTAATCTATGGACAATCCATAAAGCATGGAGTGAATCTGGGGACGCGGGATACGTTCAGTGATATCGGCGCTACGGTTCTGGATCTGCTGGGGATTGAGCCCTGTCTTAAGGGGTCCGGCTTTCAGGATCAGATTCGAATCCCATAGGGAAAAAAGGATTACGGACACAAAGAGAGGAATCGTATGTACAGGGAAGCAGCAGATTTTATCCGAAAGCAATTGCCCCAGGGTATGTCACCGGAAATTGGACTGGTTCTTGGATCCGGGCTCGGTACCCTGGCAGACTCCATGAAAGACCCGATCATTGTGGATTATGGATCTGTTCCGGGCTTTCCGCAGCCCACGGTGGAGGGGCATAAAGGGCGATTTGTCATCGGGGATTACGAGGGGAAACCGGTCCTGGTCATGCAGGGGCGCTTTCATTATTATGAAGGGAAGGAAATGGAAGAGGTTGTCCTTCCGATACGGGTGATGAGAGATCTTGGCATAGGGACTCTGATTCTTACCAATGCCGCCGGCGGCATCAATACGGATTTTCGGCCAGGCGACATCATGCTGATCACGGACCATATCAATTTAAGCGGTTTAAATCCTCTTCGCGGTAAAAATTACGATGAATTTGGCCCCAGATTTCCGGATATGAGCAATGCATATGACCCCGGACTGAGGCAAATCACACTGGATGCCGCAAAACAGCTTGGGATTCCAATTCGAACCGGCATTTATGCCATGATGCAGGGACCCAGTTACGAAACTCCTGCAGAGATCCGAATGCTTCGCACCCTTGGGGCGGATGCGGTCGGGATGTCCACCGTTCCGGAAGTTCTGGCAGCTGTCCATGCGCAAATGAGAGTTCTTGGAATTTCCTGCATTACCAATATGGCTGCTGGTATTTTAAAGAAATCACTGACGCATCAGGAGGTTATGGAGACGGCAAATCAGGCAAAAGATAAATTTCTCCAGCTGATCAATGCTGTGATTGCGGCACTTTGACAAAAGTATAACTACCTTCCTTGTGGGAAACCTATTGACAGAAGCAAACAAGGAGGGATAGAATGAAGAGTTTCCGATACCGCTATCTTACATGGTTTCTTACTTTTTTACTGGCAATGTCAGGCGTTTCCACAGCCTGTGCCGAGCAACCCCTGGATATCCAGTCAAAATCTGCAATATTGATGGATGATGGAACCGGTACGGTCCTGTATGAGAAAAATTCCCATGAAAAGCTGCAGATCGCAAGCGTAACCAAAATCATGACCATACTGCTTACACTGGAGGAGATTGACGGGGGCAGACTGAAGCTGGACGAACCCGTGAATGTCAGCGAATTTGCTGCGTCCATGGGGGGATCTCAGGTATTCCTGCATCCCGGGGAAAAATTGACGGTGGATGCGCTGATGAAAGCGATTATTGTGGCTTCCGCCAATGATGCCAGCGTTGCCATGGCAGAAAAAATAGCCGGTGCTCACGAAACCTTTGTTGGCCGTATGAATGAAAGGGCCGCGGAACTGGGTATGACCGACACCCATTTTGTGAACGCCACGGGGCTGCCAGCGGAGAACAGCTATTCCACCGCATATGATGTCGCTTTGATGTCCAGGGAGCTATTGAAGCATCCCCTGTTTTTCCGTTGGAGCACCATCTGGGTGGATACGTTGGAGGAAAGCCGGAATAAAACGGAGTTAGCCAATACGAACCGTTTGATCCGTTTCTATGAAGGAGCCGATGGCATTAAGACCGGATCCACTCAGGACGCCGGTTATTGCCTGTCTGCCACAACAAAACGGGGAAATATGAGGCTTTTGTCTGTGATACTGAATGCGCCAACGACTCAGGCCCGCTTTTCCGAAGCAACAAAATTACTGGATTATGGGTTTGCCGGTTACGAAACCGTGACTGTCCTGAAAAAGAATCAGGTTATCCAGGAAAAGGTCCCCGTATCCGGCGGCAAAGGGGAAACGATTCGGGGGATTGCGCCAAAAGCCATGGGGCTCCTGATCAAATCCGGTGATTCCAAAAAGTTTGAAAAGGAGATATTGCTGAAGAAAGAGCTGAGGGCACCCATCGATAAAGGACAGAAAATAGGTACATTGAAGATCAGGCAGGGAGAAAAAGTACTACAGTCCATGGATATTGTTTCCGATCAGAAAATGGAAAAAGCCGGTTTCAAGGATTACTTTACCAAAATTTTTAACAAATGGATAAGAAAATAAATGGCTTTTGAAAGGTTCGGTCCGGAAAGAAAGCAGCAGGACAAGAGAAGGCAAGAGCCGGACAGGTGGAGAAAACAGGCTTTATTAAAAAAGTGTGCCGCAGCACACTTTTTTATGTTATAATGATATGAATTGGTTTTTTGGAGGAAGACATATGTTGCCAAATCCCAAGGGAATTTTGATACGCCTTCCGGCTGTGTTTTTAGCGATGTCCTTCCATGAATTTGCTCATGCATGGACTGCGAACCGCCTGGGAGATCCTACACCGCGCAGGAGTGGCCGCCTTACCCTGGATCCGTTGGTCCATGTGGATTGGGTCGGCTTCCTTTTGTTCGTTTTTTTCGGGTATGGATGGGCCAAGCCTGTAACGATAAATCCCTCCAATTTTCGAAACAAAAAATGGGGAGATATTCTCGTATCCCTGGCCGGGCCCCTGGCCAACTTCCTGCTGGCGGTTCTTGCTGCTGTCGTATATGCTGTGCTGATGGACTTTTATGCGTCTTTGCGATATATGAATGTGATACTTGGCATTGTGGACAACATTATCTACCTGAATGTTTTGTTTTTTCTGCTGAACCTGATTCCCATTCCGCCTTTTGATGGTTACCATGTGCTGAAGGATCTTTTGTTCCGTAAAAACGTCCGAATTTTTGTAAAATATGAACAGTACAGCGTTTTTGTCCTCTTTGTCTTTGTTTTGTTTGGAATATTCGATTTCGCCCTCCGGAAGCCATCTTCCCTGGTCTATCAGCGACTGGTTTCTTCCGGTCTCGCCTTGATATCCTTATTCCGATAGAATAGCGGGGAGATGCAATATGTCGTATCTTGTAAAACTGGATCAATTTGAAGGCCCTCTGGACCTGCTCCTTCATTTGATCTCCAAATCAAAAGTTCAGATAGAAGATGTATCCATTACGGAAATTACGGAACAGTATCTGGAAACATTACATACGATGAAGCAATTTGACATTGAGATTGCCAGTGAGTTTCTGATTATGGCATCCACCCTCCTTTATATCAAATCCTGTCTTCTGATTCCCAAAAGCAAACCAGATCCGGAGGAAGAGGAGGAAACTGATCCAAAGCAGGAGCTGATTGACAGACTCCAGGAGTACCGTAAATACAAGGAGGCAGGAAATTGGTTCAGGAAAAGGGAAGTGTATTATTCCAGAGTATTCTATAAGCTTCCTGAGGAGACTTCAGTTGAGGAGAGAAAGGAATTTCTTTCTCCTGATGTTTCTCCTGCGCTTCTGTGCCGGACCTTCATGGAGCTTCTGGATCATGTAAAAAACAGGGAAAAAAGGAAAGAGAAACCCGTGCCAGTGGTTCATGAAATCAAACGGGATCCGGTCCTGTTAAAGGAACGGGTTACCCAGCTGAGAGACTATATTGGTCAGTGTGCCCGGACCACCTTTTTTAAAATGCTTCAAAGCGGAGATCGGGATCATACGAAGGATGAAATCATTGTCACCTTCCTTGCCTTGCTGGTATTGCTGAAAGAGAATGATATCGTCCTGCAGCAGGAATATCCTTTTGAGGATATTCAGATCATAAGGAAAGGAGTCGTGTATGGATGAAAGGGAAAGGATGGCCATCGTGGAATCCATCCTTTTTGTATCCGGCGATCCTGTGAATATCCGGGACATCGCACAAATATTGGACATGGATCTTCGTCTGGTACGTAAACTAATGGAAAAAATGACAGACTGCCACAGCTTTGAGCGCCGTGGTCTCCAGGTCATCCGGGTGAATGATACGTATCAGCTGGCGACCCGGCCGGAGTTCAGCACCTATATCGAAAAATACATTGGTCAGCAATCCATGCAAGTCCTGTCTCAGGCCTGCCTGGAAACCCTCGCTGTCATTGCTTACCGTCAGCCGGTTACAAAGAGCGATATGGAAGCCATTCGCGGAGTAAAATGCGATCATACCGTAACAATTCTTCAAAACCGTGGCTACATTCAGGAGGTGGACAGGCTGGACACGCCGGGGCGCCCGTACCTCTATGGAACGACGGATCTTTTTTTGCGTAGTTTTGGGCTCTCCAGCATAGAAAATCTTCCCCCCCTGGACCCGGGACAGGATCCGGGGCAGTCGGGAGCTGACAATTCCTGATGGACCCGTCCTTCCCAACGTATTTTATTTCTGAATTGAGAAAAAATAGAAAAAAGCGTTGGGATGGTGATGGATTGTACTTGCTTCTTTTTCTTGCCATACTGCTGGGATTTCTGCTTCTTCTGCTTTTGAGGAAGACGCAGCTGGAGATAAGCATTACTATTGAGCACGGGAAAAACATTTCTTTTCTCGCCCTTCGCATGCTGAAATTTATCAGAATACGTGTCAATTTGCCCCTGTTCCTGCACAAAACAGATTCTGACAGAATAAAAAGTCTATTGTCGGAGGATCATTTGAAGAAGATAAAAAAGGTGATGCGCTTACAAAAAGAAGCGAAACTGCCGCTGAATTATATAAAGTCCGGAATTGAAATGGATCGTTTAACCGTTTGTACCCGATTCGGTACAGGGGATGCCGCAGTCACCGCATGGCTCAGCGGCGGCCTGTATTCCGCTTTTGCCCTTATTATTCCATATCTCAAAAACTATTACCACCTGAAAAAGCAAAAGCTGCAAATTGTGCCCTATTACCAGGGCCGGATGTTTGATCTGGATCTTGACTGCATAATACAATTTAAAATAAGCCATATTATTATTGCAGGCTTCAAAATGTTGAAACAGGAATTTCAAAAAAGAGTAGGGCGGTGAAAAAATGGTCGAGCATCCAATTGATAATATCATGAAAACCACTATGGAAAATCTGAAGGAAATGATTGATGTCAATACCATTGTAGGAGATGCAGTGGAAACATCAGAAGGTACGGTCATCATTCCTATTTCCAAAGTAACGTTTGGTTTTGCGGCAGGAGGCGGGGAATATAAAGAAGACAAGACCGGGGTAAAAAAGAACACAGAAGAGGATACAGAGGGAGAAATGCCTTTTGCAGGAGGAAGCGGTGCCGGAGTCTCTGTGAATCCCATTGCGTTTTTGGTTGTCGGGGAGGATCGTATCAAATTGCTGCCGGTGCAGTTCCACTCTGCTGCAGATCGAATGATTGATCTTATCCCTACCGTTGTAGAGGAAATACAAAACAGGATGGGGAAGGACAAGAAACCAACCAGGCAGAAGGAAAAGAAAATAGAAACCATCATAACAAATGAACCACAATAAGGCGGCTGACAAGCCGCTTTTGTTTGTTACATTCACAAGGAAAGGAGCCGGACTTTTGAAAACGGGTAAAATCATACTGGCTGCTGTTTTGTTCTTTTTCTGTGCAACCCCCACTTCTTTTGCGGAGGTTCCGGAATGTCCGGAATGTACCGGGGCAGCAGCTGTTCTGATGGATGGATCCAGCGGACGTGTCCTGTATGAGAAAGACAGCCATCGGAAGCTTCCCATGGCCAGTACGACCAAAATCATGACAGCAATTACCGCATTGGAATATGGAAAACCGGAAGACATCGTCGTCATACCGCCGGAAGCTTCCGGCGTGGAAGGATCCTCCATCTGGCTGTCTCCAGGGGAGCATCAAACCCTGAAGGATCTTTTGTATGGACTGATGCTGCGATCCGGAAACGATGCCGCCACTGCGATTGCTCTTCATATCGGGGACTCTGTTGAACATTTTGCCGATATGATGAACGCTTTGGCCCGAAAAATTGGCGTAGTGGACAGCAGTTTTATAAATCCGCACGGATTGCCGAATGACAATCATTACACTACAGCATACGACCTGGCCCGGATTACGGCATATGGATTGAGAAATCCGGTCTTCCGGGAAATTGTGTCCACAAAATACCACACAATACCATGGGAAGGGCATGAATGGGATCGGGCGATGAAAAACGAGAACAAGCTTCTCTGGAACTATGAAGGAGCCAATGGAGTAAAAACCGGGTACACCAAAAAAGCCGGAAGATGCTTCGTCGGTTCAGCTGAACGGGACCATATGCAATTAATTGCCGTTGTTTTGAATTGCGGGCCCATGTTTGAAGAAAGTGCTGCATTGTTGAATTATGGGTTTGAAAATTATAAAAAATATGATATATATAATAAGGGTGATCGGATCCGCACGGTATCCGTCGACAAGGGAAAACGAAGTGAAGTTTCTTTGGTTGCCGGGAAAGACTACGCAGTTGCCCTGAAACCAGGAGAAAAAGAGAAGCTTCATATGAAGGCCACACTGCCGGAATCCGTGAAAGCTCCTGTGAGTGCCGGGAAAAAAGTGGGGACGGTAAAGATCTTTCTGGGAGACCATTTGATTGGCACCATTCCCATTGTTACAGAAAAAAAAGTGGAAAAGCAGAGTTTTTGGGATCTGTTTCACAGAATGGTAAACATTTGGAGGTAAATCCCGTTGATGCGGTTACAGAAATATATGGCACACTGCGGCGTTGGCTCAAGAAGAAAGTGTGAGAAAATCATAGAACAGGGCAGGGTCTGTCAGAACGGCAAAAAAGTGGATCGGATGGGTGAAATGGTGGATCCGGAGAAAGACAGGATTGCGGTGGATGGAAAGCGCATTCAGATGCCCCTTGAAGCCAGGGTTTATATCCTTCTCAACAAGTCCCGGGGCACCATTTCGTCTGTTCATGATCAATTCAATCGGGAAACCGTGTTGGATCAGATCGGCTGGAAAGGGGCCCGCATCTATCCGGTAGGCAGACTGGATTACGATACGGAGGGGCTTCTGCTGTTGACCAATGACGGAGAACTGACTTTTGAAATGACACATCCAAGCCATCAGATAGAAAAGGAATACTTTTGCATCGTAAAAGGAAATCCAAAACCTGATCAGTTGAACAGGCTGAGAGCGGGAGTGGACATAGGCGGATTCATAACTTCTCCTGCCAAAGTAAAATACCTGGGCGGGCAACAGGACGAAACCCGGTTGCGGATCGTAATCCGGGAAGGAAAGAACCGTCAGGTGAGGAGAATGTTTGACGCCATCGGATGTCCGGTTGTTTTTCTCAGGCGGGAAAGGATGGGCAATGTCCGTCTGGGGAATTTGAACCCGGGGGAATGGCGTTACCTGACAGATCGTGAGGTAACCTATCTTAAATCCTTAGCAGGGGGGAACACTAAAGAATGATTCGTTTCAGAAAGTTGAGAATCGGAGATCTGAACGAAGTTTATCAGGATGACAGCCTTCGCCCACTTATTTAACAAAAGTAATTGGAAAGGAAGCAGGAATAAAAGATTTTTTATAGAATATTAGAATTGGAAGAATTTTTGCTATTATTTTAATGGAACAGTTTCAAACTGGTTTATCTATATATTGTACATTACGTCTGGAGGTTTTTGAATGTCTACAGAAAAAAAGCGAACGGAAATGCAGGATAAAAAACTGTCTTTGCAATTGGGCGGAGGCCAGGATAAAATCAACAAGCAGCATGAAAAAGGCAAGCTGACCGCCCGGGAAAGAATCCGAAAACTGGTGGATCCAGGCAGCTTTGTAGAGCTGGATGCTTTTGTAACTCATCGCTCTACGGACTTTGGCATGGACCAGGTGAATGCTCCGGCAGACGGGGTAGTGGCAGGATATGCCACAATTGACAATCGCCCTGTTTATCTGTATTCCCAGGACTTTACCGTGCTGGGGGGGTCCCTTGGAGAGATGCATGCCCGGAAGATTACGAAAGTCATGGAACTGGCCATGAAAATGGGTTGCCCTGTTTTGTGTCTCAATGATTCCGGCGGCGCCCGGATTCAGGAAGGAATTGACGGGCTCAGCGGATATGGGGATATTTTTCTCCATAATACCATGGCATCCGGTGTTATTCCGCAGATTTCCGTTATTCTTGGCCCCTGTGCAGGCGGTGCGGTTTATTCTCCGGCATTGACGGATTTCATATTTATGGTGGATGATGTCAGCAAGATGTTCATCACCGGTCCACAGGTTGTTCAGGCAGCCACCGGTGAAAAGGTAACAGCCGAGGAGCTGGGGGGAGCCAAAACACACAATGAGGTAAGCGGAGTGGCTCACTTTGAGTGCCGTTCCGAAGAGGAATGTTTTACAGCCGTTCGCACTCTTCTGTCCTATCTCCCTCAAAACAATCTGGAGGATGCTCCGGTTGTTTCTTCCAATGATGATATCAACCGATTGTCACCGGAGCTGAATACCATCCTTCCGGACAATTCCAGCCAGGCTTATGATATCAAGGATGTCATCAAACAGATCGTGGATAACGGTGAGTTTTTTGAAATTCAATCCCTGTTTGCCCGGAATATTGTCATCGGTTTTGCCCGGCTTGGCGGAAAGTCCGTCGGAATTGTTGCCAACCAGCCGAAAGTAAAAGCAGGATCCCTGGATATGGATGCTTCGGACAAGGCGTCCAGGTTTATCCGGTTTTGCGACTGCTTCAATATCCCCATTGTTACTTTGACAGACGTCCCTGCATTTCTTCCTGGTGTGGATCAGGAGCATGGCGGGATTATCCGTCATGGGGCAAAACTCCTTTATGCGTATTCCGAAGCCACTGTACCTAAGGTCAATGTGATCCTGCGGAAAGCATACGGAGGTGCTTATATTGCCATGAGCAGCAAGCATCTGGGGACAGATCTGGTATTTGCATGGCCTACTGCCGAGATTGCCGTTATGGGTCCGGAGGGGGCTGCCAACATCATATTTCATAAAGAGATCCAGGCTGCGGACAATCCAATGGAAAAGCGGCAGGAGAAAATCCAGGAGTACCGGGATCAATTTTCCACTCCCTATAAGGCAGCTGCCAGAGGATACATTGATGATGTGATCGAACCGGAAGCTACCAGACCTCGTTTGATCAGCGCATTGGAGATGCTGGAAAGCAAGAGAGAGAGCAGACCGCCGAAAAAGCATGGCAACTTTCCTGTCTGATTTCTATTACGAAACGAGGTGTGACATTTGTTGAAGCTGTTTAAAAGAAAAAAATCGGGTTCCGAAGAATCAAAATCCGCAGCAACATCCGGGGACCACGGAGATACATCGGCTTCTCCCGCGACAGACTTCCGGGAATCGGAGGATACGGAGGAGTTGATTGCTGTGATCGCAGCAGCTGTCGCTTCGTCCATGAACCGTTCCACACATGATATTGTGGTGCGCTCCATAAGACGGATTCCAGCTGGCTCTCCTGTCTGGAACCAGGCGGCAAGATATGATCTGACAGCAGGATTTTAAAGCAGAACAAAAAAGCAAATGAGGAGGAAACGGGATGCGTAAATTTAATATAAAGGTAAATGGAAAGTCCTATGAAGTGGAGGTGGAAGAAGCACAGAACGGAGCGCCGGCTGCGCCCGAAGCGTCTGACTCTCAGGCTGCTCCTGCCGCCAGCAAGCCTGCTGCTCCGGTGAAACCGGCAGCTGCTTCCCCATCCACCGGCGCAGAGGGCGCAGTTAAAATAAAGGCTCCCATGCCCGGAAATATCGTGGATGTAAAGGTAACGCCGAGTGAGACCGTCCGGAAGAGCCAGGTGATCCTTATTCTGGAAGCCATGAAAATGGAAAATGAAATTATGGCTCCACAGGACGGCAAGGTGGTATCGGTTCATGTAACAAAGGGAGCCACGGTGAATTCGGGAGATCTTTTGATTACATTGGACTGATGCTTCAAAAGGAGGAAATATAATATGGCAAAGGTAAAAATTATGGAGACTGCCCTCCGGGATGCGCCTCAATCTCTGATCGCCACAAGGATGACCACAGATGAGATTCTGCCCATTGTCGGGCTCATGGATCAGGCTGGTTATTATTCCCTTGAAATGTGGGGAGGCGCAACATTTGACACTTGTCTCCGATTTTTGAATGAAGATCCATGGGAACGTCTGCGCAAAATACGCAAAGTGGTAAAAAATGCAAAGCTTCAGATGCTGCTTCGTGGTCAGAATATTCTGGGCTATAAGCATTATCCGGATGATGTTCTCATTGAATTTGTAAAAAGAGCGGTCGGAAACGGGATTGACATTATTCGGATTTTTGACGCGTTGAATGATGTCCGCAATCTGGAGACTGCGATATCCGCTACGGTAAAGGAAGGCGCTCATGCTCAGGCGGCTCTGTCCTATACCACAAGTCCGATTCACAATATTCAGCATTATATCGACACTGCGAAGAAGCTTCAGTCCATGGGCGCAGATTCCATTTGTATCAAGGATATGGCTGGGTTGCTGAAGCCTTACGATGCCTACCAGCTGGTCAGCGGGCTGAAAAAGGAAATTCATATTCCCATTGAACTGCATACTCATTATACCACCGGCCTGGCTTCCATGACTTATCTGAAAGGCATTGAGGCAGGCGCCGACATCGTGGACTGTGCCATTTCCCCATTGTCCATGGGTACCTCCCAGCCGCCGACAGAGCCTCTGGTGGCGACCCTTCAGGGAACTCCCTATGATACCGGCCTTAACATGGATGTACTGAATCAGGTTGCTGCTTACTTCAAGACACTTCGGGAGAAGTACATGAAAAACGGGTTGTTGAATCCCAAGGTGCTTTCGGTGGATGTCAATGCATTGGTTTACCAGGTGCCGGGCGGCATGCTGTCCAACCTTTTGTCTCAGCTGAAGCAGCAGGGTAAGGAAGATCAATATGACGATGTGTTGAAGGAAGTCCCGCGGGTTCGTAAAGATCTCGGATATCCGCCTCTGGTTACCCCAACCAGTCAGATTGTCGGCACACAGGCTGTTCTCAATGTGATTACCGGGGAAAGATATAAAATGGTTACCAAGGAGACAAAGGCCTATGTACGCGGAGAATACGGAAGATCCCCGGCGCCCATCAGCGATGAGATCCGTCACAAACTGATTGGGAATGAAGAGCCTATTACATGTCGTCCGGCAGATCTTTTGAAACCGGGCCTGGAAGAATATCGAAATGCCATTAAGGGGTATATGGAGCAGGAAGAGGATGTACTCTCCTATGCTTTGTTTCCACAGGTTGCAGAAAAGTTTTTCAAACAACGTCAGGCAGAGAAATATAAAATAGACAGTACGATGCTGGATCAGGAAGATCAAGTTCATCCCGTCTGATGAAAAAAAGGGCCTTTGTTGGAGGGGGCCCTTTTTTTATCAAAAAAGGACCGTAAATACGCCGTGGCATCTTCTGGCCTGCTCTATAATAAGGATATCTATAAT
>DHDO01000002.1:168733-170612 GCA_002399435.1 Firmicutes bacterium UBA4874
TAAGGATATCTATAATAAGGATAATGGAAAGAATCGTTCGATCCAAAAGGAGGAAGATGTTTGGATTCGTATTATGTCATTGACGGTCATTGTGATACGGTGATGAAGGTTGCGGATCAGGGAGCCCAACTGGATCGTACAGGGCAATCCCAGGTGACAATTCCCGGACTCAAAGAGGGAAAGGTTGGTCTGCAGTTCTTCGCCGCATGGGTCGGGCCAAAGAACAGGTATTCCCCGTGCCTTCAGCGGGGGCTTCAGTTAATCGATGCTTATTATAGGTTGTTGGATCGTTATCCGGAGGATTTTCTGCCGGTTTACCGGTATCCGGATATTAATAAAGCACGGGAACAGCATAGGATTGGCTCCCTTCTGACCGTGGAGGGCGGCGATGTCCTGGAGGGAGAGCTGGTGAACTTAAGGATTCTTTATCGGCTTGGCGTCCGGGCATTGACCCTGACGTGGAACTTCCGCAATGAGATTGCAGATGGTGTGATGGAGGATCAGGCTCTGGGAGGATTGTCCGGATTCGGGCATGAGGTGGTCCGGGAAATGAATCGGCTGGGTATGCTGGTGGATGTATCCCACCTGTCCGAACGGGGATTCTATGATGTGATGGAGATTTCCGGGAAGCCCATCGCAGCCACTCACTCCAATGCATGGTCTGTGTGCAGGCATCCAAGGAATCTGAAGGATGATCAGATCAGGCTCCTTGCAAAGAGAAAAGGCGTTATGGGAATGAATTTCTATCCTTCGTTTTTATCTTCGGAACGTGCCGGTATCTTGGACATTATTCGACATATTGAATATATTGCTGCGTTGGCAGGCGTGGATGTCATTGGATTTGGTTCCGATTTTGACGGGATTGGGGAGACGCCGGAAGGGATTCCCGGTCCGGAAGGATACGGCGGGATTATCAATGAACTGCTGAAATTGAATTACAGGGAAGAGGATGTCCAAAAGATTGCATGTGGCAATTATTTGCGATTGTTAAGGGAGATCCTGTGAGACATCGCCTGGGAAACCAGACAGAACAGCACAGAGGTGAGAAGAAAATGAACAAAAGGATCCCTGCGGGAAGGACGGATCTTCATAATCATACCACGGCTTCCGATGGGCTGCTTACTCCGACGCAGCTGGTTGAATTTGCCGCCCAAAGAGGATTAAAAGCAATCGCAATAACGGATCATGATACGACGGACGGTATAGAAGAGGGACAGAAAGCGGGGCATACATTCCATGTAACGGTGGTACCGGGAATTGAGCTGAATACGCAGATGGATCGAAAAGAGATCCACATTTTGGGATATTTTATTGACAGGACTTCTCCTGTTTTACAGCGCCGGCTGACGGAACTGAAAGAGGATCGAAAGATTCGTGCAGGGAAAATGGTGAATCGATTGATCAGTCTGTATGGTTTTGATATTACCTGCGAAGATGTTTTGCGACAGGCCGGGAAAGGTGGTGTGGGCAGACCTCATATTGGCCGCGCCCTGATGGAGAAGGGAATTGTGCGGGATGTTTCGGAAGCGTTCAAAAAGTATTTGGGCACCGATTGTCCTGCGTATGTGGACCGCACCCCCCTTTCCCCGGCAGAAGGGATTGAACTGATTGAAAAGGCAGGAGGAGTTCCCGTGCTGGCTCATCCGGGGCTTTTGCCGGATCAGGGTTTACTGGAGCCTATGTGTAAAATGGGGATAAAAGGGATCGAAGCTTACCACACGAAGCATACACAGGAAGACAGCTTGCGTTATTCCCGCTTCGCTCAGGCTCATGGATTGTTGATCACCGGAGGAAGCGACTGCCATGGCGAGCTGCATAATGGAATACCTTCCGTAGGAGATGTTACGGTGGATACGGGTGTGGTGGAGGCTTTGAAAAG
>DHDO01000111.1:0-204 GCA_002399435.1 Firmicutes bacterium UBA4874
ACAGGCTTTGATGCAACAACCCTGAATACGTTATGGGTAGATAAAAACCTGAAGCAGCATGGACTGATTCAGGCGTTTTCAAGGACTAACCGCATCCTAAACAGCGTTAAGACTTATGGTAATATCGTTTGCTTTAGAGATTTGAAAGAAGAAACAGACAAAGCTATTGCACTATTCGGCAATAAGGATGCAGGCGGTATTGTA
>DHDO01000111.1:593-821 GCA_002399435.1 Firmicutes bacterium UBA4874
AATGATGACATAGTTTTTGAGATTGAACTGGTCAAACAGATAGAGGTAAATATTGACTACATCCTTATGCTTGTAGCTAAATATCAACAATCCAACTGTAAGGATAAAACCATTCTTACGACTATTGATAAGGCTATCAATTCGAGTATTGAACTTCGAAGTAAGAAAGAACTTATCGAGCGTTTTATTGAGCAAGTCAATGTATCGACCAAAGTGGATGAGGATTGG
>DHDO01000111.1:968-6280 GCA_002399435.1 Firmicutes bacterium UBA4874
GTAAATTCCTCCATGAGCGTAAGGAAGCGGATATTACAGCAATTATAGAAGAAGAAAGATTAAAGCCTGAAGAAACCCGCCGATTCATCGACAATGCTTTCCGAGACGGAATGCTTAAAACAACCGGTACAGATATTGATAAAATCATGCCACCTGTATCCCGCTTTGGCGGAGGCAGAGCTGCGAAAAAGCAAGGAATTATCGAGAAGTTAATGATATTCTTTGAGAAGTATTTAGGGTTGGTGTAGCAAATAATCAATACAGCAGATTAAATAAATTGATAGGTTACTATAGAATAAATATTGTGAGGTGAAATGATTGGATAAAAAGCAAAAATCTCCATTTGAGCTATTAAGAAATAAGGCTATTCTAGCTATTTTAGACGGTGATTCTCAATTTGGAGAAATAGATGATGTAGAGATTTCAATGCCTTATTTAAGTGGCCCGACTATAGTAGAAATTTCCCAATTATTTGGACTGTCTGAAACATACGGATGGAATGGAGGAGCATTAAGTAGATGGAATTACTTAGATAACCTTCTTAAGCATGGAATTGAGACTAACCGAATTAATGATATTCTTTCCTATCTATTTTCAAAACAGCAATTTACAGATAAACTTAAAGGGAAAACACCAGATCAGATTGAAGAGATCTATAATTATATCGTTAAGACAGTAATAGAACAGATTAATGGAATACTTTATTTTGGTGGCAATAAACTTACTATCATCAATCAAAGATTTCATATTATTCCAATAAATTCTACGATTAAAGTAACTACTCCTCAAGTAAAAAATATTGATCGAGAATACATTAAAGATATTTCTGAGAGGGCAATGCTTGATGTGGTAAATGGAAGTTATGACAGTGCAATCACTAAATCTAGAACATTATTAGAAGAAGTATTTTGTTATGTTATCGAAAACAAGAATGAAACGCCAACAGACAGTGGAGACATAGGTAGGCTTTATAAGCAAGTAAAAGGGTTATACAATATGCACACAGATAAAAACCTTGATAGACGAATCAATACACTACTTTCAGGTTTGGAAAAAATCGTTTCATCTATTGCTGAGATGAGAAACAATAATAGTGATGCGCATGGTGTTGGAAGTCAAAGAATTAGTATATCTGAGCATCATGCTAGACTTCTTGTAAATTCTGCAATGACTATGGCTGAATTTATACTTTCAGTGGGAAATAATACAAAATAATAAAGAGACCAGCCACATCAAGCCATTAAGTTTAAATGTGACTGGTCTTTTACTTTTGCCCCGCTTGAAGCTGTTCAGTTAAGTTTTTCTTCAATCCCTAAGTGAACGCTTCTTTCCAGGTGCTCTTTTTTTGCTTCAAAGTTCAAAATTCCACTGTGAATCCGTCATAGGCTGCCAGGAACCCATTTTCCGAAGCGGCTTTCTCCAGCTGCTCATGGGTCAGTCTGCCGTTATGGGACAGATGGTTCAGGACAAATACCGTATTTTCGTCCACACATCCGGCCGCTCTCATATCGTCCCGCATCACGATGTCATCCTCCAGGCCCATGTGGTATTTCCCGTCCCTGGACCGTCCGGACGTCACATCAAAAAATACGCAGTCCAGATGCGTATTCCGGACCATCTCCATGCTGCGCTCCGGGAGGAAACCGGAATCGTGCCCGTAAAACAGCCGTTTTCCGCCCATTTCGATAATATATACAAAGCATTCGAATCTATGGTCATGCCGCGCCGTCAGGGGGGTCACACGAAGCTCGCCCACCGAATAGGTATGATAGGCCTCCCAATAGTGGACCTTAACGTAATCCCTGCTTGCTTCCGAAGGAAACCAGGGATATTCTTCCTTCAGGGAGCCTGGCCCGTACACATTGAGGCAGGAGCCTTCCGCAGAATAGGCAAACGGCGGCCGCCGATATTCCAGATCGTTGGGATAAAAATGATCCTCATGGGGATGGGTTATAATAATATGCTGGATCTTATGAAAATCAATATGATACCTCAGGGAATGCAGATAGGCATCCATCGGAAAATCAATCAGATATTTGTCGTTGATGATGGACTGTGATCGCGTACGGATCTCCTTGCCGCCGGCCCTCCGTGCGTGCTCGCAGATCGGACAGTTGCAGAATACCCCCGGAATTCCCTCTGCTGCAGCTGTCCCCAGAATTTGAACCTTCATGATGTTTTTCTCCTCTCTAACCACTTGTGCCATATAATGATGTCAGGATTCCGTTCCCGGTTTCCCCCTCCATTATCCACGAATTCCACTGCCTTTGTCAAATCCCTTTTGCATAAATGAGAAAGGGCTTTCCTGTGACGGGGTTGTTTACAATGCAGCTGTCCAGATGATACACCGTCTCAATGTTTTCCCTGGTCAGGACCTGCCAGGGGGTACCCTGGACAACAACCCGCCCTCCGTTCAGCAGAATCAGGAAATCACTGTACCGGGCCGCCAGGTTGAGATCATGCATCACCGACAGGATGGTGCGCTTTCTGTCCTGCGACAGGGAGAGCACCATGTCCATCAGCTCAATCTGATGGTGCAGGTCCAGCTGGGACACCGGTTCATCCAGCAGCATGACGGCCGTATCCTGTGCAAGGGCCCTTGCGACCAGGGCCCTCTGCCTTTCTCCGCCGCTGACTTCATTGATGCTCTTTCCCCTGAAGTCCCAGGTGTTGGTCAATCGCATGGCGTGCTCCGCAGCCGCCATGTCCTCCCGGCTTTCAGACCCCAATCGGCTGATATAGGGATTTCTCCCCATCAGCACAATATCCAGAACGGTAAAATCAAAGTCAATATAGGTATTCTGCGGAACCACGGAAAGCTTCCTTGCCACATCACGGGTGCTCAAATCCATAATATCCGTACCATTCAGGAAAACCGAACCGGCTGCCGGCTCCAGGCTTTTTGCGATATTCCGGAGCAAGGTCGTCTTGCCCGATCCGTTGGGACCAATGATACTGTAAAGTTTCCCTTTTTCAAAGGATAAAGTGATGTCGGAAAGAACCTGCCGGTTTCCATATCTCCAGCTCAGGCCCCGGACCGCCACCGGATATTGCACCAAATCCGCGTTCTTCTTCTGATTCCTGACTCTCACTCACATCACCTTCTTTTTGTTCCGATGCAGCAGATACACAAAGAACGGCGCACCAAACAGGGAAGTCACCACCCCAACCGGGATCTCAGACGGGGGAATCAGATTCCTTGCCAGGGTATCGCACAGCACCAGAAAAATCGCCCCAAACGCCGCGGAAAACGGAATCACCACTCTCTGATCGGATCCCAGTGCCAGACGGATGGAATGGGGCACGATCAGGCCGATAAAGCCGATCACGCCGGCAGTGGAGACGCAGCAGGCGATGATAAGGGAAGAAAGCGCCAGCAGAAACTTTTTCACCTTTTCCACTTCAATGCCCAGGCTTTTTGCCGTTTCCTCCCCGGTGGACATGGCGTTCAGGTCCCTTGCAAAGACAAAGAGAACGGCGGAACCCAGCAGCACCACTGGAAAGAGAATCCTCACCTGGCCCCAGGTGGCCGTCGCCAGGCTGCCCATGGTCCACATGACGATCCGTTCCATCTGGTCCCGGTGAAAGAACATCATGATATTGACCAGGGAGGACAGGAAAAACCCCACTGCCACTCCGGCCAGGATCAGCCCCAGAGTCGGAAGCCGGTTTCCGACTCTGGCAATCCGATAGACCAGCAAAGTCGTCAGAAGAGCTCCCGCAAAGGCAAAAAGGGCGGTCATTCCCATGCCGCTCACCATTCCGCCCCATCCCAGAACGATGGCTGCCGTGGCGCCGGCAGATGCGCCGGATGAAATGCCGAGGATATAGGGATCCGCCATGGGATTCCGAAACATGCCCTGAAAGGTTGCGCCGACGATGGAAAGCCCGGCTCCGATCAGGGCAGACAGGAAAACGCGCGGCAGCCGCACATTCCACAGTATCATACGGGAAGAGGAACGTATGGAACCGGCATCCGCAAATCGGCGCAGCCAGGGAACTCCCGACACCATAATGCGAAGGGATTCCGAAAAGGAAATGTCTGCAGCTCCCAGAGTGCCGGATAAAATCATCAGGAAAAACAGGGCAATCAAAGCGATCAGAAACAGGATCCCATATTGTTTCTTCTTTTGTAAAAAAGTCATGGAAATTTCCTCGATTTCTCTTCTATTTAAAAGCTTCCGGATGAATGTATTTGGCGATTTCCTTCAGACCGTTCGCCAGCCTCGGTCCCTGGATTTCCAGCTTATTCTTGTCCATTTCCAGTATTTTGCCGTTCTTCACGGCATCCAGATCCTGATACCCGTTGGCCGTCTTCAGCTGCTCTTTCTGATGGTCGGCTTTGGAGCAGATCAAAACATCCGGGTTTTTTTCAAGAAGTTTTTCCAGGCTGTAATTCCAGCCTTTTACATCATCGGCTGCATTTTTTCCGCCAGCCATCTCAATCATCTGCCCGACAAAGGTATCCTTTCCGGCAGTAAAATCTCCCAATTCTCCAAATCCCACCACATAATACACACTTGGCTTTTCCTTTCCTTTCACCCGCTTTTCCACATCCGCAACCGTCGTCTTCATATCATCTATGATCCCGGACGCGGCTGCCCGGGCATTCAAAAGATCTCCGATCTTCCCGATTGCCTCATAGGCGCCTTCGAAACTTTCCTCCCCGTATAGTATCACGACCGTCAGGCCGGCATCCTCCAGCTTCTGAAGCACTTCCCTCTGGAAATGGGCGGAAGCGATCACAACGTCCGGTTCCATATCCACAATTTTTTCGATATTGGGGCTCATCAGATTCCCGATGGACTCGATCTGGGCAGTTTCCTCCGGATAATTGCAGTAATCCGTCCGCCCGACCAACTTGTCCTGCTGCCCGAGGGCAAAGACAATCTCCGTAACGGCGGGGGAGATGGAAACCACTTTCTGAGGTTCTTTTTCCAGCGTTACTTTCCGATCAAAGGAATCGGTAATGGTGAAGGGATAAACTGTACTTTCATCCTTGTCCTCCGGCTGTGTGTCTGCATCCCCTTCCGCACTCCCATGTGAGTTTTTCGTTTCCGCTGTTTTCACTCCGCCGGCACCATTGTTCCCCTTTTTATCACTGCCCTGCCCGCAACCGGCCAGCAAACCGGTCAGCATCAGCAGGAAAGCCGTCAGAATGGATATTGTTATAAAGGAATTGTTCGCTTTTGTCGTTCTTTTCATTTCAATCTCCTCATCTGTTCGTCTTCATATTTTAGCCTTACTATTTTAGTCTTCATATTTAGCCTTCATATTTTAGCCTTCATATTTAGCCTTACTCTTTTAGCCTT
>DHDO01000111.1:6430-18308 GCA_002399435.1 Firmicutes bacterium UBA4874
TTTAGCCTTACTATTTTAGCCTTGCTGTTTTGCTATTCTTTATATTTTTTGTATGAATCCCGCCAGAGGATTCTTTCCGTAAAAATATGCTTCAATCCTCAATGCCCCGCCTGGCGCCAATCCCCCGCTGAAACGGATGCTTCCTTTCCCGTATCTCGGAGACATAATCGGCTGCGTCCACCAGCTGGTCCGGGGCATTCCGTCCGGTCAGAACAAGCTCCAGCCGGTCCGGCTTATCCCGAATCAGCGCCAGAACATCCTCCTGCCGTACCATCCTGGCTGCAATGGCTGCCAGGATCTCATCCAGAATCAGCATGTCCCATTGATCTGTCTTCATTTGCTTCCACGCATATTCCAGCTGCCGTTTCTGAAGAGCCTCCGATTCCTTCCGTTCCTTCTTGCTCATATCCCAGGTAAACTTGCCCATGAATTTGCCCCGGTTCACCATAAATCCTTCTCCCAGTTTATCAATGGCAATCAGCTCTCCGCTTTCCATTCCTTTCAGGAATTGCACCATCAGGACTTTCTTTCCCCTTCCCCATGCGCGGAGTCCCAGGCCAACGGCGGCTGTGGTCTTGCCCTTTCCGTCACCGGTATAAATATGCACCAGGCCTTCCATGTCAACACTCCTTCCTGTTATCCTTATGATCCTTCCTCCATTCTTTCCCCTGGTTATGGAGTTTGTTCCTCCGGCTGGTTGCAGAAAAAAAGACTATACTCCTTCAAAGGGAATATAGTCCTGGTGTGATCGTGATCCCATGCCTATTTCCTTCCCTCCGAAGGACTGCATTTTTCATCCGGGCAGGTCTCCTGGCTGACGGGTCCCTCTCCTCCCTCCTTCCCGGCAAAGGAACTGCCAGTGGATATCGGGATTCGTCTCCGTTCACAGTAGCGGGGGCTGCAGCGGAATTTCACCGCTTTCCCTATTAAACCTTTCGGTACCCTGAATGAATGGCCCAAAAAAAGGGCCGGATATGTTCTGCTTTTCCAATTCTATTCTCATTGCCACATTCCTGCGAGAGTCCCGCCCCAGAAGGCAGGAAAGCTCCGCGGGAACTACTGATCCAATATCTCTCCGACCTTTTGCGATACCTCTTCAACGGGAACCATCGTCTTGATCCGCTTATCCCGGGTGGTGATCTCCACCTGGCCTTTGGCGAGGTTCCGCTTGCTGAGAATAATCCGGACCGGTGCCCCAAGCAGATCCGCATCGGCAAACTGCACGCCTGCCGCTGCCCCCCGGTCGTCCAGCAGGGTATCCCATCTTTGCCCCAGCTCCTGATAAAGACGGAAACCCAGCTCCCGGATTCCTTCGTTTGTATCGTTCAGCATACAGATATGGATCAGCCAGGGAGCAACGGATTTCGGCCAGATCGGCCCGTATTCGTCGTGATTGTCCTCCAGGACACAGGCCAGCAGGCGGCCGACGCCAATGCCGTAGCATCCCATAAGGGGGGTCTGAAGCGTTCCGTTTTCATCCATATACTGCATTCCCATGCTTTTGGTGTACTTTGTGCCAAGCTGAAAGATATTTCCCGCCTCAATGCCCCGGCGTACCTTCAGGGGGCTGCCGCATTTGACGCAGGCATCCCCTTCCTTTACCCTGGCAACATCGACAAACTCCCGGATGTCCAGATCCCTGGGAACACTGACGCCCTTGATGTGGTAATCCTTCCGGTTGGCGCCGCATGCCAGGTTCGTTTCCCCTTCCAGGGATTTGTCATAAAGAACCTGTATGCCTTCCATATTCAGATGATAAGCGCCGATAAACCCAAAGCAGAGATCCACTCCCTCGTAATCTGTCAGGGGATCCACTTCCGTACCCAGTATTTTCTTCAGTTTTACTTCATTGACCTGCAGATCTCCGCGGACAAACACCACTACCGGAATCTTGTTGTCCCTGCGGGAAAATACCGTTGCCTTCATGGTACGGAACTCCGGTATGGACAGAAACTTCGTCAATGCCTCAATATCCCGGACACCCGGCGTGTGAACCTCTTCCATGGGCTGTTCCTCACAAGGCTCCTTCTGAATGCTCGATACCGCGACCTCCATATTGGACTGATATCCGCACTGATCGCACAGCACGATGGTATCCTCCCCTCCGCCGGAAAGATACATAAACTCGTGGGCTTTGCCACCGCCCATCATGCCGGTATCCGACTCAATGGCAATGACGTTCCTCAGCCCGACCCGTTTATAGATCCTGTCATAGGCGTCCAGGACCTTCTGATAATAGGCCTCCAGGTCCTCCTGGGACGTATGGAAGGAATACGCATCCTTCATGGTAAACTCCCGGACCCGGATCAGTCCTCCCCGGGCTCTGGGCTCGTCGCGGAATTTGGTCTGGATCTGATAGATCATAAAAGGATACTGCAGATAGGACTTTGCCTCGGAACGGGCAAGATGGACGGCCGCCTCTTCGTGGGTCATGCCCAGGACCATGTCGTGCCCGCTCCGGTCCTTCAGGCGCAGCAGCTCACTGCCTACCGAATCAAAACGCCCGGATTCCTTCCAAAGCTCTGCCGGAAGCACGACCGGAAACAATACTTCCTGACCGCCGATGGCATCCATCTCTTCCCGGATGATCTGTTCGATTTTCCGGGATGCCCTCCTGGCAGGAGGAAGCAGGGTAAAAATCCCATTGGACACCTGCCGGATATAACCGCCCCGGAGCATGAAGATATGGCTGGCCATAAACGCATCCGCAGGTTTCTCCTTAAATCTCTCTCCCAGCAGCTTACTCAACAACATACTATTTTAAGACTCCTTTCATCCTGCATCCCTTTTTTCAAATGCACCTGTCCCTCTATTCTACAATATATCCATGTTTCCGTCTACCATAAGGAATTATTTCATGATATAATCCAATCTATTATAAATGAGCAGGCGACCGGCAATACTTTTTAATGAAATCCTACCACCTGCGAGACAATGAATCGAAAAGCTCAGGAAATAGAATCGAAAGCTCAGGAAATCCGTCTCAATTGGTAAAGATATAAAAAGATCTGGCAGGAAGCCTTTGATCTCTTAAGGGGTGCGGATGGAAGCGGAAAAGCTGAGTCGAGAAACACTTTCCAAAAAAGAAGCAAGAAGCAAAAGGAAAGGATGAACGGCAGAGTGAAAAATAAATACATCGATTTTACCGTTAAACGCATGCTTATATTCAACGAACTGGTTCGGAGGTACTGGAGCGGAAACCTGAACACGGCAGCGGATCTGGAGGATCTGGCGGTACATATCCGGAAAAAGTACGGCTTTGAAGAAAAGGATATGCCATTCATCAAGAACCATATCCGGCTGGCAATGGGACTGGATCCCAATGGAGAGGAACCATTCCGGGATGAAATGGACTTTGTAAAAAGCTCCGGGACAGTGGCCTCGCCGGTTGTCTCCAAAGTCAGTGACGAACCCTGTGGATACTGCGACAAGGATCCTGCCCAATGTCCCAAATACGAAGCTTCCCTTTACCGGAGGTCCCGGGAAGCCAGTGAAGATCCGGACTGGAATTGGGAAGAGCTAAAATCCTCCTGTGATTTCGGGGCTTTGGCAGAAAAAATTGAATTCCTTCCCCTGGCGACACTTCTGAGAGACGGAAAGACTCCGGTTTATGCCACAGCAGCGCCTGCCATTGTGGGACAGTTCGGAGAGAATGTCTCCCTTGGCCAGCTTCGCACTGCCTGTAAGCTTATGGGGTTTCAGGATCTCATCGAAGTTGCCATGTTTGCCGATATTCTCACCATCCGGGAAGCCATTGAATTTGACCGGCTGGTCAAGACAGTGAAGGACTTTTATCTGACCAGCTGCTGCTGCCCCATCTGGTTCAACATGGTCCGGAAGCGATATCCTGAGATGTACAAGCATATGTCCCCGTCGGTTTCGCCAATGATTGCCTCCGGCAGGATCCTGAAAAAGCTGTATCCGGGTGCAAAGGTCGTCTTCCTGGGACCCTGTATTGCCAAAAAGGCGGAAATCAAGGAGCCGGATGTGGCCGGAGCAGTGGATTATGTATTGAATTTCCGGGAACTGAAGGAAGTCTTTGCTGCCCTGGACATCGATCCTGCCCGCCTTCCGTCTGACGATGTGGATCACGGATCCCTCGGGGGAAGACTGTATGCCAGAACCGGAGGCGTCAGCTTTTCTGTCAAAATGGCGGTCAACCGGCTGAAACCGGAGCGGGTCGTCCGGCTGAAGGCAAAAAAGGTGGACGGTGCAAGGAAATGCAAGGAAGTCCTGGATCAGCTGAACAATGGGGAAGCAATCGACGCCAATTTCATTGAGGGCATGGGCTGCGTCGGAGGATGCGTCGGAGGCCCCAGGACCAATATCGACCGGGAACAGGGAAGGAACTGCGTCAATGACTTCGGGGAAGATTCCTATATTCTGACGCCCTTCGATAACCGGAATGTCATGAAGATCATGAAGCAGCTGGGGCTGGACAGGCTGGAGAATATGGTAAACAATCAGGAGATTGATAAATTACTGACAAGGGAATAAAGTCAACAACCGCCCTCTTTGTGCACTCCCACTGGTGTAAATATAAATCATTGACAAGGGAATAGAGTCAACTGCACCGGAATAAAGGCCGAATAAGGGCTGAATAAAGGCTGAATAAGGGCAGCTACACTGCGTTGAGCTGTGCATAATACCCTCCCAGCTCCATCAGGCTTTCATGGTTCCCGGATTCCACAATGCGGCCCTTTCGCATCAGAAAGATCATATCGGCATTCCGGATGGTGGACAGCCGGTGGGCAATGATCAGCGTGGTCCGGTCTCTCGAGATGTTTTCAATGGACTTCTGGATCAGCTTTTCCGTTTTGGTATCAATATTGGCAGTTGCCTCATCCAGCACAAAGATAGCCGGGTTATGGGCAATGGTCCTGGCAAATGCCAGCAGCTGCCTCTGACCTGCGGAGAAGGTACTCCCCCTCTCCATGACCATCTCATCCATTTTATGAGGCAGCTCATCAATAAAGGCATCCGCACAGGAGAGCTCCAGGGCTTCTGCCACTGTTTCATCCGAAATATCGTTGCTGAGGGTGATATTGTCCCGGATACTGCCCGAGAAAAGAAATACATCCTGCAGCACGACGGAAATGTTCCGGCGCAGATCCTTTAAATTGATATCGTTGATATTGACCCCGTCGATCCGAATTTCCCCTTTCTGCACCTGGTAAAAGCGGGAAATCAAGTTGATGATGGTGGTCTTGCCGGCGCCGGTGGCTCCGACAAAGGCCGCTGTCTGCCCTTTTTGGATCCGGAAGCTGACATCCTTCAGCACCCAGTCCTCTTTTTCATAGGCAAACCAGACATGCCGGAACTCAATTTCCCCCTGCAGTCTTTCCAGGTGCATGCCGGAATCATAATCTTCCAGGCTGTCCTCCTCATTCAGAATTTCAAAAATACGATCTGCTGAAACCACTGCAGACTGAATGATATTGTATTTTTCTGCCAGATCGTTGATGGGATCAAAAAACTGCTTGATATAATTGGTAAAGGCATAAAGAACGCCGATGTCCAGTGTATGGTTCATGATACGCCCCATTCCGTACCATACCAGCAGGGCAATGGCCAGCGAATTGAAAATTTCAATGGCAGGGCGCAGAATACTGTGCAGCATCAGGCGGGTAAGGGATGCCCGATAGTATTCGTCATTCAGTTCCTGAAATTCTCCTTCCTTTTCCCGCTGCATGTTAAAGATCTGCACCAGCTTCATGCCCGATATGTTTTCCGCAAAAAAGCCATTAATGCGGCCGGTCAGACGCTTAATCACCACAAAATTGGCTTTCATTTTCCTTTTCATAAAATTGGTGATCAAAAAAATAAAGGGAAGTACCGCAAATCCAATCAAAGAAAGCTGCCAATCCAGTCTCACCATAATGACCACGATGCCGATCAAAAGGAAAACATCCTTGAACAGATCAATCAAAACGTCCGTAAACATCTCGCTCAATTCTTCCACATCGTTGGTGGCCCGTGTGATCAGCCGCCCGGAAGAGTATTTGTCCAGAAGGGACAACGGCATGCGCTGAATATGGGAAAACACGGTCCTTCGCAGGTCGGTTATGATCTTCTGCCCGACCCAGGTCATGGAATTGATCTGCACGGCGCTGAGAACCGAGCTCCCGGCGATCAGAAGCATATAGAGAGCCCCCATGGCAGGGATGGAAGAAAACCCATGCTGCGGTTTGTCCGCCACCAGAAAATCATCGATAACCTTCTGCATCACCAGCGGTTTGTACAGTTCAGCCCCATTCACCGCTATCACACACACTACACATCCCAGGATCACTTTCCAGTAGGGCCGGCTCATTTTCAGCAGACGCAGGAGGCTGTGCTGTTTTTGCTCAGGATGCTTCATTTTCCATATTCTCCCTTTGCTCTTGCCCGTATTGTTCCTGATACAGCTCCCTGTACAATCCTTCCTGATCGATCAGCTCATCATGGGTCCCCTGCTCAACAATGCGGCCGTGATCCAGAACAATGATTTCATCGGCTTTCCGCAGGGCGGAAATGCGGTGGGCAATAACAATGCCGGTATGGCCTTCCATTTCCCGTTTCAGATTTTTCAGGATTGCTCCCTCTGTCCGGGTATCCACAGCAGACAGGGCATCATCCAGAATGTAAATGGGCGGATGCCTGATAATCGCCCTGGCAATGGAAATCCGCTGCTTTTGCCCGCCGGACAGATTCGCTCCCCGCTCCCCGATCTGCGTTTCAAACTGATCCGGAAATTCCATGATATCCTGATAGATCATGCTGGACTGCACCGCACTTTTAATCTCGTCGTCAGAATACCTGTCATTGAAATAGCGGACGTTCTCATAGATACTGTCGGAAAACAAAAAATTGTCCTGGGGAACATAACCGATGTTTTCCCGAAGTTCCTCCAGGGAATATTCGTTAATGTCCTTTCCGTCCAAAAGGATCTTTCCGGGCTCCACATTGTAAAGCCGCAGCAGGAGATTGACCAGTGTGGTCTTGCCGCTGCCGGTCCTGCCGATGACACCCAATATCCTGCCTTTTTTCAGGTTGATGTTGATATCCTTCAGGGCATACTCCTCCTGCCCGGGATAGCGGAAGGACAAATCCCGGATCGAAAGATTCCCTTCCAGCCGCTCCATGGAACCGGAGGGCGGGATCTCATCCCGGATCCCCGGCTCCACCTCAAAAATCTCGCCAAGCCGCTTATAGGAGGCCATGCCTCTCTGAAAAATGTTGATAATTCTTCCAATGGAAATCACCGGACGCATAATCATGGCCAGATATCCGTTGAATGCAACAAAGTCGCCGAGGGAGATCTCATGAGCCCGGACAAGAGAGCTTCCATAGATCAGATTGATTGTAAAACTGATGCCAAAGAAAATCTGAATCAGGGGAGTTAAAATGGAAGAAACCCTTACCATATTGATGTTGGACTGTTTCATCCGGTCGTTCAGCACATCAAACCGGCCAACTTCATCCTCCTCCTGCACATAGGTTTTGATGACCCGGATACCTGAAATGTTCTCCTGTATCCGGTCGGAGATGGTTGCAAAGTTCTTTTGTACCGTCCGGAACCGCTTCTGGATGGTCCCTCCCAGCCGGACGATAATGAAAACAACGAAGGGAATCGGAAGCAGGGCGAACAGGGTCAGCCTGGTATTTACGGATTTCGCCATGGAAAAGACAGAGATCAGCCCCATACCAAGGCCGTTGAGGATCAGGGATACCCCGGGGCCAAAGCTTTGCCGCACGGCGCCGATGTCGTTGATGGCATAGGCCATGAGATCCCCGGTTTTCCGGTTGTTATAGAAATCAACGGACATTTGCTGAAGATGCCGGAACAGCTTCATCCGCAGAAAACATTCCATGTTGCGGGCATTTCCCATAATGAAGTACCGCCAGATAAACCGGGTGGCAAAGACGCCCAGCGCGGCAAGAAGAATCCGGCCGACATACCGCATCACCTGGTGCGTATCAACGACAGGAGCCTTCAGCAAATCAATGATGATCCCCAGATATCTGGGAGACAATGCTTCCATCGAAACACACAGCAACAGGAAAACAGTGCCCCACAGATAGTTCGTCCAGTACTTCCTCAGGAACTCCGATACAATTCTGTTCTTCATATGGACATCCTTTTGGTTTTTTCCGATTCCTTATTATGAGCCCACACAGATGCACAGATGTCGCTGGAAACCGGCGAATCAGAAACCGGTTCGTCAGCTCTCTTTATTATAGCATAGTGATACGTATAAGTGAATTCAAAATAAAAAAAAGGACAAAAAGACAAAGGGCTTTGATTCCTCCGCAAAGAGGAAGCAAGGCCCTTCTGCATCTGAAAACCCAGGATCCATGGAACCTGCGAATTCATATCACGGCATCACGAACACCCGGTGGTTGCCCCACAGTCCTCACAGACTTTGCAGGTGCCGTTCCTCCGCAGGCGTGTACTGCCGCAGGTGGCGCAGACCTCTCCATAGATCCGGTCGCCCTTGCCATTTTCCTTTTCCTCCCCGTCCGGAACGGGAGGATCCTCTGTCCTGCCTGCAGGAACCGTGCTGCCTTCGGTCTCATCCTCTGAGGTGGCCGTCACCAGGTCATGAGCGGAAAGAACCAGTTCGCCGCCTTGTTCTTCGGGCTTCACCTGACATCTGGAAAAGTCGCCCAGCTCAATGTCAATGATCTTGCTGACCAGATCTGAGATGGAGGTGGCAGACTTGATATAGGGATGCCGGCTGACAAAGCCAGACGGCTCATATTGCTGACCCCTCAGGGTACGGGAAATCTCCTCCGCTGGGATATGGTACTGCAGCATATTGGAAATCGCCTTGGACAGGGAGGCCAACAGGCCTTTTACCACGGTTCCTTCCTTGTCTGTGGAAATAAACAGCTCCGCGATCTTCCCGTTGGGATAGAAATTGACGGTAACATACAGCTCAATATCCCCGATTTTGGCACTGTGCGTAAACCCGGGCCTCCTTCCCCTGGCTTTCTCCCGAACGGGAACGTTTCGCCTGCTTGCCTTGGCCACCTCCAGCAGCTCCTGATAAGTCATATCCTCCAGATCCCTTTCAGACTTTGGCGTAATCCCAGAAGTCAGGGGCTGGCTGGCCTTGGAACCATCCCGATATATGGCAATGGCTTTGGTACCTGTGTTGTAAGCCAGCAAATGGATTCGTTCAATATCCTTCACAGTGGCAGAATGGGGCAGGTTTACGGTCTTGGAAACCGAGCCGGAAATCATGGGGGTGATCGCGGACACCATCAGCACATGCCCCTCCGGTGAGATGGAACGCTTGCCGGTGCCACATCTTCCAGCCGTATCAAAGATGGGATAATGCTCTTTCTTCAGATACGGAGCGCCTTCTATTTTACCATCCAGGATATGGCCGTCCGCATCCTTCCGCAGAATATAGCTGACAATGGCATCGATCTGTTCCTCCGGATATCCCAGATTCTTCAGTGCCGTTTCAATCACCGGGTTCACCATGATCATGGAATTCCCGCTGATCATTTTTTTATAGATCACATGGGCATAAAAGGGCTCAATGGAAGTCGCACCGCAGTCCATGGCAAAGGAAATGGTGCCGGTGGGAGCGACCACTGCTACCTGGGCATTCCGGTATCCAAACTTGGTACCGCTGTCATAGGCAAGATCCCAGCAATGCTTCAAGGCAGAGCTGACATTCTGAAAGCCCGTGGAATCCAGCAGTTCATGATCCACCTTCATGGGTTCATAGCTTAAGCCCTCATATCCGTCGGATCGTGCCCCGGCAACCCGGGAATGATTGCGGATCACCCGCAGCATATACTTCTCATTCAGGCTGTATTTCTCAAAGGAACCGAGCTTCTGTGCCATCAGGGAAGAAACATAATAGGAATAGCCGGTCAGGATGCCCAAAATGGAGGCTGCCAATGCCCGGGCTTCTGCGGAGTCATACGGATACCCTGCCGCCATCAGCAGGGAAGCCAGATTGGCAGGCCCAAGACCGGTGGTCCGAAACAGATGGGATCGCATCGCAATCTGCCTGGTAGGGAACTGTCCCCAGTGAATGGATGCCTCCAGAACCATCTGGACCAGGGCGACCGTATGCATGAAATCTTCCACCCGGAAGGATTTCGTCTCCGGATCGTAAAAAAAGTACAGGTTGATGGATGCCAGGTTGCATGCCGTATCGTTCAGGAAAGCATATTCACTGCAGGGGTTGGTTGCGTTGATCTGATTATGCTTTGCCCATGCCTGACCGTCTTCTCCCGCAGGACAGGTATGCCATTCATTGAACCTGCCGTGGAACTGCAGTCCCGGATCCGCACAGCTGTATGCGGACTGGTTGATCGCGTCCCACAGCTCCCGGACGGGGATTTCCCGGTCCACCGCGGAGTCTACCCTGCCACGCAGGGGAATGACCGCATCGGGATCCTGTTCCAGATTCCGGATCTTTTTCATGGTATCATCGGACAGACGGACAGAATTGTTCCCGTTCTGGCCGGATACGGTACTGTACGCATCACCGTTGAAATCCACATCATAGCCCATCTTGCCCAATGCCCGGACCTTGTCCTCTTCCTTTGCCTTCCAGGTCACAAACTTCAGGATATCCGGGTGATCGTCGTCCACAATGACCATTTTGGCGGCACGGCGTGTCGTGCCTCCGGATTTGATGGCGCCCGCATTTTTGTCAAGGCCTTTCAGAAAGCTCAGAAGTCCGGAAGAATAGCCGCCGCTGGACAACTTCTCCCCTTCCCCGCGAATCGGCGAGAAATTGGTGCCGGTACCGGATCCTCCCTTGAACAGCTTCGTCTCCGTAACGTATTGTTCCGTAATGGACTGGTCCCCCATCAGCTTGTCCTTTATGGAGAGGATAAAGCAGGCGGAGGCCTGGGTCCGGGTATAACGATCCTTGCTCTCCACGACCTTCTTTTGATCCGGATCATAATAATACAGGCCGTCGGGATCTCCGCTGATGCCGTAGGCAAGCTTCAGGCCGGTATTAAACCATTGAGGGGAATTGGGCGCCCATGCCTGGGAAAGCAGCAGATAAACCAGCTCATCGTACAGGATCTTTCCCTGCTCCTCCTCATCGATCAGCCCTTCGTCCTCCAATGCACGGACCCAGAAGGAAACCATGCGGTCCGCCACTTCCCGCATGCTTCGCTCGTGCCCCACCTCATTGGGAACTCCCGCTTTCCTGAAGTAATTCATGGCTATGATGTCACAGGCGTTCTGGGAATACTGGACCGGAAATTCCAGATCCTTCATATCACATACCGCTTTGTTCCTTTTATAATCCATGATCCGGACATCGACGGTCTTCCATTCAAACAGATCATATACGGTCTTGTCAGGGTCTTTCTCCAGTTCCCTGGTAAACCTTCTCACCATCAAATCGTTTATCGTCTTCAAGTGTGTCTTCTCCTCCTTTGTAATACAGCACCATTGCTTCCCGAATGCTCACTTGCATTCCCCGTTGTTTCCATATTTCCACAGAGCGGGTTTCAAGCGCCACGCAGAACGCGTCCTTTCACAAGCCAGGCGGCATGCTTTTTACAAGCTTCCGGCAAAACCCGATTCCTTTCGGCAACGATTTCCCTTTATATACATTATGTAGTGCCCTTATCTTTTTGCGCTATACTACTTATAGTATAATATCATCTGCAGAAATGCAATGGACAGATTTTGCCGTCCGTTAAAAACAGATCATGTATGACTCTCACATGATCCAACCACCCTTGTTATAATCGGCCGCTTCCGGCCATTCTTTATGGAGAATGAGGATATCCCGTTACATCATTTTCGAATCAGGAAATCAATGATGTTTTTAAAAAAAACCCGCAGCTCAGGGACAGCTCAGGAGTTTCCCCTGACGCTTCCCCTTTTGTTCTTTCTTTCTTT
>DHDO01000111.1:18446-31709 GCA_002399435.1 Firmicutes bacterium UBA4874
TTTTGTTCTTTCTTTCTTTTGTTTTTCTTTTATTCTTTCTTTATCGGTTCTTCACAGCTGTATTCTCCAGGACATCCGCCACATCTTCACAAACGTCATAAATATCTTCCAGGCCGTCATAGATTTCCTTCCACTTCATAATATCCAGGGCAGACCGGTCCTCGCTGCTGAACAAAGTCCTCGTAATGGATCGGTGAAATACATCGCCTTTTTCCTCCAGACGATTGACTTCAATGACCAGCTTGTTCAGTTTCACGGAGCTGCGGAAGGACTCAAATTCCTTTACCGCGTCGGCCAGCGCCCTGCAGATGGTCACGCAAAGTCCGGACATTTCCTTTGCTGTCTCCTCCACCTGCTGAATGGAAAGGATATCAAACAGATTTGCCACATCCTCCACCCCATCCATCACATCGTCCAGGCCGCTTCCGATGGCAATCAAATCCTCACGGTCAATGGGCGTGATAAAAGCAGAATTCAGCTCATGAACCAGTTTGTGAAGAAGATCATCGCATTCATGCTCGACATCGTGAATCTTCCTGGCCTTTTCGGCGACATTGGTAAAGTCATGCATCATTTCATCCAGCTGAATGGACGCCCGATGGGAGCATTGTGCCATTTGATAGAGTATTTCATAATAATTGGGCTCGTTTTTCCTGCCAAGTTTCATATTCCTTCTCCTCTTCTGTTCACATTTTTTATACGCTTATTTCCATGCGTAAAACAAACAACTGATAAAACGGGTTCCGAAAATCAAAAAATCGCCAGGAACAGCTTTGCCATCAAAAATCCAATCAGGCCGCATCCCGGAAACGTCAGGACCCAGGCATAGACCATATCCCGCGCGATTCCCCAGTTTACCGAGGAAGCCCGCCTGGACGTACCCACCCCCATAATGGCAGTGGTCTTGGTATGCGTTGTGGATACCGGAAGGCCGGTCAGGGATGCCAGGAGCAGACAGGCGCCGGCAGCAACATCCGAAGCAAAGCCCTGGTAGGTCTGCATCTTTACCATATCCATACCCACTTTTTTGATGATTCGCCATCCGCCTATCATGGTACCCGCCCCCATGGTAAGGGAACAAAGAACCATAACCCATATCGGAATTTCAAAGGAACCGCCAGCCCCTCTCTTCGCCATGCCGTTTAAAAACATGGCCACCATAAAGACTCCCATAAACTTCTGCCCATCCTGGGCACCATGCAGAAATGCCATACCGGCAGCTGCACCGGCTTGTCCCTTGCTGAAAAAGGATTCTGCCTTCTTCCGGTTTACCCGCCGCATAAAGGTTTCAATCAGGCGGGCAATCAGAAAACCACCGGCAAATCCCAGTATGGAGGACTCCACCAACCCGATCAGCACCTTGGACCATTCTGCCATATTCACGGCGGAAAGCCCGCCAAGGGCCAGAGCGGCACCGGTGATGCCGGCAATCAGCGCATGACTCTCACTGGTGGGAATACCAAAATACCATGCCGCCACTGCCCAGACAACGATGGCAAACATGCCGGCCGTCAGAACCACAAGGGCATCCTTGCCGGGCTGCGAGCCAAAATCCACCATGTTGGATATGGTGTCCGCCACCTGCGTCGAAATGGAAGTCATAAGCAGGACGCCAAGGAAGTTGAAAACCACAGCGACCAGAATGCCGGTACTCGGCCTGAAAACCTTGGTGGCCACTGCGCTCCCGATGGCATTGGGCGCATCGGTCCAGCCGTTGACAAAAACCACGGCCAGAACCAGCACAATACTGATAATAAATGCTACATTCATCCGTTCACCCCATATTCTATTTGCCGCAAAAAGCGACTATTTTTACAACTAGTACTATACATGGATTCCTGCTCACAGTCAACATCAGACCATGCATACGGGGACAGCGCCTCAGGCTGCGGTCCCGGCTTTCACGGCTGGTATATGCTCCGCATACGGGGAAAGCACGGCTTCTGCCGTGCTTTCCCCGTCGCATTCTGCGGGCATCATTTCAGTTGGCTGGGATGCTTGGAGAAAAAATCCACCCTGGACTCCAAAGTTTTCAGCGTATGCCCTTGCGAAGGATCCATAAAGTCGTACACCGTATCAAAGATCCGGTCCCAGTCCCAGAACTCCTTCCCGAAGTTCAGATAGTCCCGTACCATCTCCGTCCCTTTCGGTGCAATGGGATGCATCAGCACAATGGAGGTACGCAGCATGTGAAAAGCGTCCACAACGATCTGCATCCTGAGATCGCTGTCGTCCTTGTCACTGACTTCCTTCATTCCGCCGGCCCAATACTTGTTGGCATTGCGGATGTACGTATCCATAAGGCTCATGACATTGTGAAACTCATACCGGTACATCAGTCTCTCGTATTCCAGGATGGTCTCCCTGGATTCCCGCAGCACCGGATCGCTTATTTTCCCCACCGGCATCCGACCGTCATAATACTTCTGGCACGTATAGAAGCAGGACCGTGCCAGGCGGTTCAGCACATTGGTGAGCAGGTTGCCTTCCTTGAGCGCCGGATCGCCGTCTCTCTCACCGGCCTTTGGATTCAGCGGTTTTGGCTGAAAGCTGACGCTGCGGATTCCAAGCCCCAGGCCCAGGAAATGAGCCCGCAGCTGTTCCGCCGTATAGTATTCCAGCAGATCTTTCGCCATGGGAGGTTTTACCTTCCCACTGCTGCTGGCCTTTTTGTTCAGGAACAGGATATGACTGTTGGCGACCAGACTGGGCAGCTGCAGTTGCCCCGGATCCGGATGAATGGACGGATGCTTTCCCTGGGTCGCCATAAACATGGCCATCTCCGCCAGACCGTAAAAATAAATATTGTCCTCCCCGATGAATTGATACACCTCTGCATCCGGAGAGCACCACCATTTTTTCCATTCCTCCGCACCCCGGCCCTGCTTCTCCAGCCAGGCCCTGGTAAAGGAAATCGGTGCCCAGAGGGACTCCGGCCATACCCAGAACGTCAGGCCGCCGACTCCTTCCCGCTCCGGCGCAGGAACCCCCCAGTCAATGTTTCCCGTCAGCCGGAAAGGTACCAGGGTTTTCCCTGTACGGTAATAAATCCCGTTTTCTGTCAGAACCGCACAGGCTTTTTCCCGGTCCTTCAGATTATGAAATTCCATAATGAAAGAAGGTTTCTTCTCCTCTTCCTCCACAGTATGATCCGGAATCCGGTCCTTGATGGATTCCACCTGCTCAAAGAACTCCTTTTTTACATAAATCACCGGCGGCCTGAGGAACTCTTCCAGGACACGGATCAGCATGGGACGGGTATTGGAAGCCCGTTTCAGGGAATCCACCCATTCCTGCAGCAGTCCCCGGCAGTCTTCCAGATTGAAATACCAGTTGGTGACATCCCTCATATCGGGCTTCTTTCCCGATAAGGTGCTGATGGGATGGATCAACTCCGCCGGCATGTACTGATGGCCGAGGGAACATTCATCCGCATATCCTTTTTCCGAACGGCACCCTTCAATGGGGCACTGTCCTTCCACCTGCCGCCCGTTCAGAAAGATGCCCAATTCACTGTCATAAAACTGGGAAGTGGTGATTTTGGACAGACAACCATTTTGATAGAGCTTGTCGAAGATTTCCCGGGATACCTGCCTGTGAATTTCCCGGGACCGGCCCAGTCCGGAACCGCCGTAGTAATCCAGGCTGATATCGTATTCCTCCAGAGCCTTCTTCTGCAGATCATGATTATGCGCTACAAAGTCCTCCATGGTCCCATGGAAGGAGCCATTTTCCGTCAATTTGCGGTAATTCTCCAGGATCGGCGATCCATAACAGTCCGTTCCGGAAACAAAAATCACATTGTCTTCCCCGATCCGATCCCGCAGGAACCGGGCAAAGACATCCGCATGGACAAACACACCGCCGATATGGCCAAAGTGCAGCTCCTTGTTGCCATAGGGCATTCCTCCCGTGATCACTGCCCGTTTCGGAAAAACAGGCCGGGCGGTTTCCCCCGTTTTTTCCTGTGCTGTTCTTCTTTCTGCCATCTGAAATCTCTCCTTCTGTATCTTTCAACTTCTGTCCTTCAACTACTGTGTCCTTCAACTTCTGTGTCCTTCAACTACTGCCATTGCCTTGCCGCTCTTTTGTCTTACCTTTGATTCTGCATCAATCCCGGGAAAAGCATACAGTATTGTACCCTCATGCAAAGAAAAAAGCCTCCGCCTCAGGATTTTTTCCTGAGGACGAAAGCTTCCGCTTCGTGTTGCCACCTCTGTTCGCCAATATGTCACCATAATTGGCCTCAGCCGGTATCCATCTTTCCATATCCATACCGCTGTTCCGTAACGGGGAATGCCGTCATAACATCCATCCATACCCTCTGTCATCCAATATCCTTCTACCCAGGCATGGAAATCCGTATGCCGCTCCGAGGCTTGCTTTGGAAAAGCGCCATGCCCCTTTTCAGCATCGGGGGCTCTCTGTGAATGGAGTACTTTCCCTACTCTTCTCTTCATCGCATTTACATTCATTCTGCTTTCATTACGCCGGCTCGTTTGCTCTGCCGGTCATTTACTCTGCCGGTCGTTTGCTCTGCCGGTCATTTGCTCTGCCGGTCATTTACTCTGCCGGCCCAGGTTTGTTTCCAAACCTGCCTTGTCTTATATCGTATCATAATTCCCCGACCCTGTAAATAAGAAAGCTGTCGAAAACCCCTTCGCCTGCCAGAATGGGCGGATGGGCTCCTGGCAGAATGAGCTGTCCCTCACAGGACATCTCAATAACAGTATCAAGAACCTCCAATCGTTTTCGTGTCAGGACGATAGGATTTCTTCCCGGTTTTATTCCTATTTGTCAAAGCGATAAAAGCGAACGCAAATACTCCAATTAAGGATAATATTGTACCTGCTTTGATCCCTGGCGTACAATAGTTTAATTCAATTTTATGATAGCCCTTTGTAAGAGGTATGGCAATAAACATTCCGTTTGCCTTTAGAATATCAACCTTTTTTCCATCTGCCTTCGCTGACCAGCCATCAGAATAACCAATGCCAAGGCACAATATCTTATCCTCTGATAAATTTACTGTTCCTGCAACATTGTTCGTTGTAACCTTGATATTCTCCAGAGGCTCTTTCATCAAGGCCTCAGCCTGTGCAGGAAAATCATTCATTGGCTGTGAAAATACCTCAATGGCATTTAGCTTAAATTTGCCAACTTTCGGCAGTAGGATTGACGCAGTATTTTTCCCATCCTTACTGTACCCAAGATTAACAAGATAATTTTTTCTGCCCAGGCCAAATTTATAGGATTTGCTCATTACCCGGCATGTCTTGGTTACCTTGCCGCTGCTTACCTTCATATAAAAGTTTTCAACCCCTGAATCATCGATATTTAGATTTTTAAGACGTACATAGGTCTCACTGTTTGAAACCTTGTCAAAGGAAATCCGTATTGAAGCATTTTCCTTTGTGACAGTTAAGTCCTTACCATTCCAGGTTACTCCATCCAGTCTTTGTATCCCATAGCTCAGGGGCTTTGTTGTACTTTTCGGTTTACCCTTAGCGTATCTGCGGTCTGTATCAGCAAGAACAACAGACTGCATCATAGCTTCCTGCTTCTCCAAAGCAGTCATATTATTATAGTCTCCCTCAGTAATATATGTAGAATAGGTATATCCCAGCGGAAGAACATATTGATTTTCATATATCGTGTATTTTTTATGATTTCTTTTCCTCTTGCAGGAAGGAATGAATCCAAAGGGTACATACTCCTCATGAACTCCGTCCTGAGCAGATATATATTTGACTGATGCAAGCGCATCCAGAGCAGCTCTATTATCCAGACCATACAGATTATATGCCTGTGCCAGTTGAACATCCTCAAGTGAGTTCAAGCCATTGGAAACATGAGAATTCATTATACTGAAATAGGCTGTAGCACTGGGGTAATCCAGTATCATGGAAGCATTCTGATAATGTCTTGCAATGGAGTCAACACGGTAGAATTCCTTATCAGGCAAGGGCAGAGCAGCCGCAACCTCAGAATTGACATGGTTGTCCAATGCTTTTCCAGTTTTTTTGAACTGAGAGATATAATGATTACCCCTTTCTGAAAACATTAGATTTGCCCCTGCAGATAAGTTTGCGGAAACGAGAAGACAGCATATTATTGCTCCAATTTTCCTGATGGTGCCGGGATTCTCATAAGTTGCCGAGGTAATAGGCAGCCCATTGAATTTAGCCTTTATACTTCTCAAAATAAACTGAATAGTATCCTGCTGGATCAGTAAAAGTATGAATAGACTGATGGACAGGACAAAAAATCCAAATATGGTATAACCATTTCTCACCAATGGATGTACCAGGCCGATAGCTCCATATAGTATCACGACTGCAGAGAATACATGCTTTTCACGTTTATTAAGGTTTTGTATGACCGGCATAATGTATACAACGATAAGGGATATTAGAAAGCTGAATATAAATGTCCACCTGCCGCTTACATAGGAAAAGCCATTGGTGATATAGCCTCCAAAGGGGATCAGGTAGAATAGAAAGCCTATTCGTAAAGCCCATTTTAAGGGCCGATACTGATGATCCTTTCTCATGATCAATAGGATAACAGCAAACATGGCAAGTCCTGCAAGACTTAAAAATTTCCAGCTGCCCGAGGGGGAGACGGAGGCCAAAAATTCACGGAAATAATATCCCGGATTGTATATCAGCAAATTCCCGGGATCAACCCTTGAGTTGCTTCTGGCACTGGTCAAATACCCCATAACAGCGGGTACAAAAATAAAAGCCGACATCATTATGCCTAACCCATATGACAATATGGAATGGGTAAATACTTTAATAAATGGAATCCTTTTACTTCCACTATGAATACTGAAATAGCGAATCAAAGCGTATAGAAACACAAAAATTGTTGCAACATACAAAAAATAGAAGCCATTTACAGCAGCGATACATACCGTTATTATAAACAAATACGGTTTTTGTCCATTGATGATTTTATCAATCCCAATCAGCAAAATTGGAAAATATATCATGGGAGTGATGAATGACGGATGCCTTACTCCAGAGTAAAGTGCATAACCGCAGAATACATAAATCAGAGCCCCTGTTATTACATGCAGTCCTGGCTTCTTCATGTAGAAGCAATACCATGAGAAGCCCAACCCTGCAAGATACATACGCACTACTACCAATGCATTATATAATGCTTCAGAATATCTGACCGGCGTAAAAGCTGATAGAATCAGCAGCGGGTCCCCAAAGCCGTCAAATAAATTAAGCATGGCAATGATATTCTGACCCATGCCAAGATTGAAATCAAACATAGGTATAGAAAAATCACCTGCCATGAAATTCGTAAAAATTTTCCTTAAATACTTTCCTATATAAATCAATGCAGGGTAATGCTGAATGTAGCCGTCATGCCACATGAATGCTTTGCCATTCTTAAAAAAAGCGCTATATCCAAGGCTAAAAATAGCAGCAAACAGAATGGTATAAACATATAAATATTTGATATACTTTTTCTTACCTTCACCCATGGTTATACCCCTTCATTTTTTATCAGGATACATTATACCACGTGAAGACAAATCAGGTACTATACTGAGTAAAACTTAATAGTTCATTTCATGACATCCAAAAAATTCAGAACCTGGTCTGTGAGTGAAAGGACCGATCGTCCTATCCGTTCCGGTATTGATTCCGGAAATCCGTCGGCGTCTGCCCTTTCACCTTTTTGAACACGCGGTGAAAGTATTGATTGTCCTGGTATCCAACCCGGCTGGAGATGTTGCCGATCGGTTCATCCGACTTTCGCAGCAGATAACAGGCCGCCTCGATTCGGACCCCTGTCAGATACTGTGTCAGGGTCTCGCCGGTTTCCTTTCGGAAAAGACCGGATAAGTAATTGGGATGAACGGAAACATGCGCTGCGATGTCTTTCACTGTGATATCCCTGTCATAGTTGGCGGTAATATATTCCCTGGCCCGGGAAATAATGTCCCTCCCGGAAATCTGCTGCTGCCCGGCCTCCGAAGAAGGATCCCCCTGCAGGACTTTCTGCAGGATGGAGACCAGGTCATAGTCGGTGATCGGCTTCAGGATATACCCTTCCGCACCCAGATTGATAGCCTTTTGGGCATATCGGAATTCCGAGTACCCGCTTATGATAACAAACCGGGTGCCAAACTGATTCCGGTTGTCCCATTCCATGAGCTCCAGGCCGCTTAGCCTGGGCATAATGATATCGGTTATCGCAATGCGCGGTCTCTTTTCCTCTATCAGCTTTTTCGCCTCCAGGCCATCGCCGGCTTCGTATATATTGTCAAAAGAAAGACCGCCTTTCTTCAGTTTGGCGATGATTCCTTTCCGAATCCATTTTTCATCATCTGCAATCAGCAGATCCGGCATTTTCCTGCCTCCTTCGTCTATTCTGCCGGGAGACGGATCCATACTTCCGTCCCCTTCCCTTCCTGACTTTCCAGCTGTATTCCGTAAGCCTCTCCGCAGCAGAGCTGAATCCGCTTATTGATGTTGTAAAGTCCGATTCCCGTACCCGTCCTGGCAGAGGCGATCCCTGTCTCCTGGTTATGGATGAAACGATTGATGCCGTCGAGCCTTTCCTTCGCAATCCCCTGCCCGTTGTCCTGAACCAGGATACACAAATAGGAATCCTTCCGTTCCGCATGGATGACAACGCAGCCGTCTGTTTTGTCCCGAAAGCCGTGCCGGAACGCATTTTCCACCAGAGGCTGAAGAATAAAACGCGGGACCCTGCATTCAAGAAGATCCTGCGAAACTTCTATTTTCACTTTTATTTTATCCTCAAACCGGACTTTTTCAATCGAAGTATAATTCTGTATGTGCTCGATTTCCTCCCGCAGGGTGGCAAAGTCCGAATCTGAACCGGACATGTTATAACGGAACATCTGGCCCAGGTTCTGGCTTATCTTTCCGATATCGTCGCAGCCATATACCGAGGCCATGGAATTGATCAACTCCAGGGTATTGTAAAGAAAGTGAGGATTGATCTGAAAGCGGAGTGCCCTGAGCTCTGCTTCCTTTCTCTCTATATTCTGCACATAGTTCTCATTAATCAATTTGTGGAGCCGGACGATCATATTGTTGAAATCATGGTCGATCTCCGCAATCTCATCCCTGCCCGTTACAACAGGCTGTGTTGCAAAAGCCCCGGATTTAACCTTTTCCATCTTATCCGTCAGAACCTTCAGCCTCGCGGACATGGATGCGGAGAAAAGAATACAGATCATGAAAAGGATAATATAGAGGGTCAGACTCATGATAAAAATGGACATGGTGGCTTCCCTCACCTGTTGACGGATGGCGCCGTAATCAAACAGCAAAAGGACAGACCAGCCGTATCTCGCTATTTTTTGATTCAGGATCCGATATTCCCTTCCATCAATCTCCACATGATTTTCCCCATGGGACCATGCATTTTCTATCATTTCCTTTTTGTTCTTCCAGTCATACAAATCCCCTGTCCCATATAACGGATCCCTGTTTTGATCCACTATGGCGAGATTCACATTCTCACTGACCGCCGGAATATTGGTCAGTGCAAAAAAATTGGAAACAAAAGTGTCCAGCCGGGCCAACCCAAGGATATTGTCCGGTGCATATCGGTCCGTGTCCCTTATCACCGCATAAAAGGAAATCACTTTTCGGTCTGCCCAGTCCCGGCGAACATAAAAATTGGTCTTATTGCCCGTATCCAGCATCGATTGAATCCAGGAGCGATCATCCAGCCGATCCACATTCCCGATATGGCTGTGATACAGAACCGCTCGATTGCCGAGAGGATACAGGGTAAGTTCGTTTAATCCGGCAACAAACTTATCGGACAGGTACTTGTTGACATCTTCCAGCAAGGTCACTCTGGCTTCCCGCACCTCATCCGGATTCTTCACCTGCTGCAGGAACGTCAGAAAATCCTGCACCAGATTATTGGAGGATATTTCTCCCATAATGTTGTCATAGAGTGCCAGCTTATATTCCACATTACTCACGTACTGCTGTATTAAGTGCTGATAGGATGCAACGACTTCATCCTCCACTGTTTGCCTTATTTTATTGTAAAAGACCGTGTTGATGATAATCATTGGAATAAATGAGATTACTGTCGTAAAAATAAATATTTTATAGGCTATTTTAAATCCATATTTTCGTTTTTTCATAATGGTTCATCCCCGCTTCTCCATTGAAGTTCCAATAGCCTCTCAGGAATATCCGCCTTTTCCGCCTGTCCGTTCCCAGCACTTTACTGCTTTACAATTCCATTATAGTATGCAGGCCGGTTCAATTCAATAGGATGATATTGGTAAAAAAACCAAAAAGAAAGGGAAGGCATGAACTAACCATACCTTCCGATGCTTTCTCAGGTCAGAATATCAATACCGGACGTCTTTCACCTTCGGAATTTCCTTCTGCATATACTCTATAAATTTATCCAGGCCTGCATCCTTCAGCTTTTTCCGGTAATCGTTCAATATTTTCAGTGCGCCTTCATCCGTGTCCTCAAAGGTCGCTCTCATAAACTCCTTGCCATAATCCAGCGCTGCAGTATTGCTTTCATATTCCTGCCGGTCCGGATAATCCCTGGCGATAAAGTTGGCATTGGTGCCATCGTAAAACTCCAAAGGAGTCACTTCCTTTGCCTTCTCATAATCGGGATCCTCTTTTTCAGGCCACCAGCCCTTTCTGGGATCGGCTCCGACAAAGTTGTCGCCAAATACCAGGCCTTCGTTCACGTAGGCTGTCATGTCATTTTCTTTCTTGTCCTGCCACTCGTCCGTACGCTGGGGCTTGTCGTCCACCATGTTGTAATGAACGCCTTCGATTCCGAAGGTTACCAGCTTCAGGCCTTCATCGCTGTTGATATAATCAATGAACTCCAATGCCTTTTCCGGATTCTTGCATTTGCTGCTCAGAAAGATCGCGGGAGAACCTGTCCGGCCTCTGGATACCTTGGCTGTCACCTGCTTGCCGTCCGCATCCAGGAACGGACCCACTGGAACATATTTCATTTCCGGATTGGTCTTATACAAAGTCTGCCTCATGAAATCCCTCAGGTTGGGATAATGGCCGTTCAGTACCGCCACTCTGCCGGTGGCGATCTTTTCCTTCGCTACCGTGTCCGTCTGGGTATAGGCTTCCGGATCAAACAATCCTTCTGAAACCAGCTTTCTCATGAACAAAACCTTTTTATCCTCCATGGGGTCAAAGATCCAGTGGGTAATTTTTCCGTCCAGATTTCTCCAGTCTGAAACGGTATCCCTGCTGAAGGATCTCATAAAATCGCTGTAGTTCCAGCCATTTCCCCATGTGCCGGCTGTGATCACGGGTTTGCCGTTGATATCCTTGAACCCACCGCTTTTAATCTGTTTCATCAATTCGTACAGCTTTTCCGAGCTGTCAATGCTCTCCGGCTCTACACTCAGGTCCTTCAGAATATCCTGCCGCACCCAAACGTTATAGGCCCATTGGGTCACATCGGCATCGGTTCTGGGAGTCTGCTGGGGAATAATATAATGCTTGCCGTTATAATCCGGATGTTCCAGATCATATTTCTTGTAGGATTCGGAAACGCCTTCCGTCATCATTCTCTTTACGTTGGGATATTTGTCCATATAGGGATCCAGCTCCAGAACCAATCCCTCGGTGGCAGCCTTTCGGATGAAATCTCCCGAACTGCCCGGATTGGTGTCCCAATAAGGAGCGTTTACGATGTCGGGAACTTCACCGGATCCGAAAATCGTACTCAGCTTTTCCCCTTCGTCCGTGGTAATGGTCTGCACATTGAGGGTCACTCCGGTCTTTTTGGCCAGTTCCTTTGAAATCGGATTGTTTTTCATATCCTCCGGAAATTGGGAGGATGCGCCATTCCAGCACATCAGGAAATCCAGCGTGACCTGTTCCTTTCCGCCTTTTGCCGTTTTGGATCCTCCGCCATTGGATGTTTTCCCGTTTTCCTTGCTGCCGCAGCCGGTAAAAGCTGTCAGTGCAAAAAGACAGGCCAGACAAAGGACCAAAAACCGTTTTCGCCGTGAATTCATGATTGAAATCCCCTTTCTTTTTTTGATATTCATTGGATAGCATTGCCTGTGATGACGATTTCACCTGCCGTGTTCACTCCTTGATGGATCCGATCATAACTCCTTTCACAAAATATTTTTGTAAAAAGGGATAGATGCATAATATGGGAACTGTAAGAATAATCAGGAATGTCATTCTCAGGGCTTCCGGAGTCACATTACTGTTCTGGCGAATGGACTCATTTATATTTTCAAACCCATTTGCTCCTGCTGAACTCTCAAAACTTGCTTCACTCAGAAGCTTGTTCAGCAGGGTCGCCGCAGAAACCAGTTCGGCTTTGTTGATAAAATACTCACCGGTAAACCAGTCATTCCAGCTTCCCACTCCGACAAACAGGGAAATGGTGGCCAGAACCGGCATGGACAGCGGCAGAATGATCCGGAAAAATGTCTGCAGTTCACTGCATCCGTCAATCTCTGCCGCTTCGGATAAACTGTCGGGTATGCCGTCAAAATAGGTTTTCATGACAATTGCATTATAGAAATTGTACAAACCCGGCAGCACATAAATCCAGAAGTTGTTGAGAAGATTCATTTTCCGGTATATCACATATTTGGGGATCAGTCCGGCGTCGAACAGCATGGTAAAATAGAAGAACATCACAAAGTATTTCCGCCCGGGCATCCCTTTCTTGGACAGGGCATATGCCAGCATAGCCGTCAAAAATACGGACAGGACCACGGAAAGGACTGTCCGTGCAATCGATATCTGGAAAGCACTGGATATGTTGGGGTTCTGAAACGCCTTATAGTAATTGTCCAGAGTGAATTTCCTCGGCCAGAAGTAAATCCCCCCTTTCAATGCATCATTCCCGTCGTTAAAGGACAGCACCAAAGCATAAATAAAGGGATATAACGTGGTGAAGCCCAGAATCGACAGCAGCAGATAATTGATCCCGTCGAAAATCCGATCGCCTATTGTTCGTCTGTAACCAGCTGCTTTTTCCATGCCTTCCCCTCCTTCACCATAATGACACTTCTGTCGTTTTCCTGGAAATATAGTTTGTCACAACCACCAGGATCAATGAAATAACGCTGGAGAAGAGCCCGATCGCCGTGGCGTACCCAAATTGATTCATTTTCAGACCTCTCTGCAGAACATAGGTGTCCAGCACCTCGGCGACATCCATTACAGGAGGCGTCTGCATCAACAGGATCTGTTCGTATCCTGCATTCAATATCCC
>DHDO01000111.1:31917-37768 GCA_002399435.1 Firmicutes bacterium UBA4874
TCCGCTGCTTCATACAGCCCGGGGTCAATGCCTGTCAGGGCGGAGAGATATATAATGGAATTCCAGCCGATGTTCTTCCATATATCTGTCAGTATCACCAAAGGATAGAACAGATTGGGCTTTCCCTGAAAATAAATCGCCTCCAATCCCTTTTGAACCCGTATATCGTTGATCAATCCGTTGGTAGGAGAAAGGAATTTGGACAACATGGTTATGACAACCACCCAGGATACAAAATACGGCATATAGGATACTGTCTGCACCGTTCTTTTGAACTTACTGTTCGTTACCGCATTGATCATGAGGGCCAGTATAATGGGCGCCGGAAATCCAAAAGCCATTTTCAGCAAACTGATTTTCAGCGTGTTCCGGATCACCCGAAAAAACATGGGATCCGACAAAAAATTTTTAAAATACTTGAGCCCTACCCATGGACTGCCCAATATTCCCATATTGTACTTGAAATCTTTAAAAGCCAGGAGAAGTCCGACCATAGGCGTATAGGCAAATGCAATAAACCATATGACGGCAGGCAGTAAAAAAAGATAAATATATCGATATTTCCATATCCTTTTCCGTGTCCCGCTCCTGGACCTTTGACCGATGGAAACAGCGCCAGAAGCAGAACATTCGGCCTTTACTCTTCTACTCATGGTATCCTTCCTCCCTTGAGATATTTCCATTACGAATGACATATATTATTATAGGATATGCCCAATAATATTACATTGGACATAAATTAGTATTTATTGGACAAATCTCATATCTGCCAAATAAAATGCGATATTGATATATCATTTAGACAAAAAAGCCGCAGGGAATCGTATGGCACAATAAGGATCGCCAGGAAGCTTCGCATGACAGAGAAATAACTGAACGTTTCTTCTTTTGCGGAGATTGGAAGAATCCGCAGGCATCCTGCATATCCATATATTAAGATGGGAAGTATCTGTGTAAAAATTTTGTTGAAAATTCTCATAAAATGTATCATAATCAGAATTTGTTCATATTAAGTTCAAACATACCTTGTATAATGAACACTATAAAAACTATATCTGGAATAGGAGTGGGTTTCAATGATGGGATTATCGGAAGAAAAAATTGCAAAATGGGGACAAAGCGGGAAGGCTGCGAAGCTGGTCAAAGCCGCCGGCACCAGGAAGGAGAACCTGAAACTGGCCCTTGCCAAAGCAATGGGCAACGTCAAGGATGAGCAGACTTTCAATATCCTCATTACCTACCTTCGTGACAGAAATCCGGAAATCCGTATTGCTGCCCTGGAATCCCTGGAAAAGATCAACAGCAAAAATGCAATCGAGCATGTCAGAGGCCTGATCAATGATCCTGACCCGAAGGTCAGTGAAAAAGCAAGGAGTGTACTGAAAGCTCTCCACAGGTGATTGGTATATTGTGATCTTCCCCATTATGGGAAGCCGGGACGACCTGCCTGATTCTCTTCCTGGCAGATCATTTAAAAAGGAGCTGCCGCAAAATTTACTGAAAAGTTGATTTTGCGGCAGCTCCCTTTTTATTTTATGGGATTCCTCTTTTGCCAATTTTGCCAATCTGTTGAGTCAAAGTGAACGGAAAGGTTTATAATACAGATATACTACAGGGTTATAATTATAATAGTTTACGGATTCATTCGTAATTCCTCTGTATCTCTGCAGTCATTCCATGAGTACAAAAATTAAGGGAGGTTATCTGTTATGAGAACGATCAAGCTGGGAAAATCAGATCTTCAGGTCCCCACCATCGCAGTCGGCTGCATGCGCATCAACAGGCTGGGCAAGCCGGAAGCAGAGCATTTTGTCCACGCGGCGCTGGATGCAGGTGCAAATTATTTTGACCATGCGGACGTATACGCCGATGGAGCCTGTGAAGAGCGGTTCGCAGACGCGATTCACATGAATGACACGGTTCGTGAGAAGATATTCCTGCAGTCCAAATGCGGAATACGAAAAGGTTCCTATGACTTTTCAAAGAAACATATCCTGGAAGCGGTGGACGGCAGCCTGGAGAGGCTGAAAACAGACTATCTTGACGTTCTGCTGCTGCATCGCCCCGATGCACTGATGGAGCCGGAGGAAGTGGCCGAGGCCTTTGACCAGCTGTATGAAACCGGCAAAGTGCATCATTTTGGGGTTTCCAATCAGAAGCCCATGCAGATCCAATTGCTGCAGAAATACATAAAACAGCCCCTCCTGGCCGATCAGCTGCAGCTCAGCATCACAAATGCCAATATGATTACGCAGGGACTCCATGTCAATATGTTGGACGATCCGGCGGAAGACCGTGACGGAAGCGTCCTCGATTTCTGCCGCCTGAATGATATCACCATACAGCCCTGGTCCCCCTTCCAATACGGTTTCTTCGGAGGCGTATTCCTGAACAACGAAAAATTCCCGGAGCTGAATGCGAAGATTGATGAAATTGCCGCACGATATCAGGTCAGCAACACCACCATCACCATGGCATGGCTGCTCCGCCATCCTGCCAAAATGCAGCCGGTCACAGGGACCATGAATGAGGAGCATCTGAAGGACTGCATCAAAGCCACCGGGATCCGCCTCACCCATGAGGAATGGTACGAAATCTATCTGGCTGCCGGCAACGATCTGCCATAAAGGAAGGATAGGATACAGCATGAACAAATCAATTGACAAGTCAATCCCTGCCACTGTTTCTGCAAACGGAATGCCTCTCCCTGCCCTAGGGCAGGGAGGCTGGCATATCGGGGAAGATCCGAAAAAGGCCCAAAACGAAATAGACGCGCTCCGACTGGGTCTGGACCTGGGAATCAATCTGATTGATACCGCAGAAATGTACGGCGATGGAAAATCAGAGGAGCTGATCGGGAAAGCATTGAGCGGTAGACATCGGGAGGAATATCTGCTCGTCTCCAAGGTTTATCCGTATCATGCCGGCAGAGAGGACATTTTCAAAAGCTGCGACGCGACTCTGAAGCGGCTAAAGACTGATTACCTTGACCTTTATCTGCTGCATTGGCGTGGAAGCATACCTTTATCGGAAACGGTGGAATGCATGGAGAAACTGGTGCAGTCCGGTAAAATCCGACGCTGGGGCGTTTCAAACTTCGATACCTCCGACATGGAGGAACTCTGGAGCCTGCCGGGCGGCAGGAACTGTGCGGTGAATCAGGTTCTGTACAACCTGGGATCAAGGGGAATTGAATACGATCTGATTCCATGGCTGACGTCCCATCATGTTGCAGCCATGGCCTACTGTCCGCTGGCACAGGCCGGCACCCTGCGGAGAACGCACCGGAACCTGCTGCGGGATCCGGTTCTTTTGGGCATTGCTGAAAAGTACCGGATCAGCATCATGCAGCTTTTGCTTGCTTTTGTCCTTCGGCAGGACAATATGGTTGCCATTCCCAAGGCAGGTTCGCCTGCTCATGTCCGGCAGAATGCGGAAGTGCTCCGGCTTTCCATCGCTGAGGAAGACTGGAAGGAAATCAACAAAGCATTTGGCCCTCCCACAGGAAAAACACCTTTGGATATGGAATGAATCCTGATTTTCATACCGGTTTCCGGTTGACTTCAATATATTGGCTGGTGGAACGTTTCCCCTTTTCGTCCGTCAGCTGCACCCGCACAAAGGAATCCGATTTTTTGATTTTGTAGGTGGCAGAGCGGATCGGAGCTGCTGCAGCGTACTGTACCCGATCATCACAGTAAAAGGCATCGCTGTAGAATGTAACAACCTGGGAAGGTTCACACTGCACTTCAATGGTATCCCCGTCTATCGTGATCTGCCGGAAACCCGGTCCCCCTTCCGTGGCATAGAAGTTCCCTGCAAGCAGGGAGGCCATGAGATCTTCCCGGGAGAGGGAGGGCGCCTGCAGCATAATCCACGCCTGAAACGCATCCCGGTCGTAATAATGCGTATCATCCACGCCCAGCAGCATATGCCTGCAGCCTTTTGCCGCACAGACATCCACATATTCCGACGAATCCCCCCGGCCCGTGAAGGCTTCGGAAACACCGCTGTAAATTTCAGTTGCAAAGATGCCGTCCAGTGACATCATGTCCCGGTGGGTAAGCAGGGACCAGGCAGGATGGCCCAGGACGGCAATCCCGCCTGCCTCATGGACGGCCTGTATCATACGGGGAGCCTTGTCCCCCCTGGAATACCGGGCGGCTTTTGTCATACCGACTCCAATAATGTGCCAGGCAGCGTGATTTTCAAAGTCGTTGTCATCCAATTCGGTGCCGCCCAGCAGGGTAAAGCCTTTTTCCTCATTATATTGATAAAACCTGCGGTGATCCGTAATTGCCAGAAAGGAATAACCTTCCTTCCTATAGTATTGGATTGCCTCATCCGGATCCAGATGTCCATCTGAAAGTGTGGTATGGGTGTGCAGATTGCCCCGATACCAGGGAGCATTTTCATCATATAGTTTTTGCAAATCGATTCCTCCAGGAAATAACCTTGTTTATGAAAAGTACATGCTGTTCAAAAAACAACCAAGGTTGTTCAAAACAGCCAGAGTTTATTATACCACAACATCCGGAAAGCTGCATTTTCCGGGACCGCCTTTACAATTCCCCCATCAATAAAATTGAGGGGCTTCCCTGCTGATTGTTTGTGGCAAAAGGAAGAGAGGGTGTACACCCTCTCTTCCTCAAATGAATTCCTTTTATATACTCTTTCGATATACTCTTTTCAATTTCTCCTGATCCCCTTATGGATTCCCTGAAAAAGTTTTCTGACAGGAATCCCTCTGATCAGACTCTTATCTTTACTTCAAAAATGGAATACGGGTCCACTTCCATTGTGATGACTCTGCCGTCCACGGCAAGGACTCCCTTTACCGGATTCTCTTCCAGATCTACAAATTCTGTGGAGACAATGTTTTTTGCAAACAGCATCTCCGCCCGGGCCGTCTTTCCGGACGTATTGTATCCCCGGACCAGAACAGCTCCGTCCTTTGCGGCCGTTACAGCAGTTGTGACAATACTTTCTGACGACATTTTCAGCAGGCTTTGCTCCATTGGCAGACAGCCGGAATGGGAGCCGGAAGACTGATATAACAGTTTATGACAAAAAGAGGCTGCCATTCTTTCCGCCGCTCCCGCATCTTCCCTTGCCATGCCAATCAGCAAGCTGATCGAATGGATTCCCCTTTCCGGATAAGGATCTGGACTCGTCGAACTGTTGATCAGGGTCAGGGCCAGCGTGTTCCCGCTTCCCCGATAGCCGTATTTGCTGTCGCTCGCCAGAATCACCGATTCTTCCCCGCCTCCTGCAGCCATTCCATACTGCAGCGCCGGTACATCATTGGTCAGATCCCCGCGTTTCACCACCGCTCCCGGGATATCATACAAATATCCACTGACCGGATAGGAAACCGGAATCCGATAATCCAATACGGGAACGATATCCCCTCCGATTTCCTTCCAGTCGACGGTGATATCCGCCTGGACTCCCGACTGATATTTATCCAGGGTATAGACCACTTCAATCACAGAATCCGCAATTTTATAGGTCGCCTTCACACTTTCCCGCAAAGGTCCACGGGCCGTCTCTTCCAGCCGAACACACTGATCCACCGGAATACTCCGGATGTGCCGGCCGATCTGCCAGGCACTGGACGTGTATTTTTCCGTTTCAACATAAGTGAGCCCTGCGGTTTCCCCGGCAATCCGTTCCCTGCCGCCGTCATTGGACTTCAGGGAACGCAGACGCCCCGTTTTTGCATCCAGAACCGCTGTTATTTTGTCGTTTTTCAGGATCCGGTCCGGATAAAAGGAAGAAAGCCTCTCCCTTGTTTGGAAGTAAACCGGATAGGTTTCGGATTCCACTTCGGAAAGAACCACTGTGGTAT
>DHDO01000111.1:38018-40690 GCA_002399435.1 Firmicutes bacterium UBA4874
CCCGTCCAGTCCCAGACGGAAAGCTCCGCCACTTCCCTGCGCTCTTCCGGCAGGGTGTTGAAGATATGGAAAATTCTTGTCTTTCCCATACCCCGCTCCGCAGCGGAAGCTCCGGCAAGGTTTTCCAGGCCGTATCCGGCGCCGGCTCCTTCGGACTGGGAATCATACGGATCCGCATCGGTTGAAACGGACGAGGTGTCGATTTGTTCCGAGATGGCCAGCATGGCATTCGAAAGCTGTGTGTTTGCCGTCGCCAAGGAGGTCTGATAGAGTCCCATGGCATGCTCCCTGGAATCCTGCACACAGGATCCGGTCAGGATATCATGAAACTGGGTAAACAGCACATCCTGCCAGGCTTTCACCAGCCGATCCCGCTGAAAGGCAAAGCCTGCCAGGCTGCCGGCCATGACCGAAAGATTCCCGGCATCCGTCAGCGCTGCCTCCAGTCTCTTGTTTCCTCTCTTGATCCGGCTCTGCGTCGTATAGCATCCCGGTGCAAAATAGTTCAGCTCGTGACCGACCACGGGAAGCTGATCCCTTACCGTCTCCGCCTCCCGGAAGAATTCACGGATCGTCCCGAACCGGATCCGGGGATAAATCCTCCAGGACATCATATCTTTTGCCCGCTCGATATCACGCCGGGTGGGGCCGCCTCCGTGATCCCCGACACCATAAACCACCAGCCCGGTTTTCAGGCCGGCACACCGCCGGGACAGTTCCACGATTCCCGCTCCGATATGGGGAGTAATTGCGCCATTGTACCAATTCGGCTCCCGGTAGGCCAGCACTTCCCTGCCGGAAGGAGCCCGGTAACGGTACAGGACATAATCCCCGTCCAGGCCGCGGCAATGGTAATAATATTTTACATGCCCGAAGGTATTGATTTCCGGAACATTGCCATTGTGTCCGAAGGTATCCGGAGAAAAATCGACATCAAAGTGTGAAACGCCCCAGATTTTGGACAAATACTCCTTCGTGTACTGAATGTGCCGAAGCAGGGATTCCATATTCGGCATGTTCTTGTCCGTTTCCACCCAGGCACTGGCGGTTACCTCCCAGCGTCCTTCCGTTATTCTGCTCTTGATTCGTTCCATAAGGGAAGGATCGTAGTCTTCCACAATTTTATAGACAGCCGCCTGGGACTGGGAAAAGCAAAAATCCGGATACTCATCCATGATGTTCAAAATGGTGCGGAACGTTGCCAGCACCAGCGACACGGTTTCATGGAATCCCCACATCCAGTTCATGTCCATATGCGAATGCGCCGCCAGGATCAGCTGATATTCCCTGGATGCCTGCTCCAATTCCTTTAGCAAATCCTCTGCATGCTCACAGTCCCGGTTTGTCAGCACGCCATTTTCGCCAACACAGGAAAGCAGATAATCCAGAGCGTTTTCAATCACCGGATCGTATTCGCCTTTCCGCTCCTGCGACAGGTTCATGGCAAATTCCAGTTCGCCCAGAATCCGCGTGTTCCATCTGGACGGCCTGGTAATATGAGCCTGCTCCTCCCTGGGCATTCCAAAAGTGTCCTCATAGCGAACCTGCTCCCGGTTCCCTCCGATGGATGTTTTCAACCTTCTGAATTTTGTCGTCAGTTCTTTCATTGGCAGATCCTCCTCTTGATCTCATATCTTGTGTATCTCACGCCGTAATGTTTATGCGAACGTTTCGGGCGCACCCCAGATCCTGCATTTCAGTTCGGCAATGGAAGGAATATAGCCGTTCTTTGTGTCAATATGGAACGTGGGAACAGCCAGATGGGGTTCCTCATAGGGAGTAATGGACAGTTCCACTCCCCTTCTCGCCAGATCCACCCCCTTATCATGATGAAAATATTCCCTCATAGGATCGGCCAGGCCGCGGTCCAGAAATCGTTTCTGTGCAATTTCATCCTCCACTTTGCATATGAGCAGGAAAACTCTGGCGCATTCCCTGAGTTCCTCCAGATGCGGTGTCCAGAGCTTGTGCTGAAAGGCTGCCTCTGCGATAAGGGATATCTGATCGGACAGAAGACTTTCCACCGTCTCAAAAAAAAGTTCCGTTACAATTTGATTGGCCTCGGGAGGCAGCTCCGAATGTCTCTTTTGAAAGGTATGTACATAGCCTTCCTTCAGTGCATCCCGGCTGATCAGCGGCATATAGAACTGTTTTGCAATCTCCCTGGCAAACGTTGTTTTCCCCGAACCAGGTCTTCCGGTAACCACCAGCAAGTATGGAAGCGGCATCTTTTTTTCCTCCTTTTCCGCGGATGGATAATGATTGATGAATGGATCATTGTTTCATGATATCATATTTTGATCTCCAATGTACCGGCTGATTTTTATTTGTTCCGGAAAATAGGCAGGCTCTTTCCGCAGAAGAATAAAAACGCAGGAGAAAACAAGGAATTAAGCAGGAAAACGGAGAAAACAAGAGAAGATAAGGAAGATAAGAACAGCAACAATTAGCAGCAGGGAAACGGAGAAGATAAGAGCGTTCACAATTAGAAACAGAATTAGAAACAGGAAAAGAACAACAAAAATCAAAAAAACAAAAAGTCAGCAAAAAAACATGAAAAAAGCCGAAGGAGGAAATACTTTGTCTGAATTTAAAATATCCGGCAGAAATTTTGCATACGACGGGAAGCCGGTGCGGATTCTTTCCGGAGCTATCCATTATTTCCGGGTGGT
>DHDO01000046.1:0-5695 GCA_002399435.1 Firmicutes bacterium UBA4874
GCAGTTTTGACGCAGAATCTTCAGAATCCTTTACCGGATGGCATATCCGTCATATATTGTGAGGATACCCTGGTTTCCCTGCAGGAACTGGCTGCATGGTATCTGAAATCCATGCATGTCCCCGTTGTGGCAGTCACCGGAAGTACAGGGAAGACCAGTACCAGGGATATGATTGCCTGTGTTCTGTCCAAAAAGTACTGTGTTCTGCGCACGCATGGGAACTTCAACAATGCCATCGGACTGCCCCTGACCCTGTTTCGCCTGGAGCCCTGCCATCAGGTTGCCGTACTGGAGATGGGAATGAGTGGATTCGGTGAAATCCGGCGTCTGGCCGGGATTGCTCCTCCAAAGATTGCGGTTCTGACCAATATCGGCATTTCCCACATGGCAATGCTTGGGAGCCGGGAGAATATACTGAAAGCAAAGCTGGAGATTCTGGAGCGATTCCAGGCGGACTGTACTGCCGTGCTCAACGATGACAACGATTTGCTGCACCAGGAAGGAAAACGGATGGAAGAAAAGAAGGTACCGTTTTCATTGGTGCGCTTTGGAACAGGACCGGGTGCGGATTATCGGGCGGAAGATTTGCGTCCGGAAGGGGAATCCGGGATGGAATACACTCTGGTTGCGGACGGGGCAAGGTTTCCGGTCCGGCTGAGGGTACCAGGAAGACATAATGTATTCAACAGCCTTGCGGCAATTGCGGTGGGAAGATCCTTTGGCATGGGGTTGGAGCAAATATGCAGGGGTCTTCTGGACTATACCGGGGAACAAATGCGTTTGCAGGTAGAGAGTATCGGAGGAGATGCCGATATTAAAATAATAGATGATGTTTATAATTCGAGTCCGGATTCGGTCCATGCTGCCATGGAACTGCTGCGGAATATGGCCGGCGGACGAAAAATTGCCGTTCTGGGGGATATGATGGATCTGGGAGATTATTCCGAAGGGGCGCACCGGCAGGTCGGCGCAATGGTGGCTGAATATGGAACGGATATTCTGATTACGAAGGGAAACTACAGTTCCTGGATTGCGGACGGAGCAAAAAAAGCTGGAATGCCGGCGCAGTCCACTTATCATTTTCCGGAGAACCGGGGAGTCATCCAATGGATGAAGGATGGACTGTCCAGTGGGGACCGCATTCTGATCAAGGGATCCCGGGCCATGAAAATGGAGGAAATCGTGGCATATCTGAAAGGAGGAGCCTTTTTCAGATGAAGAATTTTGTGTTGGTTGTGATACTTGCCTTTCTCGCCACGCTTTTGATGGGCATGATTCTGATTCCCTGGCTGAAGAAACTGAAATTCAGACAAACGGAGCGGGAGGACGGGCCGAAAAGTCATTTGTCCAAAACGGGAACACCCGTCATGGGGGGATTCCTGTTCCTGATTCCACTGATTGCCATCAGTCTGATTCTAACCAGGGGAAACCGGGACTTTGTTTTCTTCGCTGTTCTGTCCACGATCGGTTTCGGGCTGATTGGTTTTCTGGATGATTATATCGGAGTCGCAAAAAGACGCTCTCTCGGACTGCGCGCCTATCAGAAAATCATCGGGCAGCTGGTTTTGTCTGTCGTAATGGCGTATTATGCCTACACCAATGAATATATCGGCAGCAGTGTCATTCTGCCCTTTGTGGATAAGGAATGGGATCTTGGAATCTTTTATATTCCCGTCACTGTATTTATCATCATCGGTACGGTAAACAGCGTCAATCTGACAGACGGACTGGATGGCCTGTGTTCCGGTGTAACGCTGATTGTTTCCGCCACGCTGAACATTATTCTGATTTCCGTCTGTCAGATGGCTCAGAGTCAGAATGTAGCCTATCTTGCAGAAAACTACGGGGAGCTGCTGGTCTTCTCTGCAGCGCTGACCGGCGGCTGCCTGGGATTTTTGCGTTATAATACCCATCCTGCACAGATTTTTATGGGGGATACGGGATCCCTGGCATTGGGAGGCGCCGTAGCAGCCCTCTCCGTTCTGCTTCGGATTCCTCTCTGGCTTCCCGTAATCGGCGGGATTTATATGGTGGAAGCCCTTTCCGATATCATTCAGGTGGTTTCCTTCAAGCTGAGAGGAAAACGGGTTTTCAAAATGGCGCCCCTGCATCATCATTTTGAGCTGTCGGGTATGCCGGAAACCAGGGTGGTCGCTATGTTTATGATTGCGACGGTCATCCTGTGCCTGATCGCTTTAATGAGCCTTTAGGGGAACGGATGATGTTCGTACGGGAGGAGCCGTGTTTTTAAAGCAGGTACCTGGAAGGAGAAGTAATATGGATTTCGCGGAGTACGTGAAAGGAAAGACAATATTGGTTGCAGGACTGGCCCGGAGCGGCGTATCTGCAGCAAAGCTGCTGGATCGGTCGGGAGCCACGGTTCTCGTCAGCGATACCAAAACGCAACAGGAAATCCCCGAAGCGGTGGAGGAGCTCCGGCAGGAAACCGGCTGTCAGTTCTTTTTGGGGAAAAATCCGGATGATCTGGTCCGTCAGGTGGATGGAATGGTACTCAGCCCGGGAATTCCGGTGGATTCTTCCTTTGTGAAAAAAGCGCTGGATCTTGGGATTCCGGTAATAAGCGAGGTGGAGCTTGCATATCGATACAACAAGGCTCCGATTATTGCAATAACCGGCACCAATGGGAAAACCACAACGACGACGCTGGTGGGGGAGATGCTGAAGGCGGCCGGGAAAAGCACTTATGTGGTTGGCAATATCGGAGTTCCCTTTACGGAAGTGGCGGAAAAAACAAAAGCGGACGATGTGGTTGTAGCCGAAATCAGCAGTTTTCAGCTGGAAACCATTGATCGGTTCAAACCGGCAATATCTGTCCTGCTGAATATAACGGAAGACCATTTGAACCGGCACAAAACGATGGAGAACTATATTGCTGCAAAATCGCGTATTTTTGAAAATCAGGACAGCAGGGGAACTGTGATTTTAAACAGGGATAATGATATCCTGTCGCGCCTGGAACCGGATACCAAGGCACAGGTTTTCCATTTCAGCCGGAAAAAGATTTTGCCCCGAGGGGCATGGGTGGAGAACGGCCAGATTCTGATGGACATTGGGAGGGGGCCGGTCCGGATCTGTCGCACAGGGGAAGTTGCCATTCCAGGCGCCCATAACCTGGAAAATGCGCTGGCAGCTGTTTTGGCTGCAGGCATTGCGGGGGTGGAACCCTCCGTTCTTGCCGGGGTCCTGAAGAGTTTTCCGGGGATAGAGCACCGTATTGAAAAAGTGGCTACCATCCGGGGGATTACTTTTTACAACGATTCCAAAGGGACCAATCCGGATTCTTCCATCAAGGCCATTGAAGCCATGCCCGGTCCCACGGTTCTCATCGCCGGGGGCATGGATAAGAAAAGCGGTTTTTCCGATTTTGTGGACGCCTTTGGGGATAGGATAAAAGCTTTGGTTTTGCTGGGAGAGACAGCGGACAGAATATCTGAGACTGCCAGGGAAAAGGGATTTCAAAACATTTACAGGGTAGATTCCATTCAGGAAGCAGTGAAGAAATCCTTTGCACTTTCCTCTTCCGGATACAATGTGCTGTTATCCCCGGCATGCGCCAGCTGGGACATGTTCCGGGATTATGAAGAGAGAGGCAGGATCTTCAAGGAGGCTGTCCGAACATTGGGGAGGTAACAGGATGAGCAAAAAGCCCATTGATTTTCCGATTCTTTTAACGACGATAGTATTGGTTGGCATAGGGATTGTCATGGTGTTCAGTGCAAGCTTTTATTACGCTACCCAAAGATGGGGGGACAGCTTTTATTTTTTCAAACGCCAGTGCCTGTGGGCGGCAATCGGTTTTACGGGGATGTTCCTTGCTTCCCGGATTGACTACTCCAGACTGCAGAAATACTCCAGGCTGTTTCTGATTATCAGCATTCTCCTGTTGGTTGCCGTTTTGCTCGTCGGACAGAGAAGGAACGATGCAAAGAGATGGCTGGGAATCGGGAGCTTTACCATTCAGCCGGCGGAAGTCGCCAAGTTTGCCATGATATTTTTTATTGCGGATGTCGTTTCCAGGCGCAAGGGCAAAATGAAATATTTTTTCAAGGGAATGTTTCCCATTCTTATGGTCGCCGGTGTGGTATTTGCTCTGATCCTGCTCCAGCCAAACCTGAGTACAGCAGGCAGCATCGTGCTTCTGACTTTTGTCATGCTGTTTGTCAGCGGGGCGAATCTGTGGCATATGGGGGGGCTGTTGGCTGTGGGAGCGGCAGGCGCCATAGTGCTGACCCTGTCGAAGGGATATCGGAAAAACCGTCTTCTTGCCTTTCGCGACCCGTGGGGCGATCCGCTGGGAACCGGATGGCAGCTGATTCAATCCCTGTACTCCCTCGGTTCCGGAGGTTTGTTTGGACTGGGGCTTGCCAAGAGCCGGCAAAAGCTTCTGTATCTTCCTTACCCGGAAACGGACTTTATCTTTGCAATTTGTGGGGAAGAACTGGGCTTTTTGGGGGCCATCGTACTGATCCTGCTGTTTCTGATCCTGATCTGGCGGGGAATCCGGGTTGCCCTGACCGCTCCGGACATGTTTGGAAGCATGGTGGCAGCTGGTATTATTTCCATGATCACCATACAGGTGGTCATCAATATCGCAGTTGTGACCGCGTCCATGCCTCCGACCGGCCTGCCTCTTCCGTTTATCAGTTACGGCGGTTCTTCCCTGGCGATGTTCATGACCAGCATTGGCGTACTGCTGAATATTTCCAGGCATTGCAACGCTGCATGACTCTCTCTTCTATGCGGGAAACCAGAATTGTAACACCTCAATTTTCCATGCATATCATGATACTGAACCAGGATTTGTTTTGAAATCCCAGTGCGATATGGATGAGAACCAAGAAAGAGGTGGAACTTGAATGGATCAATACAGAATTCGAGGTGGGAAAAAGCTGGAGGGAGAAATCCGGGTTATTGGCGCAAAGAATGCCATTCTTCCGATTTTGGCAGCGGTCATATTGACGGATCAACCTGTTATCCTGCATGATTTCCCCAGTCTTGTGGATGTGGAAACCATGCTGCTGATATTGAGCTCCATAGGATGCCGGATAAAAAGGGAAGGGAAAACATTGATTGTGGACCCTTCCGAAGTGGACAGCTGGACGATTCCGGACCGGTATGTCAGGGAAATCCGTTCTTCCATCGTGATGCTGGGCGCAGTGCTTGCCAGAATGAAAAGAGCGGTGATCACTTATCCGGGAGGATGCGACATCGGGCAGCGTCCGATCAACCTGCATCTGCATGGTTTGAAACAGTTGGGCGTCGTGATCCGGGAAGAACACGGCTATCTGATATGTGAAGCGACGGATCTGACAGGGGCCGATATCCATCTGGACTATCCCAGTGTAGGAGCGACGGAGAATATTATGCTGGCCGCTACCCGCGCAAAGGGACAGACTGTGATACGAAATGCAGCCAAGGAACCCGAGATCATTGACCTTGCGAATTTTATAAACAGCATGGGAGGCAAGATATGCGGAGCAGGGAGCAACACCATTATTATTGAAGGTGTGGAACGTTTTCACGGAACGGAATATACCGTCATTCCGGACCGGATCGTGGCGGGGACTTATCTGGTGGCAGCTGCCATCACGGGAAGTGAACTCGTTGTCCGCAATGTAAACGTGGAACATATCCAATCCATTCTGACAAAGCTGAGGGAAACCGGATGCAGGAT
>DHDO01000046.1:5901-11864 GCA_002399435.1 Firmicutes bacterium UBA4874
GATATGCAGGCTCTGCTGATGAGTGTCCTGTCCGTTGCCAGAGGGACCAGCATTATCAGGGAAAACATCTTTGAGAACCGGTTCCGGCATGTTCCCGAGCTGATCCGAATGGGAGCCAATATCCGGACAGAAGGCAATGTTGCCGTGATTCAGGGAGTATCCGCCCTGAAGGGCGCAGAAGTCCGTGCAGGTGATCTCCGTGGAGGTGCCGCATTGGTCATGGCGGGGCTGAGGGCAAATGGGGAAACCGTCGTGGATCAAATCCACCATATCGAACGCGGATATGAAAATCTGGATGGATGCCTTCGGGATATCGGTGCGGATATCGAGCGGATCTGAAGAACAGTTTTGATTCCACTGCAAAAGCGCCCCGCCACTTTTTGCAGTAGAATCAACCCTGTGGAAGGGATCCAAAAAGAAAGGAACAGTTTTCTGTTGTGAGGGATGATTTATGGGACGGAATGGGACAAGCAAAGGGATACTGCTTTTTCTGGTTTTGCTTCTTTGCCTGACAGCGATCGTTCTTTTGGGTGCCGGGGTGTTCCAGGTGAAAAAGATCACGGTAATATCCGGCGGTACCCTCAGCGAAGATGCTATAATAAACCTGTCGGGAATAACCCGCGGGGATAATATTTTTAAAATCAGCAAGGCAAAGGTAAAGAATCGAATGGAGAACAATCCCCCCTTTCCTGTGGTGAAATCCATCTCTTTCCGACTTCCTGCCGAGGTGGTCCTTGAGGTTCGGGAACGGGTTCCGGTTGCGGTCCTTCCTTATTTAAGCTCTCATATTATCATAGATAGAAGCGGCTTTATTCTGGATATTGTAAAGCAGCGGGACGATGAGCCCTGTCCGGTGGTGGAGGGAGTTCCTCTCACCAGTCTTACCAAGGGAACTTTGCTCTCGGCAGGAGAGCATGAGAGCTATAAAGAGAAAATGCTTCTGCGTCTGCTGGGAGAGATCGATAAATGGAAAGTCGGCGGGTTGCTGAAGGGGATCGGACTGGAAAATCCGGATGACATTCTGCTGACCACAAAAGACGGGATTCAGGTTCAAATTGGTCAGGCCGTGGAGTTGGATAAGAAATTAGGATGGCTGAAATCGGAAGCGTATCAGAGTGTTCTGAAAAATGGAAAGGGAGGAACACTGGATGTCCGTGTACCGGACAAAGCCGTATATCGTCCGAAAGACTCATAGGATGCGGAGATTAGGGAGCAGACAGAGGATAAGCGAGGTGGAGGAAACGAAAATACTGGGCGGAAAAATAGCGGTTATGCTGGTCAGTATTATTCTTGGCCTGATGTTGGCAACGCAGTTTAAAAATGTTCAGAACGTCGGTGGGGATGTATCCCTTCAAAGGACACAGGAGCTGACCAGCCAGGTTCAAAAACTGAACCAGGATATTGTGGATCAGCGGAAATATATAGGGGATCTGGAAAAAAGAATCGCGGAATATGAGAATGCTGCCAGGGATGAAGGAAAGATCAACGATACCATGTACAAGGAACTGGAGCGGTCCCGTATCCTTGCCGGCCTGGTGGATTTGGAAGGCAAGGGCGTTGTGGTAACCGTAAACGTCATTCCGGTGGAAAGCGGAGGAGAATCCGGTATCGTGAGGAATGTTTACCATGAGGATCTGCTGCTGCTGATCAACGAATTGAATGCAGCCGGAGCTGAGGCATTGTCCGTCAACGGGGAAAGGATCCTTTCCACAACGGAGATTCGAAATGCCGGGGATTACATTGTAATCAATACCAATCGATATTCCGCTCCCTTTGAGATCAGGGCCATTGGCAATCCTGATACGCTGGAGGCTTCCCTGAAGCTGTTGGGAGGTGTGACGGATACCTTGGGGGAAGAACTGGACATCAAAATACGCAGAAAAGACAAGATCCGGATTCTCAAATACAACGGCGTATTTCAATATGATTATGCCAAACCGGTACAGTAAACAGATGGGGCGATGGTATGAAAATCAAATTGGATAAAAATAATCTGCTGATTACATGCGTCTGTATCCTCTTTGGGTGCTATGCGGTTCAGGTTTTTCAAAAACCGGGTCCGGATGTGGAAATAGGAGGGGTAACATCCCTGCAAACTGTCGAAAAAATGCTGCGGCAAAAGGACGGTTTGACGGAGAAGAAGCTTGAACTGGATGAGATGATTGCGCAGAAGGAAAAAAAGCTGGCGGTATATGAAAACTCCGCAGCGAAAAACAATGATCAGCTTGAGCACATGAAAAAAGAGACCCAGGATGCCAGATGGTTGGCCGGGCTGCTTCCCGTGGAAGGGCCGGGGGTGGAAATGATCCTGAATGACCGGAAGCGGGATACGATTCTGACCAACAATCCTTATTTGGACTATTATGTTGTCCACGACAGTGATATGCTGAATGTGATCAATGAATTGCGGGAAGCAGGAGCGGAAGCCATCGCAGTAAACGATACCCGGATCATGGGAAATTCCAGAATCAGCTGCGGCGGGCCTACCATAAACGTGGGACAGTATGGACGGTTTGCCCCGCCTTTCGTAATTCACGCCATTGGGGATCCCCATGCCTTGTTGGCGAACTTTCAAAGAGACGACAGTATTTATCAGAATCTGACTGCCTGGGGTCTGGAAGTTCAGATCCGAAAGATGGATAAAATTAAAATTCCCCGTTATCTTGGGGATATGGACTCGAAATATGCGCAAGCGGTTCAGGAAGGTGATTGATATGTGGTTGCCTGTTGTTGGTGTGTTTGTTGGAATTGTTCTGGGGATGCTGCTGCCGGTTCAGGTGCCGGCTGTTTATTCCTCCTATATGTCCATTGCGGTACTGGCTGCCCTGGACTCGGTTTTCGGTGGGATACGCGCGAATCTGGACAGGCAGTTTAAGGCCGATGTGTTCATCTCCGGCTTCTTCGGCAATGCAGTCCTGGCGGCTGGTTTGACCTATATCGGGAATCGGCTGGATGTGCCGATCTATCTTTGTGCCATCTTTGTTTTCGGCTATCGGCTGTTCAATAATTTTGCCCTGATCCGACGGCACTTTTTAAACAGCCTGAGGGGAAAGCCGGAGCAGCCGGATCTGCAAGAAGACTCAAAAGAGGAGTAAAAGCAAAAAATGATTTAATTTTGCTTTTGTTTATGGTAATATATTTACAAGGTAGAAAGTTACTGGGGATAGGAACAGCTTACCTGTATTAGTAAAGTGAGGGCTCTTGTTTTGAACAATGCTATTATGGCAATTGATCCGGGTACAACGAAGATGGCGGTCTGGATAGGACGCAGGGACCGGGACGGCTCGCCGGAGTTGTCCGGCCTGGGCAATGTCCGGTATGCCGGAGTTTCCGGGGATGGCTGGAGGTCCGGGGGGATGATGTCCCGCGCCCTGGACGATGCTCTTGGACAAGCCTGGAATATGGCGGGTTTCCGGGTCGACCACTGCACATTGGGGATTCCCAATGAATTCTGTGGCCTGATCCGCAATACCGGAGAGATGACTCCGGATCATCCGATGTCCGGGCAGGATATTGAGGAGTTGCGGGGCAAGGCTGCCTCTTACTCCCTGCCTTCCCCGTGGAAGATATCTGATGTATTGTATGGAGGCTTCCGGGCAGATGGAAGCCGTGTGGGAAGTCCTCTCGGCATGGAGAAGAAACGGATCCTTCTGGAGGCATCCCTCATTTGTATCAACAATGATTTTGTGGAACAGCTGACACAGATCCTGACTTCCCGAAAAATTAAGGTGGAACGGATCCTTTCCGTGCCGTTGATTTGCGGAGAGACGTTTCTTACCCGGGAAGAGAAGCAGAAAGGGACTGTTTGGATTGATGTGGGAGGGCATTCCACAGATGTTGTTGTCTATTGGAAGGGGATCCCGGTATTTTTTGACTGGATCCCGGTGGGAGGGGAAAACATTACCCAGGATATTGTGGCAGGGACCGGAGTGACTTCCGTGCAGGCAGAAGAGTTAAAAAGGCACTGTATTCTTGGCCTGGCACGGGAGGAAGAGGCCGCTGCCAAAGAGTTACCGGAAAACGGAGATCCGGGCATCACGGATGCTTCCCCGGCCTTTCTGCAGGAAATCGTGGAAGCCCGGGTCAGGGAGCTGCTGGAGATTGTGAAGGACAGGATCCGTGCGGAGGGACTGCTGGCCTGTTGTCACAGCGTTGTTTTGGCAGGAGGCGGGATCTCCCTGCTTCGGGGAATCAGGGGGTTGGCTTCCGAAATCCTGGCGGCTCCCATACGGCTGGGGGTACCGGATATGATCGGGCTTTCCAGTCCGACCCTGTCCGCAGTTTATGCACTGGGGTGCAGCACTCCGGACAAAGCCGGCGGGGCTTCGAAAACAATACGGACGCTTATCCGGAAAATAAAAAATCGATTTTCCAATTTTATAACATTTTAAAAGGGAGGGTACGGCGTGCTGGAATTTGATATTGACACGGATCAATTTGCACAGATAAAGGTAATAGGAGTCGGAGGCGCAGGCAATAATGCGGTAAACCGTATGATTCAGCATGGCTTGAAAGGTGTGGAATTTATCTCCATCAATACGGACAAACAGGCTCTATATCTTTCGCAGGCGACGCAGAAGATACAGATAGGGGATAAAATCACCAAAGGTCTGGGAGCCGGAGCGAATCCCGATATCGGGCAGAAAGCCGCGGAGGAAAGCCGGGATGAAATCCTTCAGGCCATCAAGGGAGCCGACATGATTTTTATCACTGCCGGGATGGGTGGCGGCACCGGTACCGGAGCAGCTCCGATTGTAGCCGAAATTGCCAGGGATCAGGGGATTCTGACGGTTGGAGTGGTCACCAGGCCTTTCCTGTTCGAGGGCAGGAAGCGTGCAAAAAATGCGGACAACGGCATTGTTCAGCTGAAGGAGAAGGTGGATACCCTGGTCACGATACCCAATGACAGGCTACTCCAGGTCGTGGAAAAGAGAACCTCCATGCTGGATGCCTTCAAGGTTGCAGATGATGTTCTGCGGCAGGGCGTACAGGGCATTTCCGATCTGATTGCGGTACCGGGTCTGGTGAACCTGGACTTTGCGGATGTCCGCACCATTATGAAGGAACAGGGGCTTGCCCATATGGGGATCGGGAAGGGCAGTGGAGACAACCGCGCAACGGATGCCGCGAAGCAGGCCATTCAGAGTCCGCTGCTGGAAACCACCATTGAAGGAGCCAAGGGCGTCTTGCTGAATATCACCGGGGGACCCAACCTGGGCTTGTTTGAGGTGAATGAGGCGGCGGAGCTGGTTGCTGAGTCCGCGGATCCTGACGCGAATATCATTTTTGGTGCTGTCATTGATGAAAGCATGGAGGACGAGATAGAGATCATCGTTATTGCCACCGGTTTTGATAAGCAGGAAAAGAAGCAGGATCGGCAGGGGGCCGGCAAAACCATTGAAAAAGGAACATCTTCCACAACAAAGACCGATGAAGATGACCTGGATATTCCGACATTTCTGCGCCGCAACCGGATCAAATAAAGCGGTGATTCTTCTGTTACAGTGGGAAAAGGAAAGAAGCGGACGCTTCCCAGGGAAAGGGATCCGCAGGAAACACAATGGCAAGAGGGGAATAGCGACAATAAGGAGCATTTATTGTCGTTATTTTTTTGTCCGTATGACCACCATCTGACAGGATTCTTTTTACAGATAGGTTATAATAGGGACAACAAGAGGCAGGTCCGCCTTTACAAAGGATGGGGTTGGGGTGGAATATCGCTATCTGGATGTCATCTGGCTGGATAATCTGTTCCTTAATTATATTTTAAACTGGATCACACGGAAATTGTCCGGAAACGCCTCCCCCATGTGGAGATTATGGTGTTCTGCCGGCGTGGGCGCAGTCTATGCCGTCTTTCTGATTCTTCCCGGCTTTTCCATCCTTTCCCGGTTTCCGCTTAAAGTGCTGCTATCCCTTGTCATGCTGGCCATTGGATTCCGGATTTCCGGCTTCCGGGATTT
>DHDO01000046.1:12078-25688 GCA_002399435.1 Firmicutes bacterium UBA4874
CGGTATCACTGTGACCAATGGCGTCTTTTTCATCCGGGATTTTCCATTGACGATTGTCCTTTTTTCCGTAGTCTGCGTGATGATGCTGTATCGCTTACTGTGGCCGCTTCTCCGGCTCAGGATGAACCGTCGTCAATTGATTTATCCGGTGGAGGTGGGGTTTGATGGGGAAAGCGTCGGTATCGATGCTTATTTGGATACCGGCAACGAGCTGGCAGATCCGATTTCCGGAATTCCGGTTATGGTGGTGGAGTTCGAGCAGATTCAAGCCCTTCTGCCGCCTGAAATACAAAAAATATTTCAGGAAGGCAGGGAAGAAAACCTGGAGTACATTACCCGGGTGATGGCTGATTCCACGTGGATCAGCCGGTTCCGTATGGTACCCTATCATACCCTGGGGCATTCCGAAAGCCTCCTTCTTGCCTTCCGGCCGGACCGGGCCCGGATTCAGGTGGATGGCACCTGGACGGAAATCGGGGAGGTCCTGATCGGCATCCGGAACCAGAGATTGTCGGGCAGCGATGAATACCATGCTTTGATTCAGCCACAGATTATACCATAGCAGGAGGAGTTGTGAATGTTCATTTATCAGAAGGCCAGGATGACCTGCCGGGTCCTGTGGATCCGGATGACCGGCAGGCTGAAAATTCTGAAGAACCGGTTCATCAATTATATCAGCGGCAACGAAGCACTGCCGCCTCCCCTGTCCGGGGAAGAGGAAACCTTTCTGATCGGCAGGCTGAGCAAAGGGGATGCCTCCGTAAAAAACACATTGATTGAACGCAATCTCCGGCTGGTGGTCTACATTGCCCGAAAGTTTGAAAATACGGGAGTCGGTGTGGAGGATCTGATTTCCATTGGCACCATCGGCCTTATCAAAGCGGTCAACACTTTTGATCCGTCCAAAAAAATCAAGCTGGCCACCTATGCTTCCCGCTGCATTGAAAATGAAATCCTGATGTATTTGAGACGCAATGGAAAAATTAAATCGGAAGTCTCCCTGGATGAACCGCTCAACGTCGACTGGGATGGGAATGAATTGCTGCTGTCTGATATTCTGGGAACGGAGAATGATCTGGTCTATAAGTACATCGAAGATGAAGTGGACAAGGAAATTCTGAATATGGCCATGAGCCGGCTGACCCACAGGGAGCGCAGCATTATTGAGCTTCGGTTCGGCCTTCGGGACGGTTCGGAAAAAACGCAGAAGGAGGTTGCCGATCTGCTGGGCATCTCGCAATCCTATATTTCCAGGCTGGAAAAGCGTATCATCAAAAGGCTGAAAAAGGAAATCAGTCAAATGGTTTAAAGGAATAAATCTCTCCGTCCAGGGCAATACTTTTGTAATAACAGGGTTCTAATCAGATATGGATGGAGGGGAAAATGCATGCTCACGAACAAGGTTGAAATCTGTGGAGTCAATACTTCGAAGCTGCCTGTTTTAACCAACGAGGAAATGATGGAGTTGTTTTCGCGTATGCATGCCGGAGACGAAAGTGCCAGGGAAACGTTTATAAAGGGCAATCTGAGGCTGGTTTTAAGCGTCATACAGAGATTCCACAACAGGGGGGAGCACATTGACGACCTGTTTCAGGTCGGCTGTATTGGCCTGATCAAGGCGATTGATAATTTTGATGTGTCGCAGAATGTACGGTTCTCCACGTATGCCGTACCCATGATCATCGGCGAGATACGCAGATATCTCCGGGACAACAATTCCATTCGGGTCAGCCGGTCTCTGCGGGATACGGCCTATCGGGCCCTTCAGGTGCGGGATCAGCTGATCAACAAAAATTCAAGGGAGCCTACCGTTTCCGAAATCGCAAAAGCGCTGAATCTTCCGGGGGAAGAAGTCGTTTTTGCCCTGGATGCCATTCAGGATCCCATTTCCCTGTTCGAACCCATCTATCATGACGATGGGGACGCTATTTTTGTTATGGATCAGGTCAGTGATGAAAAGAATCAGGATGAAACCTGGCTGGAGGGAATCGCTCTCAAGGAAGCCATGAAAAAGCTGAATGACCGGGAAAAGCTCATTCTTACCCTGCGCTTCTATGACGGAAGGACCCAGATGGAAGTGGCTGAGGAGATTGGCATTTCCCAGGCACAGGTTTCCCGATTGGAAAAAACAGCATTAAAGCATATGCGAAAATATATCTGAAAATTTATCATGGACTTCTTCTGCCGGGAGTCATCTTTTTTATACTCCGCAAATACTATAGTAAAAAGAGATTGGGATTGCGGGGTGGTTTTTTGCAAAAATCATCGGATTTTCGAACGAAAGAAGTCATTAACATCCGGGATGGACGAAGGCTGGGCAATATTATTGATATGGAATTCAATTTGAACGAAGGCCGTATCACAGCCATTGTCGTTCCCGGTGCCAGTCGTTTTCTGGGGCTGCTGCGGGAAGGGGACGATCTGGTTATTCCATGGGAAAGAATCCGGAAAATAGGAGACGATGTGGTTCTGGTGGATGTGGAGGGCCAGTCTGCGCCATGAGTTTATCCATTGGGAATTCCGATGTAATGGGATCCAAAAAAGATGGACGGGAAGGCAGAAAGATAATATAATGGGTATAACAGACAACTTCAGGGAGGTTGTATGGGAGGTTGTATGAATGAAGTGCCCATTTTGTTTTGCTGTGGACAGCAAGGTTGTGGATTCCAGGCCTACGGATGAAGGTACGATGATCCGCCGCAGACGGGAATGCACCCATTGCGGCAAACGGTTTACCACATATGAGAAGGTGGAACATATCCCGATTCTGGTTGTAAAGAAGGATGGCCGCCGGGAGGTTTTTGACAGCGACAAGATCCTTTCCGGACTGCTCAAGGCCTGTGAGAAACGACCGGTAACCATGAAGGATCTGGAGGCGGTTGTGCAGGACATCGAGAAGCAGGTCTACAATTCCCTGGATCGGGAGATCTTCAGTCAGCGGATAGGGGAAATGGTCATGGAAAGGCTGAAGGCCCTGGACGAAGTGGCATATGTCCGGTTTGCCTCTGTATATCGGCAATTTAAGGATATCAACACATTTGTGGAGGAACTGAACAAACTGATCAAGGAAAAATAGCATTGCTGGAAATGCGAGGCAAAGGAATCAAGGAAACCATATTCCATTGGTTTCTTTTTTTGCTTTTTGGCCAAAAGGAATGGCATACAACTTCCTGGGAAAGGGAATGATAATCCTAATAAAATTCAACAAGAGGTGACAAATTATGCCCTTGGGATTAGCACTCCTGGTCGTAGCAAGCATTTTGATCCTGTTCGGAGTCGGCCATCGGGTTCTGGACAGGCTGAGATTGAATGACAAGCAGGCATTATTTATTCTGGCTGCTATTTTCATAGGCGGTATTCTTCCGGATATCCCTTTTGGAAAGAACTTTTCGATCAATCTGGGTGGTGCGGTTATTCCCTTCATCCTGGCCGTTTACCTTTTTGTAAAGGCAGGCACGGGAAAGGAAAAAAGGAGAGCGGCCCTGGCATCGCTGCTGTCCGGACTCGCTGTGTACCTGGCAGGAAGACTGCTTCCTGCAGAGCCGGAAACCATGCTTTTTGACCCGAACTATATCTATGGCATTCTTGCGGGCGTGATTGCTTATCTGTTTGGGCGCTCCAGAAGAGCCTCCTTTATTGCAGGCATTATGGGTGTGATATTGGCGGATGTTGCTCAGGGAATCGAGAACCTGATCCGCAATATCCCTGCGCCGACCCGCATTGGTTCCGCCGGTGTTTTGGATGCCGTTGTGCTATCCGGCTTCATTGCGGTATTGCTGGCGGAATTTATCGGAGAACTGAGAGAAAAGATCCAGGGTGGCACCAGCAAAAAAAGGTTGCATTTTGATCATGCAGAATTTACCAGTGCTGTTGGCATGAAGGAAGAGAAAAAAGAAGGGGAGGAAGAGGAGGAAGAAAAGGAAAAGGAGGAGGTTACGAATCATGAAGAAGATGACCAATAGGATCCTGATCCCCATACTGCTTTTGCTGTTTCTGTTCCCAATTTCCGCATCTGCCGACGATTGGTTTGAATCGGAACGGGGCTATTATACCCTGCTGGATGAAAACGAAAAGGAATTGACTGTAATGGGTTGGGAAGTATCCTTAAAGGATGAATATGTCAGCAGCGACAACAAGCATTATATCGTAACCAGGGTAGACAAGGAAAAGAAAACGGCCTATACCAGGCTTTTGGGAGAAGTCACCCTTCCGGCTGTAGAAACCGATCCGGAGTCCAGGGAAGCGGTACAGCAGAATAAAGGAAATATCCTGCTGTACTGTACCCACAATGACGAGTCCTACGTTCCGACGGACGGAAAGGAAAGCATCAAGGGGAACGGCGGCATTTTTGATGTGGCGGAAGCTTTTCAGGCGAACCTGAGGAAGAAAGGCATCGATGCCATAATGAGCCGGGACAGACACGACCCGCATGACGCGGGATCCTATCGGCGCTCCAGGCGGACCGCAGTCAACCTGATGAAAAAGAATGTTCCCGTACGCGCCGTATTTGATATTCACAGGGATGCCGTACCAAAGAGTCATTATGCAGCCAAAGTGGACGGGCAGGATATGACCGCCATCCGGATTGTAGTGGGCCGGCGCAATCAGAACCGGAAAGCCAATGAGGAGCTGGCATATAAACTCAAAGCCGTTTCCGATAAAAATTATCCCGGCCTGCTGAAGGATATCTATTTCGGGAAAGGTTCCTATAACCAGGAGCTGACCCCCCGATCCCTGCTTTTTGAAGTGGGTACCTATGAGAGCTCCAAGGAGCTGGCGGAACGATCCACAGCCTATCTGGCCGACATTGTTTCCAAATCGATGTACGGAGGGACTGTCCAAAAGCATTCTCCAAAGACCGGGAGGCCGGAAGGAAAGAAAACAAAGGTCACCCCGATCAACCATGAAAGTGGGAGATCCGGCGGCGGTCATGGCTTTCTTTGGATGATTGGCATTGTGGCAGTTGGCATCGTTGCCTTTCTTTTCATCAGTACGGGCAGCCGGGAGAGGTTTTCCAGAATCAGAAGGTCAAACAGACAGGATTACAGCAGTTTTCTGGGACGAAAAAAGAAAAAATAGCCAGTGGCTGTTCATGCTGTGGGAGGAACCGTGCGAATTATCTATTACAGTTATTGGGGTACTTATGCAGCCTATCTTATGGCATCCCTTCATGCAGGTGTTTATCCGGAAAAGAAACTGCCTTCCCCGGATACCATTGACCGACAGTATGAATTGTGCCGCCGGTATGCAAATCAGGCCGGCAATCTGATCTATGTCGGCCTGGACGATTCTCTCCGCGAAGTTTACAGTCTTGGATGCAGACAGCACAGTGGCATGCTGATTCGTGCCATTCAAAATATGAATGTGGTTTTTCGTATCCGGGAGCCGGTTCGTTTTATCCCGGCAAAACACCAGGAAGGAATCCTTCCCGGCATCTTGCAGAATTCTCATTTCCCCAGGGAGGAAAGGCTGGCCCCATACTGGTTTCATGCCTGGTTTCGGAGGCACTACAAGGTTTGTGCCGCAGCAGTTGAAGAAGCAAAGAAATCCCTGGAAGATGAAGAAACAAAGAAAGACCTGGAAGGTGAAAAAGGCGAGTGAAACTATTTTATTGTTGTTACGGAGGTGCTCACACCTCCGTAACTTGTGCCTCCATTCATCTGCATTATCTCCCGGAAAACCGGATTCCGGAGCCTGCTGAATTCCGCAGTGTTCCGTTTTATGACAAAATGGATCATTGCAGACTGGGAACTCCGGTTTATGTGGGAACCGATGAGATGGGCTGGGACATTTACATTATAGGTATGAAGCATGAAAAACAGCTGGTGATTCCTGCCATGAAAAGTTATTTGAATGCATGTGGTGTGGATCAGACCCGTTTTTTATTGGCAGATGCCCTGGTGGAGCTTCATCCGATCACTTCGATCGGCGGGGTTCTCACGCGAAGGCTCGGAATCGTATCCATTGGAAGGCCAATGACCATTTGGGGAATCCGGCGGAGTTACCGGAAACTGGTCAAACTCGTGCAAAGGGTCAGGAAAAATCTGAAAGCCAGACAGGAGATTTCGGATTTTTCTTGACGAAATGCGGAATATGACAGATAATACTGGTATATTGTTGATTTGTATCCGGCACAGGAAAATATGGAGTTTACCCATATGGATGGGGATCGGATGAATTCTTCAAAGAGACTGTTTGAGCAGAATTGGGAGGTGTGTTTGTGGCAAAACCAATGGTAGCGATTGTCGGCAGACCCAATGTAGGGAAATCTGCTTTGTTCAACCAGTTGACCGGAAAACGAATTTCCATTGTGGAGAATACCCCCGGTGTTACGCGGGACAGAATATACGCCGATGCGGAATGGCTGGACCATAAGTTTACCTTGATTGATACAGGAGGCATTGATCCCGAAAGCCGGGACCTGTTGCTGCAGCAGATGAAAAGTCAGGCAGGGATTGCCATGGAAATGGCAGATGTGATTCTGTTCCTTACCGACGGGAAACAGGGTGTCACGCCGGCAGACCGGGATGTGGCGGATATGCTTCGCAAATCGGACAAGCCTGTTGTTTTGGCTGTAAACAAGATTGACACGCAGGAGAACGAGGCAAATCTCTACGAGTTTTATAACCTGGCAATCGGGGATCCCATATCCATATCCGCCTCCCATAAACGGGGAATCGGGGATCTGCTGGATGAGGTGGTATCCCATTTCCCCGGGAAAAGACCGGAGGAAAAAAAGGAAGAAGCCATTAAGATTGCGGTTGTGGGAAAGCCCAATGTAGGGAAGTCGTCCCTTATCAACCGGATTCTCGGTGAGGAACGGGTCATTGTGGACGATATTCCGGGCACTACCCGGGATGCCATTGATACCTCCTTTGAGAGGGATGGTCAGAAGTATGTGATCATAGACACGGCGGGGATACGGAGAAAGAGCCGGATTCATGATCCCCTGGAGCGTTACAGTGTGATACGGGCCCTGAGTGCCATCCGGAGATGTGATGTGGCGCTGATGGTGATGGATGCTTCGGAGGAGATCACGGAGCAGGATGCGAAAATTGCAGGATTGGTTCATGAAGAGGGGAAAGGCTGCGTTTTCGTCATAAATAAATGGGATAAAATTGAGAAGGAAACCCATACCATGGAGGAATACCACAAAAGACTCCGAAATAGTCTGAGCTTTATGACTTATGCGCCGGATGTCTATCTGTCCGCAAAAACCGGGCAGCGGGTGGGTCGCATTATGGAGCTGGTAAATCAGGTGTACTGCCGATGTATCTTCCGGGTTTCCACCGGGGTATTGAACGATTGCCTTGCCGATGCCATAGCGGTGAACGAACCGCCTGCCGATAAGGGGAGACACCTGAAAATCCTGTATGGTACGCAGGTATCCGTGAAGCCACCTACTTTTGTCCTTTTTGTCAATCATCCGGAGTTCATGCATTTTTCCTATCAACGTTATCTGGAAAATTACTTTCGAAAGACCTTTGATCTGGAAGGTACGCCTCTCCGTATTCTGGTACGGGAGAAAACGAAGCAGGGGGTTTGAAATGGGTTATTATGTGCTGGCAGCAGTCATTGGTTATTTTGTGGGGAATTTTTCTCCTTCCTATTTGCTGGGCAGGTTTTGCAGGGATATTGACATCCGGAATTATGGAAGCGGAAATGCCGGTACCACCAATGCAATGCGTGTATTGGGAACAAAAACCGGGCTGATTGTTTTTTTATGTGATGTTCTGAAAGGTGCCGTCGCCACATGGCTGGGCATGCAGCTGACTTCGGGCAGTTTGGCGGGAGGGGCAATCAGCGGATGCATGGCAGTGATCGGTCATAACTGGCCTTGTCTGCTCCGCTTTCGGGGAGGAAAGGGAATTGCCTGTTCCTTTGGCCTGATTCTTGTTTTATACCCGGGAACTGGTCTCATTCTCTCTTTGGTTTTCGTTGCCCTGGTTCTGATGACACGGTATGTGTCTCTGGGTTCGATCATTGCGGCGATTTTGTTCCCCGTTCTCCTGGCTATCTTCCGGGAGCCGCCAGAGATGATCCTGGTCGGGGTGTTTCTTGCACTTCTTGCCTTGCTCCGACATAAAGGGAATATAAAACGGCTGCTGAACGGCCAGGAAAACAAATTTTCCTTCTCCAAATCCGGAAAGAATATCTGATATGCGGCAGGGCTTCGGAAAGTAAGGCCTTCCGCATTTTTTGATGACAACTTGTCATATTCTTATCCGGCTCCCAATATATATGTAGTAGAAAACAGAACTGGACGTTAGATATTGGGAACTGACCAGCCCAAATCTAATTCCCAGATGGGGAGGGGAAAGTTAATGGAGAAGTTTGACCTGTACCGGGATATTGCCGAACGCACCGATGGGGATATATACATAGGCGTGGTGGGACCGGTTCGAACAGGAAAATCCACATTGATCAAAAGAATTATGGATTTACTGGTCCTTCCTAATATGGATAACGACTTTAAAAAGGAACGATCCCGTGATGAAATGCCTCAGAGTGGTGCAGGCCGCACGATCATGACCACTGAGCCAAAATTTGTTCCCAATGAAGCCGTGCAGATTTCTCTGCAGGAGAATGCCAGCCTGAATATCCGTATGGTGGATTGTGTCGGCTACCTGGTAAAAGGGGCAATGGGTCATATGGAAGGGGAAACTCCCAGGATGGTGCGGACTCCCTGGTTTGATTACGATATTCCTTTTGAAGAAGCGGCGGAGATCGGTACACGAAAGGTGATTGCCGATCATTCCACCATTGGCCTGGTGGTTACAACGGACGGCAGTATCACCGAGATTCCACGTTCCAATTATGTAGAGGCGGAAGAACGTGTGATCCGGGAGCTGAAAGAATTACAGAAACCTTTTGTCATGATTCTCAATACGCGAACACCGGACGCAGAGGACACGATCAAACTCAAGGGTGCCCTGGAGGAAAAATACGATGTTCCGGTTCTGGCGCTGGATGTGTTGAACCTGACAGATGAGGACATTCATAATATTCTCAGCAATGCACTGTTTGAATTTCCCATCACGGAAATCAAGCTGGATGTCTCCAAGTGGGTATTGAGTCTGGACGATGACCATTGGCTGATTCAATATATCATGGATTCCTCAAGGGAGATATCAGCAAATGCCCTGCGCATCCGGGACATGGATGGTTTCGGCAAATCCTTTGAGAACTCCGAATATCTGGAAAAACCAAAGATTGAAAACATTGATCTGGGCAGCGGAAAAGTGCAGGTTCAGATGGATGTCAAGTCCGGGCTTTTCTATCAAATCCTCGGGGAAGAGTGCGGCTATCATATTGAGGGCGATTATCAGATGATCGGTCTGATGAAGGAGCTGGCCTTTGCAAAGAAGGAATATGACCGGGTGGCGGATGCCCTGAAAGACGTAAGGGAAACCGGATATGGAATGGTGGCTCCGTCCATGGAAGAGCTCACACTGGAAGAACCGGAAATCATCCGGCAGGGAGGCCGTTTCGGAGTTCGTCTGAAAGCCAGCGCACCGTCCCTGCATTTGATCCGTGCCGACATTGAAACGGAAATATCTCCCATTGTTGGTACTGAGAAGCAAAGTGAAGAGATGATCAAATATCTGCTGGATGACTTTGAAAGTGATCCGTCCAAGCTATGGGAGTCCAACATCTTTGGAAAATCCCTCAATGAACTGGTAAAGGAAGGACTTTCCAACAAGCTGATGAGAATGCCGGAGGATGCCCAGTTCAAGATTCAGGAGACCCTTCAGAGAATCATCAACGAGGGAAGCGGAGGGCTCATTTGTATTATACTATAAAGAGAATTCTCCTTCGAAGACCCCTCCGAAATCCCGGATACAATGGTAAAACAGCAGGATAAAAATCGGATACCAAATGTCATTTTGGCGTCTTGCGGAAAGCCTTAAGTGCGGTTGCTTAGGGCTTTTATTTTTTCGGCGTTGGCTTTCCCGGACGGTACTCGCCAAAATGGGAAATTGGTGATAAAATAGAAGCAATTGATGAAAAAATGTATTCTGAGATACGGAAGGGAGTCTTTCATGTGACGATAAATGAAAAATTAAGGGCACTGAGGGGAAGTATGAAGTCAAAAGGTATCCATGCCTATATCATACCAAGTGCGGATCCCCATCTGGATGAGTATGTTCCGGATTATTACAGGGCCAGGGAGTGGATCTCCGGATTTACCGGTTCCGCAGGAACGGTTGTTGTTACAATGGACCGTGCCATTCTCTGGACCGATGGGCGCTATTATATACAGGCCGCAAAGGAGATTCAGGGCAGTGAGTTTGAACTGTTCAAAAAGGAAAAAGGGGTTCCCGATTATATGGAATTCCTGGAGCAGAGTTTGACCCGGGGACAGGGAGTCGGACTGGACGGCCGGCTGGTATCCTGTGCGGACGTACGGAAGCTGAAGAAAAATCTGGAGGAGAAGGGCGTTTTCCTGAAGGGCGATATGGATCTGGTGAGCGAACTGTGGGCCGATCGGCCCTCTCTCCCTATGGGAAAGGCGTTTCTCCTGGATGTGGCCTTTGCAGGGCTCTCCGTCCGGGAAAAACGGGCGCAGGTGCTTTCCCAAATGGAAAAGGACGGGGCGGATCATTATATTGTTTCTGCTCTGGATTCCATCGCCTGGTTTTTGAATCTCCGTGGAAACGATGTTTCCTATACCCCGGTTATCTTATCCTACCTCCTGATTTCCAGGGATTCCGTTACCTGGTTTGTGGATCCCCTCAAGCTGACAGATGAGGTAAGGAATTACTTACGGGAAAATGAGCTTTCCATCAGGGATTACGGAGAAGTTTTTCAGGCTCTTACGGACCTGCCCGCAGACAGCAGCGTATTGGTGGACAGCGAAAAGAACAGCTATGCGATATACTCCGCGGTAAAGCAGGCCAGGGTTATCGATAAAAGCGACATTATCATACCGATGAAAGCTGTGAAAAATCCGGTCGAAATAAGAAATATAAAGGATACCTATGTCAAAGACGGTGTTGCCATGGTGAATTTCCTGTATTGGCTGGACACCAATGTTGCAAAAGGTGGAGTCACCGAGCTGAAAGCTGCGGAAAAGCTCCTGGAATTCCGAATGCAGCAGAAGGACTGTATGGGGGAATCCTTTGAAACCATAGCCGGATACAATGCCAATGCTGCCATGATGCACTATTCAGCCACTCCGGAGAGCTATTCCGTGCTAAAGCCGGAAGGGTCGTTGCTGGTGGACAGCGGAGGCCAGTATTTCAGCGGCACGACGGATATCACCCGGACCATTGTACTGGGGGAGATCAGCGAAGAAGAGAAAAGGGATTTCACACTGGTGCTGAAGTCCCATATTGCCATGGCTTCGGCAATATTCCTGGAGGGAACAAGCGGGAAAAATCTGGATGCCCTGGCAAGGCAGCCTGTCTGGAAATACCATATGGACTATAAATGCGGTACGGGACATGGCGTCGGCTTCTGCCTGGGGGTTCACGAAGGCCCTCATGGATTCAGCAGCAATGTGCCATTGGTGCCGGGCATGCTCGTAACCATCGAGCCGGGGGTATATAAAGAAAACCAGTACGGCATCCGGACAGAAAATGATGTAGTGGTGGTGGAGGACAAAAAGGTGGAGGACGGGCAGTTCTATCGATTTGATATGCTTTCGTGGTGTCCCATCGATATCCGGGCAATGGATCCGTCCCTTCTGAACCGGGATGAGATCGATTGGATCAATGCATATCATAAAGAAGTCTGTCAGAAGTTAAGTCCGTATCTGGAGGAAGCACAGAAAAGCTGGCTTAAGAAGATGACATCTTCCATATAACGGACTCTTACGTAAAATGGAATAAAGGGGAAGGGGCATACCGATTCATGTTGAAAGAAGATCAGGCCGGACAAAGCCGGGCCAGACAGGATATTCTGGAAAGCAGGACCGCACTGGGGATTGAACTGGGATCCACCCGCATCAAGTCGGTCCTGATCGGAGAGGACCATCGTCCCATTGCTTCCGGAAGCTATGACTGGGAAAACAAGCTGGAAAACGGAATATGGACCTATCACCTGGAGGATGTATGGAAAGGCCTGCAGGGCAGCTACCGGAGCCTTGCGGAGGCAGTACGCGGCAGATACGGAGCGGATCTTTCCACTGTCGGTTCCATCGGTATTTCCGGCATGATGCACGGATATCTCGTATTTGACAGGGAAGGGCATCTGCTGGTGCCTTTTCGTACCTGGAGGAACACCATAACCGGGCAGGCCGCTGGTCTGCTGACGGAGAAGTTTGACTTCAATATTCCCCAGAGATGGGGCGTTGCCCATTTGTATCAGGCAATATGCAATAACGAAGACCATATCCGGAATATTTCCTTTCTGACAACACTGGCCGGGTACGTACACTGGAAGCTGACAGGGCAAAAGATCCTCGGTGTAGGGGAAGCCTCCGGAGTCTTTCCCATTGGCAAAAACGGCAGTTATCAAACCGCAATGGTGGAGCAGTTTGACGGGCTGATTTCCGGCCTTTCCCTGGGCTGGAGTCTGGAGGATATTCTCCCGGAAGTCCGGAGTGCCGGAGAGCCCGGCGGGGTACTGACCGAAGAAGGAGCCAGGCTGCTGGATCCCAGCGGAAGGCTGAAGGCCGGAATTCCCCTGTGTCCTCCGGAAGGCGATGCCGGCACCGGCATGGTTGCCACCAACAGCGTAGCCGAACATACAGGGAACGTTTCGGCAGGGACTTCCATTTTTGCAATGGTGGTACTGGAGAAAGAACTGAGCCGGATTTACCCCGAAATTGATATGGTGACCACGCCTGCCGGGAAACCGGTCGCCATGGTGCACTGCAACAACTGCACCTCGGATCTGGACGCCTGGGTGCGCCTGTTCGGGGAAGTCCTTGAAACCATGGGCGCCAAGGCTGAAAAGTCCGATCTGTACGATGCCCTTTACTTCAAGGCTTTGGAAGGAGAAAGTGACTGCGGGGGGCTGCTTTCCTACAACTATTACTCCGGTGAACCAATCACCGGATTCCGGGAAGGCCGTCCACTGTTTGTCCGTATGCCGGACAGCCGGTTTCATCTGGCAAACTTTGCCCGAAGTCTGCTTCTTTCCGCTGTCGCGGTGCTCCGGATCGGCATGGATATTCTCACCGGACAGGAGCATGTCAGAGTGGAGAAAATGCTGGGCCACGGCGGATTGTTCAAAACCAGGGGAGTGGGTCAGCAACTGATGGCCGCTGCCCTGAATGTACCGGTGTCCGTAATGGAGTCCGCCGGAGAAGGCGGCGCCTGGGGCATTGCCCTGCTGGCTGCCTATGGGCAGCGGAAGAAGGAAGGTGAAACCCTGGAGCGTTATCTTGCGGACAGGGTGTTTGCCCAAATCCAGGGTTCCTGTGTGGAGCCCAAAATCGGAGATGTCCAGGGATTTGATTCCTATATGAAGCGGTATCTGGAAGGGCTGGCCATTCAAAAGGCAGCAGTGGAGCATTTGCACGATTCGTAGGAAATCATGATCCTATAATATTAGTTTTATTTCAATTTTTCATTTTATACTTCATATACTGAGTGAATTCCGGTTTTCTGAGTTGGGATGGTATGAGTTCAGATGGAAACAGATCAGACAACGATGGATAC
>DHDO01000046.1:25868-34246 GCA_002399435.1 Firmicutes bacterium UBA4874
TGGATACAGATCAGACAAAGATGGAAACAAATCAGATAAAGTAGAAAGGAGTAAGATACGATGAAAGAAAAGCAGTATGCATTTTGGTTTGTGGTGGGGAGCCAGTTCCTGTATGGGCCGGAGACCCTGGCTCAGGTGGAACGGGACGGCCGCGCCATAGCGGACGGATTGAACGGAAGCGGCAATCTGCCATATGACGTGGTGTACAAGGATACCGTGAAAACAGCCGGCGGGATTGAAAAGCTGATCCAGGAAGCCAATTATGATGATGAATGTGCCGGCATCATTACTTTTTGTCATACCTTCTCCCCCTCCAAAATGTGGATCAACGGCTTGGGGCTCCTGCAGAAGCCCTGGCTGCATTTCCATACCCAGTTCAATGAAGAAATCCCCAATGAAGCCATGGACATGGATTATATGAATCTGCATCAGAGTGCCCATGGAGACCGGGAGCATGGCTTTATCGGGGCACGGATGCGGAAGGCCCGGAAGATAGTGGTTGGCTACTGGAAGGACGAAGCAACGCAGAAGAAAATCGGGAAATGGATGCGGGCGGCTGTCGGTGCAGCAGTCAGCCGGCGTATGAAGGTAATGCGCTTCGGGGACAACATGCGCGAGGTGGCCGTTACAGAAGGCGACAAGGTGGAAGCACAGATCAAGCTGGGCTGGCAGGTAAATACCTGGCCGGTAGGCACGCTGGTGGAATATATGGACGCTGTGACGGATGCTGAGATAGAGGATTGCATGTCGGAATATCGGAAAAACTATGAATTTGCGACGGATGATCTGCAGACCGTTCGGTATCAGGCCCGGGAGGAAATTGCCATAAAGCGCATGCTGGATGAGGAAGGATGTATGGCGTTTAGCAATACCTTTGAGGATTTGTATGGGATGAAACAGCTGCCGGGCCTTGCCAGTCAGGATCTGATGCGCCAGGGCTACGGATATGGAGGGGAAGGGGACTGGAAGGTTTCCGCCCTGACGGCCATTGTGAAGGCAATGACCCACGGTATGGGCGGCGGTACGGCCTTTATGGAGGATTATAACTATGACTTGAAAAACGGCATTTCCCTGGGAGCGCATATGCTGGAGGTATGCCCGTCCCTGGCGGCGGAGAAGCCCAGGATTGAAGTGCACGATCTGGGAATCGGCAACCGGGAGGCTCCTGCGCGGCTGGTGTTTGAAGGCAAGGCAGGACCGGCTGTTGTGGCCAGTCTGATAGACATGGGCGGACGCCTGCGGCTGATCGTTCAGGATATTGAGTGTGTAAAGCCGACGCAGACCATGCCCAATTTGCCTGTGGCCCGTGTGATGTGGAAGCCTGAGCCGGATTTGACCACGGGAGCGGAGTGCTGGATCCTGGCCGGGGGTGCACATCATACTGTGCTAAGCCGGGACTGCGATGCGGAGATGCTTAAGGATTGGGCCCGGATGATGGACATCGAGTTTGTACATATCCATCGCGATACCCGGCCGGAGCAGCTGGAGCACGATCTCTTCCTTTCTGACCTTGCGTGGAAACTGAAAGGATAACAGGAGGGCATAGACAAAAAAGGGGAGGCGATTCCATGACAAAGTATATTGTAGGCGTCAATCACAGAAAAAGCCGGATTCATCCGGAAATTTACGGACATTTTTCCGAACATCTGGGTCGATGTATTTACAACGGGATTTATGTGGGGAAGGATTCTCCCATTCCCAATACCAACGGCATCCGGAATGATGTTGTGGAAGCCCTGAGGGAAATCCGGATTCCGGTGCTTCGCTGGCCGGGAGGATGCTTTGCGGATGAATATCACTGGAAAGACGGCATCGGTCCCAGGGAAGATCGAAAGAAGATGATCAATACCCATTGGGGAGGCGTCGTGGAAGATAATTCCTTTGGCACGCATGAGTTTATGGAGCTTTGCCGGCAGTTGGACTGTGAGCCTTATATCAATGGAAATGTGGGCAGCGGAAGCGTCCGGGAAATGAGCGGGTGGATGGAATATATGACCTTTGACGGCGTTTCTCCCATGGCAGACCTGCGGCGAAAAAACGGTCGGGATAAGGCCTGGCGGGTAAAGTATTTTGGCGTCGGCAACGAAAACTGGGGATGCGGCGGCAATATGCGGCCGGAGTATTATGCGGATCTGTATCGCCGGTATCAGACCTATTTGCGGAATTATGGAGACAATCATGTGTTTCGGATCGCCTGCGGACCCAATGCAGACGATTACCACTGGACGGATACGGTTATGAAGATTGCCGGGAAGTACATGGATGGCCTGAGCCTGCATTATTACACAATCCCGTCCGGGGATTGGCAGCACAAGGGCTCCTCCACGGACTTTAGTGCGGAGGAATATTACGCCACTTTAAAGGCTGCCCTGCGAATGGAGGAACTGATTTCCCGCCACAGCGGAATCATGGATCGGTATGATCCGGAAAAGCGGGTGGGCCTGGTTGTGGATGAATGGGGCGGCTGGTATGATGTGGAGCCGGGAACCAATCCAGGATTCCTTTACCAGCAGAATACCATGCGGGATGCCATGATTGCGGCGGTTACATTGAATATCTTCAACAAGAACAGTGATCGGGTTGTTATGGCAAATCTGGCGCAGATGGTAAATGTGCTTCAGGCGGTTGTTCTTACCGAAGGAGAAAAGATGCTGCGGACCCCGACTTATTATGTCTTTGATCTTTATAAAAATCATCAGAATGCGGAACTGCTGGAAAGCTATCTGGAAACACCGCAGATCGGCGGTATCCCTCAGCTTCATGAGTCTGCTTCCGTGGATGAAAACGGACAGGTTCATATCACCATTGCCAACCTTTCCGGGGAAGAGGATGCCGTGATTTCCTGCGAGCTGCTGGGAAAAAAAGCAAAGCAGGTCCGGGGGAGAATTCTGCATGGCAGCATGAGGTCCCATAATACCTTTGAAGCGCCGGAGACGGTACATCCGGAGACTTTTTCAGATTATACGGCAAAGGAAACCCGGGGAGGATCCGCGCTGGAACTTCATATGCCACCCTGTAGTGTAGTGGAGCTGGCAGCGAAATAATGTCAACCAGTATTGAGCCCTGCCGCTGTTTGCTTCGTGAAATGGAAGATCAGAAAGAGTTCTGGACTTTGGTACGGGATCGGCTGAACAATATGCCGATGGAACAGCGCACGGAGGATGGGGTGTATCGGGAAAGACTGAAAAGCTGCAGGGAGTGTGCCCATCTGGTGAATGGGTTTTGTGCTCTTTGCGGCTGCGTAGTGGAACTGCGGGCAGCCAGACGATATATGGGCTGCCCGGATTCCCCGCCTAAATGGAATGGCTCTCCCATTCCTGCTGGCTGAAGGGCCGTACAAAGGTATGATAACTGAGAATTTCGCTCCTCTCCGGATTCATTCGATATTCACTCGGGGTCATTCTTGTCAGCCGCTTGAATTCTCTGGCGAAGTAAAACTGATTGGCATATCCCACGGACTCAGCAATGTCCGAAATGGGCTGACCGGATTGTTTGAGACGTCTGCAGGCCTTTTCAATCCGATAGTAGATCAGGTATTTTTTGGGAGGAATGCCAAACAGTTCACGAAAGTAATTGTAGAGTTGCTTCCGTGAAATACCGGAAGCCATGGCGATATCGTTCACGGATATGTTTTTGGAATAATTTTGTTCTATATAATTCAGGGCATAGGCAATGTAGAAATTGGCGTTGTCCACATATTGATTCGGTTGCAGGGCAGGGTGGGCATCCAACAGGTTGGCAAAAATATCATATAGGATTGCCATCATCTTACAGTAACGATTGGGAAAGGTCTGGGCTGCCGTGTAGAGGTTATTTAGTTTATGTCCGATGCTGCCTGCAGCATCCGAAAAAACGGGCTTCGATCGATAAATATTGGCCCGGTTCAGATAATGCTCGATCATATAGCCGGAAAATTCCAGCCAGGTTATATTCAACGGACTTTTCCCATTGTTACCCAGGCTGTAATGGCAATCTGGAAACGTGAAGATGCCGGAGGGAGAGTCAATCTGATAAGTAATACTTTCTGATTCCAACAAAGCACATCCATTGTTCAAGTAAAAGAAAGTAAAAATGTCGCAGGCAGGTATTTGCATGGATTCCTCCGATTCCAGCTGAAAGTTGCCACATTGAAGGAGGTTAAAGGTTAAATTCAGATGAGATTTGGTACTGATGTGCAATTTTTTTCCTCTGCAGCTACTCTTCATATCATTTTCCTTTCTCTCTTGTAATTATGGATGGCCGAAAGATGAAAGTTATATTTCAGGGTGACTTCTGTTCAGAATTTTACGGTTTTGAAGTTGCTGATCCAGCACCTCCAGTAACGGAGGAATTTCCCGGGGAAGGGCAACCACATAATCCGGGATTTCTTCTTCTGTCTCCGGTTGCATGACATAACGGGGAGAATAGCTGAGAAGGATGGATGTAATGCCCATCCGATTTGCGCCGGCAATGTCTCTTTTCAGGTTGTTACCGATCATGACAATGCGGTTACGGTCGTCATCGGTAAGGTTCATAGCCTTCATGGCAGTGCGGAACATACGTTTATGGGGTTTCTGAACCCCCACCGATTCTGAAACAATTTTTGCTTCAAAAATATCTTCAATACCTAAAATACGAAAAACATTTGTAAAGGATCGTAAATTACCGTCTGCTACCAGGCAGATTCGGAAGCCTTTATCTGCCAGGGATACGAGGGTTTCTACCGCTCCTTCTATGGCTTTGGCAGTCTGAACAATACCATTTTTCATGATTTCCGTCGACTCATCCACAATTGTGTCGCCGCTGTCTATAAATATAATCAGTCTTCTTTTCATATCATTCCATCCCTATCAGTTGGATTGCCTGTAATTAGCAGGAACTTTTGTACTATTCATTATCGGGGAACTTTAGCTTGAATGCCGTGTAGTGGAAGCTTTCCTGCAAAATGACAGGATACCAGTCTGCCATCGTCCAGCCTGATCAGGGAAGTCCGTTCCCGTATGCAGCGTTCCTGACAGTAAGGACATCGTGTGTGGAAGAAACAACCACTTGGCAGGTTGGAGGGATTGGGTATTTCCCCTTTTAAGGGGATGTGATCCATGGGAGTATCAGGATCTGCCAGTGGGATTGCAGACAACAGCGCTTCGGTGTAAGGGTGGCAAGGATTATGAAACAGCAAATCCGTAGAAGCGTATTCCACGATCTGTCCCAGATACATGACTCCCACCTGATCGGAAATATGCTCCACTACGGACAGGTCATGACTGATAAACAAATAAGTCAGATTCATATTTTTTTGAAGATCCATAAGAAGATTGATCACCTGTGACTGGACGGACACATCCAGAGCGGATACAGGCTCATCACAGATGATTACCCTTGGATATAATATCAATGCACGGGCAATTCCAATTCTTTGACGCTGGCCACCGGAGAAGGCATGGGGATAACGTTTGAGATAGCTGGGATTCAGGCCTACTTTTTTTGCCACGTCCTGGACCCGGTACTCCATCTCATTTTTTGGAATTTTTTTATAATTTGCCCGAAGAGGTTCCGAAATGATATCGAAAACCGTCATTCTTGGATCCAGGGAGGAATAAGGATCCTGAAAAATCATCTGTATCTCTTTGCGGATAGAGCGGAGTTTTTGTTTTGAAATGGCCTGGATATTGTACTTCTTACCATCCGCAGCATGATAGAGAACCTGACCGGACGTAGCCTTGTATGCCAGAACGATGCAACGTCCCAAAGTAGTTTTACCACATCCTGATTCACCTACAATTCCAACTGTTTCCCCCTGTTTTATCCGAAAGCTGACATTGTCGACGGCGTGGACTTTTGATTTTCCAGAGGAAAACACCATATTCAGATCTTTGATTTCCAAAATTGTTTCATCCATCAGATCAGTTTACCTCCTTAAGGGAAGTCTGGGGAAGATAACATGCAGCATAATGATTTTCAGTCACCGGCGTCAATCCTGGTTCGGGACCATTGCATGGATTGGTTTTCCGGTAAATGCACCGGTCATAAAAACTGCACCGGTTTTTCAGGTTCATAGCCAACGGTACGGATCCTTTGATGGAAAAAAGCCGATCTTTAGTGCCGCCAATTTTATGGATGGAACCCATAAGCCCGATTGTATAAGGATGAATGGGATTATGGAAAATTTCCTGCACAGAAGCGGTTTCCACGATCTTGCCGAGATACATAACAGCCACCCTGTCGCACAACTGTGCTACTGTACCCAGATCATGGGTGATGTAGAGAATGGACATGCCGGAAGTCCTCTGCAATTCGCTGAGAAGGTCCAAAATTTGTGCCTGTATCGTCACATCCAGAGCTGTAGTGGGCTCATCGGCAATAAGAATTCTGGGACTGCACGCCAACCCCATACAGATTAAAGCCCTTTGAAGCATTCCGCCGGAAAACTCATGGGGATACTGCTGATACCGTTTTTCCGGGTTGGCAATGCCTACCCTATTCATGGATTTAATGATCAGATCTTTGGCAGCTCTTTTATCTTTGGTAACATGGAGAAGTACAATTTCCTGCAGCTGATGGCCAACAGTAAATAAGGGGGAGAAAGCGCTCATGGGTTCCTGAAAGATCATGGAAATCTCTTTACCCCTTATCGCCCGAATCGCCTTTCCGCCGTATGGCATACGCTGCAGATCTTTCCTTTCTCCGTTTTTTCCGGTATAGAATATCTGACCGGTAGTTTTGCAGTTCTGGCTGTTTATTCCCAGGATTGCCTTACAGGTCAAAGATTTTCCACAGCCGGATTCTCCTACAAGGCCCAGTGTTTCATTTTCCTGCAGTTCCAGATTGACGCCTCGGACCGGAGTGAGTACCCCCTCTTCCAAATGGATATCAATGTTCAGGTTCTTTATATCCAGCACAGTTTTTGCATTGCTCGTCATGATATCAAGACATCTCCTTCGCTTATTTGTAGGGGTCCGCTGCATCCCGTAACCCATCACCCAGAAAATTAAATGCCAGCACCGTAACGCCCACGTAAATCAAAGGGATCAGCTTCCATGGGCAGTTGGCGATGTTGCCGATGTTTTGGCATTCCTGCAATAATACACCCCAGCTGGTAGCTGGGGCACGCATGCCAAGGCCCAGAAAGCTCATGGAGGTTTCACCAAGAATCATATTTGGAATGCCCAAAGTAAGGTTGACGATGAGGTAGCTCATAAATCCGGGAACCAGATGCTTTCGAATGATATTTGCGTTGCTGACACCAGCCAATCGGGCAGCCATAACATAATCTGTTTTTTTCAGTGACAGGAATTTGCCTCGCACGGTTCTTGCCATACCTGGCCAGCTGAGAAGGGACATGATAATGGTAATCAGGATATAAACGGTAGTGACGGGTACGCCGGCTGGAATCGCTGCAGACAATGCCATCCATAATGGAATTGTAGGAAATGAGGAGAGCACTTCAATGATTCGCTGGATGATGGTATCGATGATACCACCGTAGTATCCTGATATGCCTCCGATAATTATCGCCAGTACAAAGGAAATGGCAGTGCCCAAAAGAGGGACGGTCAGGGATACCTGGCTTCCGAGCAGGGTACGGGAGAACAGGTCACGTCCCAGACTATCCGCTCCAAAAAGAAGAATTTGGGGCGGATCCTCATCAGCTTTCGGATTGGGATCTTCCACTCCGAAAAGATGAATGTTGGTCTGGATCATTCCTAGCAGCTTATATTTTTTACCGTGAGTGAAGAAACGGATTGCATAGGAACTTTTTCTGTCTTCTGTAAAAATTTTGTTTTCAAAAGCATCCCTATCCACCTTGTATCGGTACACAAAAGGCCCAATCCATTTTCCTTTATGATATAAATGAATTTTAGTGGGAGGAGCGTCGGAGTAAGAACCGGAGTATTCTTCCAGGCCTTTGGGAGCTAAAAAAGGGGCAAAGACAGCTCCAAAATAAAGGACTCCCAAAATGACAAAACTGATAATGGCCAGTTTATGATGCATAAGCTTGCGCCGGATCAGTTGCCATTGAGATGCCATGAAATACTTTTCCTGCTCAGTTTGCTTTCCTTTTGGTTCCTGTTGCTCTTTATTGGAGTGGGGGGTTGGCATTTCAATACTAATTTCCGTGTTCATCAGCTATCTTCCTCCTCGAGTTTGATGCGGGGATCCAATACAGACAGAAGGATATCAGAAATCAGGTTGCCAATAACCACTAAAAAGGCAGATATCAACAAAATTCCTCCGGATAAATAGATATCCTGTGTTTGAAGGGCTTTCAGCAGAATCGGACCTAAAGTAGGCATCATGAGGACAATAGCGGTGATGGTGCTTCCGTTGAATATGCTGGATATCATGTTTCCCAGACCACTGACGATGGGGTTCAGTACTGCCCGCATCAGGTACTTATA
>DHDO01000010.1:0-171 GCA_002399435.1 Firmicutes bacterium UBA4874
GCCCAGATCATGATTCAGCTGTGTCAGGTTCTGTGTGCGGGCAATCAGCTGCACCATGTCGTTCATCAGCAGCTGGGAAGACATATAGCTGTATATGCCAATCAGAAAGGTAATTGCCGTGGTCAGCAAAAAGAAAGCTGTCAGTTTGGTACGATAGCTGGCTTCCCGTCT
>DHDO01000010.1:401-1642 GCA_002399435.1 Firmicutes bacterium UBA4874
CACAGGCTCTGATCACGGGCTTTTGCCGTCTTCTCGCAGGACCGGTTCCTTCCAATCCTTCAGGTCCTCCAGTTTCAGGGTATACAGATCTGTGCTGATGGAATCGCTGATCTGTTGGCCCTCCATTGCCCTGCACAGCTGGCGGACGGATTCGTATCCGATTTCATAGGCGTCCGGACAGACGGTTCCGTAAATGACGCCTTTTCGGATGTAATCCATGGTTTGCGGCGTCAGGCCGTAACCGATCAGCTGGATCCGGCCGACCTGATTGTTGTCCACCAAAGACTGTGCGATTCCCGGTGTGATGCTTTCCTCCATGCAGAGGATCTGGTTCACTTCCGGATAGTCCGCCATCAGGGCAGGCAGGATTTTTTCGGATTCGAACGAATTGGCATGAACCGTCAGGATCTGATCCAGCTGAGGAGGAGGACTGGACTTTGCGAAGGACTCCAGCACTCCCTGGACGATCAGATTTTTGTACTGTATTTCCCCGTTGTCATTGGAATCGGGCAGAATCAGGGCAACATGTCTTCCTGTCCCGGAGACTTTCAAAGCCATCTCCCCTGCCATGGTGCCGAGATGGTAACGGTTGACCCCCACCGTTGGCATATTGGGAAGGGCGTAATTTTCGTTTTCATAGGTTATGATGGATAGCTTGTTTTCTTCTGCATATCTGATGGCATCTGGGGCTTTTGCGGAGTCTGCGGCCGTCAGCACAATGCCGTCCACACCGGCATGGACTGCCATCTCCACTGCGGCAGCCGCATTTTCGTCCTCTCCCTGCGGCATTGAGATAAATTCCGCATAGATGTCCAGTTTTTGGGCAGCGTCCCGGACACCGTTTTCAAACAAAGTCCCGAAGTATTCCTTCGTGTCCCGGATGAGCAGTTGAATATGGTGTTTCGGAGAAGCCGCGGGTGCTGCTTTGCCGGGCTTTTCGCCGACTGTTCCGAGCAGCTGGCTGAACAGGAGTCCAATGATGAGCAGCATGGTTGTCAGAACACCAAAGATCAGCTTGAGTATAAAACCGCCTCCGTTTTCTGCCGGGCATTTTCCTGTGTGATGTTTCCATAAAAAGGACGGGTCCCGACAAATTTTTTTGTGTATTGTATATTTTGTGTATTGTGTATTGAGTATTGTGTATTGTCTGATATTGTACCGGGATGGACTCCCTCCCCACATGTATAGTATAACAATGTATTTCTTTTGTGGCAATATCTGCCCACTGCTTTCCGCAGTGC
>DHDO01000010.1:1799-3003 GCA_002399435.1 Firmicutes bacterium UBA4874
AGTGCCGGGACAGTAGATGAATATAGTGCCGGGATAGTATATAATAGGACTTGTATGGCCGGCACAGCGGATCGGAAGTGGAAGGGATGCAGCGACAGTCATTGAGGTACCGAAATGGCAGCAAAATATTGACTGGGGGATGGATTCGGATTGCCGCGGCCGGCATCTGCGCCGGAAGCCGTCTGGCTGCAAAAAGCCAACCCGTTTGGGGGTTGCCGGGCGCATGGAGGGAGGAAGCAATGTTTTGGGGATTCACTATATTACCGGGCGTTCCGGCAGCGGGAAGACCATGCAGGTATACCGGGAGATCCGGAGGGCTCTGGAACGGGGGGACAGCCGCCTGATCCTTATGGTCCCCGAGCAGTTTACGCTGCAGGCGGAGCGGGATCTGATCCGGAAGCTGAATCTGCCCGGGCTCCTGGATGTGGAGGTGCTGAGTTTTTCCCGTCTCGCCCACAGGGTGTTCAATGAAGTGGGAGGACTGACACAGATCCATATCAACGATCAGGGCAGGCGGATGATTTTGCGCAGGCTGCTGGACTCCTGCCGGGATCGTCTGACGGTTTATAAAACGGTATCCGGGCAAAGCGGCTTTATCGAACAGATCAGCGATCTGCTGACGGATCTGAAGCAGCACGATATCACGCCGGAGCAGATGCGCCGGGAGGCGGAGGCACTGGATTCCAACGAGCTGCTGTCCGGAAAGCTCAAGGATACGGCACAGATCTATGAGGAGTTCAACCATTACCTGAAGGATCGGTACATTGATTCAGAGGATGCGGTGAATGCCCTGATTGAGCGGATGGACCAGTCCTCGTTTCTTTCCGGTGCGCGGATTTGGATGGACGGTTTTGACTATTATCCGCCGCAGACCATCCGGGTGATGGAAAAGCTGGCAGTCCTGGCCCAGGATCTGACGATTACCTTCACCGTTGGTCTGGACGACACCGGCAGGGATCAGGATGTTTTCCGCGTTCATGCCCTTTCCCTTCAGAAAGTGCGCCGGATGGCAAAGGAACTGCATAAAAAGGAACGTTTTACTCATCTTACCGGTTCCGGAAGAGGATCTTCCCAGGACCCGGGAGCTCCGGAGATCCGTCATTTGGAGCGGGAGCTTTACCATTACCCTTACCGGACATGGCCGGATGCAGTACATCATATTGAAGCATTTGCCGGCAACAATCCGGAATCCGAAGTGGAAAAT
>DHDO01000010.1:3187-7670 GCA_002399435.1 Firmicutes bacterium UBA4874
GAAATCGCCGTTGTTTCCGGTGATATGGAAGTCTATGGCGGTATCATCAAACGGGTTTTCCTGGAATATGACATTCCCTTTTTTCTGGATGAAAAACGGCCGGTGATGGAAAATCCCATTGTGGATCTGGTTCTGACCGTTTTGCATGTGGTAAGGCGCGGCTACCGGTACGAAGACGTCTTTAAACTGCTGAAGACCGGATTCTGCGGTCTGTCCACCGATGAGACAGAGCAGCTGGAAAATTACTGCCTGGAATTCGGGATCCGGGGCAAAGGATGGCGGGAACCCTTTACCTTTGGGGAATCGGATGAAACGCTTGCGGCATTGAACGACTGCAGGAAGCGGTTTGTTTCCCCTTGTCTCCTGCTGGAGAAACGCCTGAAACGGAGCAGTACGGTGGAAGGCATGGTAAAGGCCCTGTATCAGTATCTGACGGAGATTCATCTGCAGGAGCAGCTGAGGGAATGGATCGGGGAACTCCGGGAAATGGGAAAACTGGATCAGGTCAATGAGAACGCCCAGATCTGGAACATCATCATGGAGACCCTGGATCAGCTGGTGGAGATTCTGGGGGATCAGGAGGTTTCTTCGGAGGGATTTTACCGTATCCTGGAATCCGGATTCTCCTCCCTGGAAGTCGGCGTGATTCCCACGACGCTGGATCAGGTTCTGGTGGGGGATATCCGCCGGTCCAAGAGCCAGGACGTCCGGGCACGGTTCGTTGTCGGCTGCAATGACGGGATCCTGCCTTCCGGAAGGCAGGAGGAAGGTCTTCTGGCGGCAGAGGAACGGGATGTGCTTTGCAGTATGGGAATGGACCTGGGCGGAAGCACCGAGCTGCTCTCTGCGGAGGAACGATTCGGCATCTACACGGCGTTTTGCAAGCCCTCCGACTTCCTGTCGGTGAGCTATGCCGTCTCCGATGCGGAAGGAAGGGCGCTCCGTCCTTCCATTCTGATGGATCGCCTGAAAAAGCTGTTTCCCCGGCTGGAGATCACGGGGGACCGGCATGTGGAGGCGGAACCGCTGATGCGGATTGTTACCCCAAAGAGCACATTTCCCCATATGGTGCGCCATATGCGGAGCCTTGCAGACGGCAATCCGGAATCGGATCTGTGGTGGCTGGTCTATGACTGGTATTTTCGGCATCCGGCCTGGGAAAAGAGAAGGAAAGATCTGGAGAAAGCACTGTTTTACCGAAATCAGGAGGCACCTCTTGGCCGGAACAAGGCAGCGGGACTGTATTCCCTCCCGATTCGGGCCAGCGTGTCCCGGCTGGAACAGTATGTCCATTGTCCCTTTTCCCATTTTGTCAAATACGGACTGCGGCCCGCAGAAAGGAAACAGTACGCAGTGGAAGCACCGGACATCGGCGAGCTGTTTCATCAGTCCATTGAAGGGTTTACCGCCGAGGTTGCGGAGGAAGGACTGGATTGGCGGACACTGGATGATGAAAAGTGCGGGGCCATGATCGATGAAATCATGGATCGGATCCTGCCGGAGCATAACCACGGGGTGCTGCTGAGTACCCATCGCTATCAATATCTGGCGAAACGCCTGAAACGCACCGGCAAACGGGCGGTATGGCTTCTGACCGATCATATCCGGCGGAGCAGCTTCCGTCCCATTGGAAACGAAATCAGTTTCGGAACCAGGGGGACATATCCGCCCATTGAAATCGAGCTTCCGGGGGGAGTAAGAATGTATCTGGAAGGCAGGATCGACCGGGCGGATATTTACCGGGAAGGGGAGGATGCATACCTCAGTGTCGTCGATTACAAGTCCGGTACAGAGAGCTTTGATTTGTCCGATGCCTATTACGGGCTGAAGCTGCAGCTGCTTGTTTATCTGGAAGCGCTGCTGGAGATGGAGCAGCGAAAGATTAACGGAAAAGCCCGGCCCGGAGGAATCTTCTATTTCCGGATCGACGATCCCCTGATCAACACCCAGGAGCAGATGGCCGATGTGATTCAGGGGGAGATCCGCAAAAAGCTGAAACTGAAAGGACTGGTTCTGAAGGATGTCCATGTTGTTCAGTGCATGGACCGTGATATGAACGGGTATTCCGAAGTTCTTCCCCTGGGGATTAAAAAGGACGGAACTTTTCACAGCCGTTCTTCCGTTTTGGAGGAGGAGCAGTTCTTCCGGCTGCTGGGTCATATCAGACGGCTGATCCGGGATATCGGCGACGAAATGCTGCGCGGAAACATACGGATCGAGCCGGTCCGGAAAGGAAAGGAGACCGCATGCCGGTTTTGCCCCTATGACGGGATCTGCCAGTTTGACAGCCGCCTGGAGGACAATGGATACCGTCTGATCCATCCGCTGAAGGATAAGGAGGTTCTCCGGAAAATAGAAGAAGAGGACGACCGGAAACCAACCCAATAAAGCCAACCCAATAAGGGAGAGCGATGGAAAATAACAAATGAAGATGATAGAAGCAATAAAAGAAGATGATAGAAGCAGTAAATGAGAAAGATGAAAGCAATAGATGAAAAGAATGGAAGTAATAAGTGAGAAGGACAGAAGCAATAAAAAAAGAGCGACAACGGTAAGGAAAGGGGAAAGGGTTCATGCCAAAATGGACGGCGGAACAGCAGGCAGCCATTGATGCCAGGGACTGTAACCTTCTGGTAGCCGCCGCGGCCGGTTCGGGCAAAACAGCGGTCCTGGTGGAGCGGATTCTGCAGCTGATTTTGAAGGACGAAGTGGAGTTGGACCGTCTTCTGGTGGTGACATTCACCAATGCGGCGGCGGGGGAAATGCGCGAGAGGATCGGAGCGGCCCTGATGAAGGCTCTGGATGAAAACAGGGGAGACAGCAGGCACTTAAGGCGACAGATGAACCTTTTGCCCAAAGCTTCCATCAGTACATTGCATGCCTTCTGCATCCGCATCATCCGCCAGTATTTTCATGTCATCAATCTGGATCCCGGCTTTCGGATCGGGGATGATACGGAATGCAGCCTGATCCGGCTGGATGCCATCGACGATCTGTTTGAAAAGGAATATGAAAAAGGTTCGGGGGAATTTCTTGGCCTGGTGGAACGTTTTGGAAACAACCGGCAGGATACGCCGCTTCAGGATCTTGTGCTGAGGCTGCACAGCTTTATCCAGAGCAAGCCGGATCCGAAGCGTTGGCTGGAGGTGCGGGTACAGGATTTTGCCCTGAAGCAGGAGGAAATCGAAGCCAGCCCCTGGTATCAGGCTTTATTGTCCCGGATCCGTATGGATCTTGCCGGGGCCATGGACCTGCTGCAGGGTGCCCTTGCGCTGTGCAGAAAGCCCGGCGGTCCAATGGCTTACGAGGCGAATCTTCTGGACGATCTGTCGCAGCTGGAGGATCTGCTGTCCCTGACGGAACACAGGGGGCTTCAGGCATGCTGCCAGGCTTATCCGGGGATCAAATTCAAAAATCTGAAACGGTGCGGCAGGGATGTGGAGGACTCCCTGAAGGAAGCGGTTCAGGAGCAAAGAAATCAGGCAAAGGCAATCTTCAAAAATCTGGGTGACGGCTTTCTCTCTGTTGGTCTGGAACGCAGCGTGGAACAGCTGAATGAACTGTATCCTTACATGCAGTATCTCTGTGATCTGGTTTCCAGGTTTGACCGGGAGTACAGGCGGCAAAAACAGGAACGGGGAATCATTGATTTCAATGATCTGGAGCATTACGCCCTCGATATTCTCAAAAATAAAGAGGTGGCAGAGGAGCTCCGCGACAAATATTCCTATATTTTTGTGGACGAATACCAGGACAGCAACCTGGTGCAGGAGACCATTGTAAATAATATTGCAAGGGAAGACAATCTCTTCCTGGTGGGGGACGTGAAGCAAAGCATTTATCGGTTCCGGCTGGCCGATCCGTCTGTTTTTCTTTCCCGGTACCGCGCCAGTCTGACAAAGGAAGGGGCCAAAAATCGACGCATCGATCTGAACCGGAATTTCCGGAGCCGTCCATCCATATTACATGCCGTCAATTATCTGTTCCGGAATATTATGTCCACGCAGTTCGGGGAGATGGATTATGACGATGCCGCCGCCCTTTATCCGGGTCTGGACACGAAAGATCTGCCGGATCCGGAAGTGGAGCTTCATCTGGTGGAAAAGGCGGAGGCGGCAAAGGAGGATCCGGACCCGGACACGGAAAGCCTGAGTGACATTGAAGTGGAGGCGGGAGTCGCCGCGCAGCGGATCCGGAGTCTGGTTGGAACAGATCTTCCGGCGCCTGGCGAACAGGGCGGCCAGGGGGTCCGGACGGTGGATTATCGGGATATCGTGGTTTTGATGCGAAGCACGGTGGGATGGGCCTCCGTTTTTCAGGAGGTGTTTGCGGCAGCGGGGATCCCGGTCTATGCGGATGTGAACACCGGTTATTTTGAAGCCCTTGAGGTGAAAACGGTGATCGCCCTGCTGAAGCTCGTCGACAATAAATGCCAGGACATCCCCTTGCTGACCGTTTTGCGCTCTCCCATCGGAGGATTCTG
>DHDO01000010.1:7918-8125 GCA_002399435.1 Firmicutes bacterium UBA4874
GCTGAGGGACTTTTATGGGGACATCGCCCAGTGGCAGCTGGCATCCCTCTATCTTTCCATGGAGGACTTTATCTGGAAGCTTTATACGGAATCCGGCTATTATTCCTATGTGGGGGCCATGCCCGGCGGAGAACAAAGGCAGGCCAATCTGCGGATCCTGCTGGATCGGGCCCATCAGTTTCAGCAAACTTCCGTCAAGGGACTTTT
>DHDO01000067.1:0-4638 GCA_002399435.1 Firmicutes bacterium UBA4874
ATGACATCCTCTTTCCTTGCGGTTTTCAGCGCATATTGGATGGCTTCCCTGCGATTCTCAATCACCTCAAAGGGACAGTCTGTCTTTTGCAGGCCGGGAAGAATTTCGTTGATGATTGCCATTGGCTCCTCATCCCGTGGATTATCCGTCGTTACGATACAAAAGTCGGAGTATTTGCCTGCGACTTCTCCCATCATCGGCCGCTTTGCCCGTTCCCGGTTCCCGCCGCATCCAAATAAGGTAATAATTCTTCCTTTTGTCAGGTCCCCGGCTGTCTTCAGTATATTTTCCAGGCCGTCCGGAGTATGGGCGTAGTCCAGAATAACGGAATAATCGGTGCCGGTATCCAGAAGCTCAAACCTGCCCGGTACCCCACACATGGACTCCAGACCGCTGCGAATATCGGAAAGGGAAATTCCCGCCGCATAGCAGGCAGAAGCTGCAGCAAGGGCATTGTATACACTGAATAATCCGGGAATGTGCAGGTTGATTCCGATGCTGGCCCCCAGAATATGCAGATTGAAAGATACCCCCTCCGCCGTGATTTCAATATCCCTCGCAAAAATATCAGCAGGCTGATGGATTCCGTAGGTAAACACCTTGCCCTCCAGGCCTTCCAGAATAATCCGTCCGCTCTCGTCATCCACATTGATTGCAGCAAGACGGCTCTGCTGAAATAATTTGGCCTTCGCGTTGCGGTAATTTTCCATCGTACCATGGAAATCCAGATGGTCCTCGGTAAGATTGGTGAACACTCCCACCTCATAATTACAACCTGCCACCCGTTCCAAAGCCAGGGAATGGGAAGAAACTTCCATAACGGCTGCTTCCACCCCTTCCCGCGACATATCTTCCAACAGTTTCTGCAAATCCGGCGATTCCGGCGTCGTTCGCTGCGACGGGATCTTCCTGTCACCGATAATGTTGGTAATGGTCCCGATCAGTCCCACCTTTTTCCCGGCTTCCTCCAGTATGGATTTGATCATATAGGTTGTGGTTGTTTTTCCATTGGTACCCGTTACGCCAAACAATATCATATCCTGTGATGGATTTCCATGAAAGGCGGCAGAAACCAGGCCCATGGCCCTTCGGGTATCTTTCACAAATATCCTGGTGATCCCCTCCGGAAGCGGAACATCCCTGTGAAGCAGCACCGCCACGGCCCCTTTTTCGACTGCCGCTGCGGCATATTTGTGCCCATCTGTCCGATAACCTTCTATACAAAAAAACAAGGACCCGGAGGTCGCCTGTCTCGAATCGTAAGTAATTGCATTGATATCAATGTCCAGGGATCCTTCTGTATGAAGAACTTCTGTATCTCTCAACATTTCCCTCAGTTGCATTCCAATTCCTCCCAGCCGCCACCCTTATTCAGACGGCTTGCTTCTTTAGTAAGTATATACAAAAATATTACCATTTATACCCTCTCTGCCCTTTTCTGCATCCCAGGAGTCCCCCGCATCCTCCGCATCGGAAGACCCCTGCCCCGGATGGCCGGATGACCGGCAGAATGCCGGCCGGTATCCTCCTATTTCGGTGGTTCAAAGGTCACCGTGACCACCGTATCCGGTGCAACCATGGTATCCGCAGGTGGATCCTGACGAATCGATATGCCGGAACCTTCAATCTGAAGCTTGAGGCCAACTGAAGTCAGGCTATTGTTCACTTCCCGGACAGATTTTTTGGTGACATCCGGGACGGCAACCTTTTCTCCTTCTCCTCCCGCGGATCCGTTTCCGGTATACAGCAGCACTGTGGTATCGACCAGTACTTCCGCTTCCGGCAGCGGCATCTGTTTCGTAACTTTCGTGCCGGTGGACTCCGCCAGATAATCCAGCCCGGCTTCATGAAGTGCCCGGGCCGCTTCCGTCAGGGATTTGCCGGTTACGTTCGGTACGGTGACTTTTCTGGTCTCCTTCTTCGTGTCTTCATCAAATATCGGCTTCACTCCAAGATATTTCAAAGTGTCTTCCAGAATGGATTTCACATAAGGGGCAGCCACCACACTGCCAAAATCCACTGCAACCTTTGGCTCATCCACCATGAAAAGGACAATCACCTGGGGATCGTCCGCCGGTGCGAATCCAATAAAGGAAGAAATCACTGCGCCCTGTTTGATTCCACCGCCGGGCCTGTATTTCTGAGCCGTTCCGGTTTTGCCTCCGACCCGATAACCCGGAATATACGCTTTCTTTCCGCTGCCCTCGCTCACCACACTCTGCAGCACTTCCCGCATAATTTTCGATGTCTCGGGGGAAATCACCTGACGAACTTTTACGGGATCGATTTCCTGGTAGGATTTTTTGTTCCCGTCATCAAAGTCCAGTGCCTTGACCAGTCTTGGCTGCATCAGGGAACCGCCGTTGATTGCCGCCGATACCGCATTGATCAGCTGAAGCGGCGTTACCGCAATGGCCTGACCGAACCCCATACGTGCCAGGTCCACATTCTTGACGGATGCCTGGTTCATAATCACGCCGCTTTCCTCACCGGCAATATCCACACCGGTCCGGCTGCCAAAACCAAAAGCATGGATAAAATCATAGAACCGATCCACTCCCAGCCCCAGGGCCATATCCATAAAGGCCGGATTGCAGGAATGCTGCACGACCTCAAAAAAATTCTGGTGCCCATGGCCCCCCGCCTTCGAGCATTTGATCCTCTGACCATCCACAATCCGATATCCGGGACAAAAAAAAGTGGAGTTTTTTGTTACGACTCCTTCCTCCAGGGCAGAAGCTGCCGTAACAATCTTAAACGTCGAGCCAGGATCGACATTGTCCTTGACGGCAATATTCTTTACATAATCCTCCATGGCTTCATAGCCCTGCTCCCGGGGCGGATTGTTGGCATCAAAATTCGGGCGGTTGGCCATGGCAAGAATGTCTCCTGTTTTGGGGTCCATTACAATGGCATAGATCTTGTTGGCCTGATAATTATCCATTGCATCGGATACAGCCTTCTCGGTAAAATACTGAATGGTCTGATCAATGGTAAGGATCACATTCCATCCGTTTATGGGAGGAACGAGTCTCTCCACATTGTCCGAAGTTTCCCTTCCTTTTGCATCCGTTTCCATCACGATGCGGCCGGGAACCCCTTTCAGATATTTATCATAATACAATTCCAGGCCTTCCTGCCCCTTCAGTCCCTCACCCGGGTCCGCATATTTCATTGTAAATCCCAGAATATGAGAAGCCAGGTCCTTGTTGGGATAATACCGTTTCGGTTCCTCCGTGAAGTAAACGCCCTTGATATTGAGTTTACGAATCTTCACCGATTCTTCCCGGCTCAGCTGGCGCTTGATCCAAACTTCAGACTTCTTTTTGTCCGCAATCTTTTTATAGAGCTTCCCCTCATCCATCTGCAAAATGGCAGCCAGCTTCTCCGAAGCATCCTTCGGATCCTCCAGCTGACCGGGACGCACCGCAATGCTGTCCGCACTGGCACTCTGTGCCAGAACAACCTTATTCCTGTCATATATAATGCCTCTTTTAGGATAAACATCCAGTGCCCTGGTCCATTGATCCATCGCTTTTTTTTGAAGTTCATTCCCCCAAACCAACTGAATATAGCCGGTCCGAAGAATCAGTGCAAAAAGGATCAGGATAATCACCAACAAAAATATCAGAAGCCTTTTCCGACTTGTAACAGCAGGCGCTGACATCATTCACTCCCCCTTCCGGAAAACAGGAAACAAGTGCTAGTTGGATAATCCCAGAAGACGATTCCAGATACCTTTCACCGGTCCGCTTGCTTTTTCGGCGTCCACGTGTTTCTCCTGCTTTCCGGGTTCCTTTGGAAGTTCCACATATTGAACCTGACCGTTTTCCGGATACTGCATATTTAAGTCTGCAGTTGCCTTGAATTCAATATTGTTCAGGTCCTCGCCACCGGCAAGCTCCACTTTCAGCCTGTCCTGCCGGCTGTATACCTTTTCAAGGGAATCTTCCAATTCCGCAATCCGGTCATGATTATTCATAATCAAAGTATAACGGAAAACAGCAAAGCAAGCGACAGCAAAACAAACCAAAACCATTCCGATGGTCAGGACTTTGTTCCTGGCACTGCGCTCCGGATGCACTCTCCTGCCGGATTGCTTTTTCGGTGCCGGTTCCTCCTTTCGGGACGGTTCCGGTATCGGCTCCATCTCTTCCAGGTATCCATATTTCTCTGCTACTACCATTTTATTCAGCCTCCCTGCTGTTTATGAGTTCCACAATCCTGTTGAAGCTTCTGACAGGCCCGAAGCTTTGCACTGCGGGACCGGGGATTTGTTTCCAATTCCATGTCACCCGGAACAATCGGCTTTTTTGTCAGAATCTTTACCTCCGGAGTTTTCCCACAGGTGCAAACAGGGGCATCCGGCGGACAAATACAGGGATCCTGCAAACTTCGAAAAGTTCTTTTTACAATCCGATCCTCCAGTGAATGAAAGGTTATCATGCAAAGCCGTCCGCCTGGCTTCAGAATACTCACAGCGTTTCGGATCCCGTCTTCCAGAAGACTCAGCTCCTGGTTCACTTCAATCCGGATTGCCTGGAATGTCCGCCTGGCAGGATGAGGTCCCTTTCGTCTGGCGGATGCCGGTATGGCTTCCTTAATCACCTTTACCAACTCCCCGGTGGTGGCAATGGG
>DHDO01000067.1:4831-12364 GCA_002399435.1 Firmicutes bacterium UBA4874
GCCTCCGGATACCCATTCACCAGTTCATAGGCACTGAACTCCTGCGTGGGATCCATCCTCATATCCAGACGGACATCTTCTTTGTAGGAGAATCCTCTCTCCACAGCATCCAGCTGATAGGAAGAGACCCCAAGATCCATCAGCATGCCGTCTGCAGCAGGAATGCCAAGGCTCGATAAAATTTCCTTTATTTTCACATAATTACCATGTATCAGTGAAAAAGAACAGTTGGCATCCTTCAGCCTTTCGGAAACCGCCAAAATTGCCTCGGGATCCCGATCCACCCCGATCAGTCTGCCGCCGGGAGCAATCCGGTTCAATATCTCAATGGCATGTCCTCCGCCGCCGATGGTGCCGTCCACATATATTCCACCAGGTACAGGGTTCAGGTATTTCAATGTCTCCTGCAGCAATACAGGGGTATGATGAAATTCCATGGCCGCATTCTCCTTCCCCTGATCAGATACCCAGTTCTGCCATATGTTCCACAATCTTGTCCTGGTCCAGACTGGATTCGTTGTTGTAGGCATCCCATGCATCCCTGTCCCAGATTTCAACACGGGTGGAGACGCCGATAATGGCCAGGTCCCTATTCAAACCGGCATGCTGTCTCAGATTGGCCGGAATCAGGATCCTCCCCTGCTTATCCACCCCGCATTCCGCAGCGCCGGCAAAGAAAAAACGGATAAAAGCCCGTGCATCCCTGCTGGTAAGGGGCAGGGTACGGAGCTTTTTCTCCAGGTTGCTCCATTCCTCATTGGGGTAAACGAACAAACAATGATCCAGTCCTTTCGTTACAACGAACTTCTCGCCCAGTTCCTCCCGGAACTTTGCAGGCAGGATAACTCTTCCCTTTGAATCGATCGTATGTTGGTATTCCCCAATGAACAAGCCGCCTCACCCACTTCCCTGTCTCCGTCATGGAAGCCTATCCACCACTTTGCTCCACTTTGCACCACTCTACTTTATTATTCTATATGGCTTCCTGAATTCCTTCCACATTTCAAAAAGTTTAATAAAAAAAGAGTGCACAGAATTCATCCCGTTGCACTCCAATACTGTGGTCAAGTGATTCTCTTCAGGCAGAAACCGATATGGTCGCAGGATACCAGATGATACCGGGTACCCTTGTATTCTCCTTCAAAAGCGTCTCTCGTTCCTTCTCCGTGCAAATGCCCGTATACCACATGGGAAGGCTGATATTGTTCCAAAAGCCTCACAGCATCCGTAATCCCGCCCCCTTCGTCAAAGGGAGGATAATGAAGCAGGACTATCCGGCTGTCCGCGGACGGATCCGCATGATCCAGGGATAGTTTCAGACGTTGAAGCTCTCTTTTGTATATTTTGACATCGTGTTCTCCGAAATCCTTTGTACCGGGATGGATCCAGCCCCTTGTGCCGCAGAAGGCAATGCCGCCCAACAGAAAGCTGTCATTCTGCAGGACATGTACCGCAGGAGGCAAAATGCTCCGTAGCCTGGACAGGGAGGACCACCAATAATCGTGGTTCCCCCGGATCATGATCTTTTCCCCGGGAAGTCTGCCGATGCTCAAAAGATCCGGTTCTGCGTCCTCCAGCTTCATGGCCCAGCTGATATCTCCCGGGATCAAGACGATATCCTCCTGTCCGACCCGTTTCCTCCAGTCTTCCTGTATCCTGTCCCAATGATGGATCCATTGGCTCCCAAAAACATCCATGGGCTTGTTGACTGCTCCGGAAAGATGAAGATCCCCGATTGCAAAAACGCGGCGTTTCATACTGCGCCTTACAGAATACTTTTCTGCTTCATCTGTTCCATTATTCCGTCATTGATCTCCTGCGGTGTTTTGGAATCATCCTGAACCAGAAAACGGATATAGGCTGTCTCACTGTTATGGTAATAATCCCGAAGCGGTGCGGTCTTGCTTTTATATTCCTCCAGCCGCTTCCGGATCGTTTCCTTGTTGTCGTCCTTCCTCCGGATGAGAGGGATATGGCAAACCGGACACTCCTTCAGATGCTGTCTTTCATGAAAAACCCGTTTACAGTTGGGACAGATTTGCCTGCCCAGAATACGAAAAAAAAGAACCTCCGGAACAGCATCCAATTCAATGACCAAATCAATCGGACGGCCCATGCCGGACAGGATTTCATCCAGCGCCTCTGCCTGGGCAATCGTTCTGGGATACCCGTCAAAAATCACTCCGTTCCGAAGCTCCGGCTTCTGAATAGCATCCGCCACCGCTTTGTTTACCACGTCGTCCGAGACCAGCTTTCCTTCCTTAACCACCTGTAACTCCGAATACAACGGATGTGTCGGATGGTTCAGTATCTCACGGAACAAATCCCCTGTGGACAGTTGTTTCAGATGCAAACGCTTTGCCAGAAGGCTCCCCTGCGTTCCTTTGCCTGATCCGGGTGGGCCCAGCAATATGATATTCATAACACTCCTCCTCGCAATCTTTCTTCATTGGCAGAAATATGACCCATGCTGTCAAATCATGGCTTCTATTTTACTAAATATGCTGCCATTTGGCAAATCCTATTTCCCGGTTTCATTTGGAATACTTATCCGCTATACTGGAGGCGGCATAGGAATCCGGCTTGATTTTACAGTCAAACCCACAGGATTTGACCCAACCGACAATCTCAGGGATCATCTTCGAAGATGGTCCTTCATAACCGGCATCCACATGAATATCAATGTCGCAATTCATTCCCGCATCCGCCAGGTCATCAGACAGTTTCCGGGCCATCTCAAGGCTGATGCCGGTCTCAAACAGAATCTTCTGCTCTATGCTGGAAATCTTTTTGGTCCGCCTTATTTCATAGAAGAAAATTCCTCCTCTTCCGATCCGCCAGACCGCTACCACCAGCACAACCTTGGTAATATCAAAATTCTGGGAATCCGTACCGACGGTAATACGGACCGGATTGCCCCTGCCTTCCTCGATATAATTCCTGATCAGACTGCACATCCTGCCGTAGCTGACTTCTCCATATGTGATACTCTTCATATGCCCTCCCTCCTCTCCGCAATGATGCGATAAATTGCAGCGGCCTGAAGCTTCGGCTCCTGTCATAAAAGTTCCTACCTATTATACAATAGGACTGCTGGAGGATGCACTGTTATTTTATACTTTTAATGGATTATTTTTACTATCCGTAATAAATTATCACAGGAATTGAAAAGAAGATGCCACCCTGTTAAAATAGGGACAGCACAGTACCAATGCGAAATACAGGAAAAAGGGGATTCATATGAACCGTTTAGGACAAAAAGTAGAGAAAGCCAGGATCCAAAAAGGGTGGACGCCCAAAGTACTGGCAAAGAAGGCCGGAATATCCGAATCTTACCTTGTTGAAGCGGAAGACGGCAAAAAAATAATGAATGAAAATCTGGTCAATCGAATTTCCAAAATTCTAAAAGTGAATTTAAATGATAGTGGGGATATCTATGCCTCTGAGCAGGAAACCGGAAATAAAAAACCGGCAGGCACTGCCCCCAGGGGATCGGAAGACGCTCCGCTCCCGGCAAGGCAGGCCCATACCTTGGCAGGATCCCCCACCCCTCAGTGGGAACAGGCTTTCTCCACGGTCCTGAAAGATGTGCAGGTATACACACAGGACCTTTCCAGGGTTCTCTGCCAGAAAAAGCTGGTCATTCAGGACAACAAAGTGGAAGGTATTCCTGTGAACAAGGCTTTTTTCGTCCGGATCGAACAGGAGACCGATCTGGATCGGCCGGAGCTCCGAAAGGGCGACCTGGTCCTCGTGCAGAAGACCGGCGCCGTTGAAACCGCCGGAGTCTATATCGTTCGCTTTCAGAATCGGATCCGCATAGGAGAAATCAAGCCTCTTGGCGGCGCTCTTTTCCTGCTGGGCTCCCGCCGTGGCAACCGGGAAGCGGAAACCGCAAATGCCCGGGATCTTACCGTAATTGGAAAGTGCATCAAAGCGGAAATGTTTTTCTAACGTTCCACAGGCCGACAGTTCCATTGGGAGGCAGATAGAATGTCACCAATTACAAAAACTATTTTTAGGGTATTTACCAATTTCCATGAAAGGTACGATGGAGTATAATGGTCTCTAATTATTATCTTTTATCCACCCATGGAGAGGAGTTTTGACCGGATTGAAATTGTTGTGCGAAAAGGATGAATTATATGAAGATTTGGATGGAGTGTTGGACATTCTCACCCGGCGGGATCGTTCCTCCCGGCCTCCGGCATTTTTATGGAGCAGGGTTTCCGATGTCGTTCACCGGAAGCTGCTGTATCGGATTGCATCCGAACTGAATCTGCCGAATCCCAGGCTGATCCCTTCCAAGGCCCTGGAAACGCACTCTTTTTCCTTTCTCAATGGGGCTTCCCTCAATGGCTTGTATTCCTATTACAAGACAGGGGTGCCACGCAAACCGGGAGTTCATATCATTGCGGGCATCTGCAACAAGCTGGATGTTCCGCAGGTATCGCAGGAGGACTGGCTGAATTTTATCCGTAACAACAATCTGTTTTCCTGGGGAAATGTGCCCAGTCCCATTCAACGTCAGATATTATGCAGGGCGGCGTCTGATCTGGGATACCCCCATCCGATCTTCCTGAACAACGACGACTTTTCCCGGCGTTTTCACTTCCTTGGCGGGAAATCACTAACCGGCCTATATACCTATTATCGAAATCGATACGGTGGTGCAAGGGGCATCATTATCCGGAAAATGTGTGAAGCCCTGGACCTTACGCCCTCCAAAGAGGTTTGGATTGCCTATATCACCAGCCCGGACACCCATATTTTCTGGAATATCATTCCGGAAAAAATCATACGGGAGATTCTGTATGATGCGGCAAAACAGCTCGGTTACGCAAATCCCAGAATGTTTTCCATTGAGGATCTCAAGGTGGGGCTCACCGAATTGAACGGAATGTCCCTTTACAGTTTTGCATCCCGTTATTTTGCCAAAGACAAGCACGGGGCAAGGAACATTGATTTTATATGTGATCAGTTTCGTATCCCCCATCTGACACTGAAGGACTGGTTCTCCATGATATCCCATCAGAGGAATTTCAGATGGAATCTGATTCCCGATCCATACCTGAAATGCATCTTATGGAGAAAGGCCGGGGAAGCCGGCATAGAACACCCCCGCATGCTAAAATACGAAGATCTGGCAGAACCCTGCCGCTTCCTGAATAATAAAACGCTCATCAGCCTGTACAATCATCACCGTCCGGGAGCAAAGAAAGCGAACCGGGATACCATTCAATATCTCTGCAGTCTGGCAGGCATCCCTGCCATGAATACCGCACAATGGGTACGGGTTCTGAGTCAGCCGGATTCCAGGACTTTGTGGGACAGGATACCGGCTGATGTCACAAAGTACATTCTGTACCGGGCCGCGAAGGAATGTCATCTGCAAAGTCCAAGGCTGTTGGATTACCGGGATCTTTGCACGGTACGCCTTGATTTCCTGGGTGGCAAAACACTGTCCGGGCTGTATACCCATTATCACGAAAAACAGGGAAAAAACGGAGGTGCCCTTGTCCGGAACCTTTGTGATGACCTCGGCATCCCTGCCCTGTCCAATGCCGAATGGATCCGGATGATTGCCAATTCCTCCATTTGTCATTGGGAAAATATACCTATCAAGGTGCAAAGGGAAATCCTGTACCGGGCTGCTTCCGAAATGGGCCTCCGGCATCCCCGGCTCATGGGAACCAGGGAATTTGATTCGGTTCCCCTGTCGTTTCTGAACGGCAAAACCCTGAGCGGCCTGTATTACCACTATGCTGCCGGAATAAAGGGGAAAGACAGCCGGATCAACGAATTTGTCTTTGATCAGCTGAGCATCCCCAAAATGGAGATCCATCCGAAGACCGGCCGCCTGAATACGCTGGACAACAGCGCACAGACCAGGTACTTTGACAGTTTGGCCAACCGGAAGGATTTTGTAAACGAATATCTGAAGCGGTTCCCCTTTACGGACCTGCTGAAAAAATATACAACCATCCGCAACGCCAGGGAGACAGGGATTTATCGAAAAGGACTGATCACTGTTCTGGCTCCCATGACTCCCAGGGAGTATATGGATTTTCTGTATGAGATCCTGAAAAACGTACCCAGGGACGAGCTGGGCCTACGAAAGAGAAAAAATGGCAATTACAGCCTCCAGAAATCCGAACTGTATCAATTGGCGGGAATAAAGGAAAATCCGGAGATACCCAATCGGATCCATTTTGCCGATCCCAGCAGGATCTCCCTCCCGGATCGGGAATGCATCCTTCGCGACCTGTCGGTTTACAGGGAAATTCTGAACATCAAAATAAAAATGTTTCATCTTGTGCCCTGCCGGTTCCTGGTGCTTTACGAAGGTTCCTGCATCTGTCAGGTAAAGGTTCCCCTGAACCCGGGGGATGTCATCACGGACAATCTGGACCATGAATTCGAAGTGTCCGAATGCCGCGAGAAAAAAACAGAAGACGGATATATTCTGGACCTGAAACCGTTTCTGGAGCAGAAGGAAAGCGCTTATGCGGGCATGCATTCCCTTTCCTGGGACTCCAATGACGGCATCCTGTACGATTATCTGAGTGAGCTGCAGGATGAAGTAAGGAACAATACCCTGAATCCTCTGCTTTCTGTGGCACTGGGACTGAAAAAGGAAGGACATCTGACAGCCGACTCCCTGGTACAGCTGCCGGACGACGCGTTTTACAACAGAACCCTTCCGGAGAATGAAACACAGAGGCAGGCGGTACAGCTCAGCCTGAGTCTGGATCAGGAAATTAATCCCCTGGCAATTATCCACGGACCTCCGGGGACCGGCAAAACCACTCTGATAGAGGAAATTGCCCTTCAGTCCTATGAGAGAGGGGAAAATATCCTGATATTGGCCAGGACCAACGTGGCGGTGGACAATATTCTGGAAAAGCTCTATAAAGACCGGGTACCGATCATGCGGACGGGGAACCATATTGAGAAAAAATCCACCCTTCCCTACGCACCGATCTTTTCCACTTCGAATGCACAGTATCGGAATGCCATAGGAGATGCAAACTGCATCACTCTCGGCACACCAATGGGTTTCTACCTGGACCGGAACAAAAGGGAGACGTCCTTTGATCTGCTCATCATTGACGAAGCTTCCCAGATGGACATTCCGGAGACTCTGTTCAGCCTTGGAATGGCAAAAAAATGCATTCTCATCGGCGACCATCTGCAGATCCCCCCCTTCCCCATTCAAAACGAGGTTCTGCTGGAGTATGATCCCGACATCAATCTGGAAAAGCGGGAGAAACTGCAGCGAAGCCTGTTTGAAAAGCTGATTACGGAAAGAGGACGGTACCATACTCTGTTTCTGGATGCCAGCTACCGGACGGAAAATCCCCATATGATTTCCTTTATTTCAGATCTGATCTATGACGGAAGGCTGTGTCCCAACCACAATTCCGTTTATTATTCGGTTCCGAAGCAGAAGCGGAATGGCCTGTTCCCCGGGCAGACCATCGAAGTCGTCGATACTTCCGCGATTGCCGATATCCGGGACCGGCAGGAAAC
>DHDO01000067.1:12608-15013 GCA_002399435.1 Firmicutes bacterium UBA4874
CATGCAGAAAAGCTGAAAGAGATCTTTTTGCAGCATGAAAAGCCCTTTCCAAATCCGGAAGGCCTGTATCGCTTTATCGAAAAAAATATCTATACCATAGACTCTTTCCAGGGCCGTGAACAGCGCAATATTATCATCAATTGGGTCCGCAGCAACTATGGAATGCCCGGCATACCGACACGAACCGGCTTCCTGAAAGATTACCGAAGGGTGAACGTAGCCCTCTCCCGGGCAAAAAGGAAACTCATTCTCATCGGCGATTATGAAACCCTGACCCAATCGGAGAATCCAAGAGTCCGGCATATTTTTACCCAGATCCGGCAAATCAGGACCAAACAAAAGATCGTACTGTAACAGGTACGGCCTTTTTGGCGACCTGATTTCACGGTTGCCCCTGTCCGATGAATGGTATATAATTGAATTCAGTGCAAGGAAACTGGAGGAAACAATGTAATGAAGCTTGGAATCATAGGATTGCCAAATGTAGGAAAAAGTACTTTGTTCAACGCAATCACAAAAGCCGGAGCAGAAGCAGCCAATTACCCGTTCTGTACCATAGAGCCCAATGTCGGGATGGTGTCTGTTCCGGACGAGCGTCTTGACAAGTTGACAGAAATGTACCATCCGGAGAAAACCACGCCAACCGTGATCGAATTCGTTGATATTGCCGGTCTGGTTCACGGTGCCAGCCGCGGAGAAGGATTGGGAAACAAGTTTTTGTCCCAGATCCGGGAAGTGGACGCCATCGTTCACGTCGTCCGCTGCTTTGAGGATGAAAATATTGTACATGTAGAGGACAGTATTGACCCGGTCCGGGATATGGAAACCATCAATCTGGAGCTTATTTTCTCCGATCTGGAAAGCCTGGAGAAGCGGATGGACAGAGCCCGTAAACTGCAGAAGGCAGACAAAAAATATCAGGTTGAGCTGGATTTGATGGAGAGAATAAAGGAAAGTCTGGAGAAAGGGATCCCATCCCGCAATCTCTCCTTTACCGAAGAAGAATCCCATCTGGTGGATCAGATGTTTCTGCTGACCTCCAGGCCGGTGATCTATGCCGCCAATATCGCCGAAGAGGATATCGGGAAACGTCCGGAGGATTTGCCCATGGTAAAGGCGGTAATGGACCAGGCAGAGAAGGAAAATGCGGAAGTACTGATTATCTGCGCCAAAATAGAAGAGGAAATTGCACAACTGGAACCGGATGAGAAAAATGCCTTTCTGCAGGAGCTTGGGATCCCGGAATCCGGTCTGGACCGGCTGGTAAAGCATTGCTATCATCTTCTCGGCCTGATTAGTTTCTTAACGGCCGGGCCAAAGGAAGTCCGTGCCTGGACCATACAAAACGGAACCAAAGCGCCGCAGGCGGCGGGCAAGATCCATTCCGATTTTGAAAAGGGGTTTATCCGGGCAGAAATCGTGCCGTACGATACCCTAATCCATCTTGGTTCCTACCAGGCGGCCAGGGAAAACGGACTGGTGCGCTCGGAAGGAAAGGACTATATCATGAAAGACGGAGATGTCGTCCTGTTCCGATTTAATGTATGATATTGACTGGCTCACATTCATATTCTATAATACTCTATGTCAATGTATGAGTAGGAGCATGGATCAATAATGTTTGTTGGGAGTGAACAGAAGACTATGAGACAGGAAACTTTAAAACAAAAGACTGTCCGGATTTATCATAAATATTTTGGATTCTATATGCTGGCAATTCTTCTGACCTGGGTCAAGACCTACATGAGCTATCATCTGGAGTTTTCCCTGGGTGTAAAAGGTTGGCTGCAGCATCTTATCCTGCTGATCAACCCGATTGCCTTCACTATTCTACTTTTTTCGCTTAGTCTGTTTACCGGCAATCCGAAACGGGGTCACACAGTACTTATCCTTCTTTATTCTTTAAATACCCTGCTTCTGTATGCCAATATCCTCTATTATCGGGAATTTTCGGATTTTTTAACCTTAAGTACGATTATTACCTCCAGGAGTATTTCCGGCAAGCGGTCCATCGGATCCTTCAAGTCCGCCCTTCCACCGCTTATGAAATGGCATGATATTCTATATTGGATCGATATTGCGTTCCTGATTGTCCTGCTGAAGAAGAAATCGCCTCTTCTTTCTGTGGATCAGAGGGTTTTCTGCAGCAAGCGGAATGGATGGAAGGCTTTGGCACTTTCCCTGGTTATCCTCATGCTTAATCTGTGCCTTGCTGAAATCAGCCGTCCGGAGTTACTGACCAGGACTTTCGATCGGAACTATATTGTAAAATATCTTGGCATAAATGGTTTTGCCGCCTATGACAGCATTCAGACGGTAAAAACGGAACGAAACACGGAGACTCCTGACAACCAGGACGTTATGAAAACGGTCAATTATACCGCCAACCGTTATGTTAAGCCCAA
>DHDO01000067.1:15232-23113 GCA_002399435.1 Firmicutes bacterium UBA4874
AAGACGGAAAGGAATATGAGGTTCTTCCCTTCCTGAATGAATTGTATCACAGCAAGGATACCTATGCTTTCCCCAATCTTTTTACCCAGATTGGTCAGGGCAAAAGCAGCGACGCGGAGCTGATGGCAGAAACGTCCCTGTTTGGCGTATCCGAAGGATCTGCATTCATACAAAATGCCAAAAATACGTACTATGCCCTGCCAAAGATCCTGAAGGACAAGGCCGGTTATACCAGCGCCGTTTTTCATGGCAATAACGGTTCTTTCTGGAACCGTAACGATATGTACCGAAGTTTTGGCTATGACTATTTCTTTGATGCCACTGATTTTACCCTGACGAAGGAGAATTCTGCAGAATACGGTCTGAAGGATAAACTGTTCTTTCAGCAGTCCGCAAAGTATCTGGAGCAGCTGCAGCAGCCATTTTACAGTAAATTTATTACCCTTTCCAATCATTTTCCGTTTCCATATGACGAGAGGAACAGCAGCATTCCAAAGGGCAATACAAAGGATGAGGCAGTCAATGGCTATTTCGCCACAGCAAACTATGCAGACCAGGCGCTGGAGGAGTTATTCAACTATCTGAAAGAAAGCCATATCTATGAAAACTCCATATTTATACTGTATGGCGATCATTATGGCATTTCCGGCACCAGGAACAAGGCCCTGGCGCCTTTGTTGGGGCGGGATCCCGAGACGTGGGGAGCTTTTGACAATATGCAGATGAAGCGGGTGCCTCTGATTATTCATATCCCCGGATATGGAAAAGGAGCAGAAGTGAATACCTATGGGGGCCAGATCGATATTCTGCCGACGTTGCTTCATCTTCTTGGCGTGGATACCAAATCCTTTGTGATGATGGGACAGGATTTGCTTTCTCCGGAAAGAAAGCAGATTGTCCCCTTCCGGAACGGGGATCTGATCACGCCGGACTATTCCATGATCGGGGAAAATCTCTATTATAACGAGACCGGAGAACCGGTGCCGGAGACCAATACCTATACGTATGATAAAGCGGCCATGATAAAAAATGAGATGGCAAAGCTGCTCAAAGCTTCCGATCATGTGATGGAAACCAATCTTATGGACTATTACCGGCCACAGGGGATGACACCTGTCAATCCGGCCGCCTATGATTATTCCACGGATGTGGATCAATTAGCTGAGCAGGCGGAGAAAGCGGGAGATCAGAGTACCTCATACTTCCATAAAAACGGTAATGTGTCCACCGCTCCCCTGTATCGGACAGACGCTCCACAATCCGAAGAGCAGTCCACGGAGAAAGCCAGGGAAGAATCGGAGACCGCCCCGCCTGAAAAGGCCGAAACAAGTTTACCGTAAAAGGGGATTACAGATAACCTGAGTGGCAGAACAAAATAAAAAGTATTGAAAAAAGGAGACAGTATGGAGTCGTTTCGTAATTCCATATTGGTCTCCTTTTTATTGGCATATCACCCACTCCCTTTTCACAGGAAGGAACTGGTATGTCAGAGGAGTTCATCCAACTGTCCGATCATTCCGTCGAAACTCTTTAGAGCCGTATTTACCGGATCCGTGGATGTCATATCCACGCCTGCCTTTTTCAACAGATTGATGGGATAATCAGAACCGCCGGAGGACAGGAAGCGAAGATACCGCTCCACCGCCGGCTTCCCTTCCTTGCGAATCTGGTTCGCAAGGGCTGCTGCGGCACAGAAACCGGTGGAATACTTATAAACGTAGAAGGACCGGTAGAAATGGGGAATCCGCATCCATTCCATGCTGATTTCCTCGTCCACATGCATCCCCCTGCCATAGTATCGGATATTGAGGTCCCGATAGACGGAGGACATACTTTCACATGTAAGAGGCTGACCGCTTTCTGCCATATTGTGAATGATTTTCTCAAACTCTGCAAACATGGTCTGTCGATATACCGTAGTACGGAACTGCTCCAGATAATGATTCAGGATATACGCTTTTTGCTTTGGATCCTTCAACGTATGCAGAAGATGCTCTGTAAGAAGGATCTCATTGAGAGTGGAGGCCACCTCGGCTACGAATATCCGGTACTCGGCTTTGGCAAAGGGTTGATTTTTACCGGAAAGATAGCTGTGAATGGAATGTCCCATCTCATGGGCCAGGGTAAACACACTGTCGATATTTCCCTGGTAATTGAGCAGAACGTAAGGATGTACGCCATAGACTCCCTGTGAATATCCGCCACTGGTCTTGCCTTCATTCTCCATCACATCAATCCATCCGCCGGCAAAGCCTTTCTGCAGGATGTTCTGGTAATCAGTGCCCAGGGGCTCCAACCCTTCAGCCACGATTTCCTTCGCGCGGTCATAGGAGAACTTCCAGTCCACACCCTTTACAATGGGGGCATAAACATCATACATATGCAGTTCCTTCACCTGTAAAGCACGCTTTTTCAAATCAACATACCGATACATTGCGTCCAGATTCTGCCCCACCGCTTCAATCAGATGATCGTATACGGACTTCGGAACATTGTCCTCATCCAGGGAGGCTTCCAGATCCGAAGGATAGTGCCGTACCTGACTGAAAAAAATATCCTTTTTAACGCTGGCATTCAATGCGGCAGAAATGGCATTTTTCTGTTCCGCATAAGTCGTATAAAAGGCCTGGAAAGCTTCCTTTCGGACTTCCCTGTCCCGGCTTCCCATCATCTGCGTGTATCTTCCCTTTGTCAGCTCGACCTTTTCCCCATTTTCATCGTGAACTTCAGGAAAGCGAATATCCGCATTATTGATCATGCTGAATATATTCCTGGGGGCTGCAGCCATCTCACCGGCCAGGGCTAGGATTTCTTCTTCCCTGTCGGACAGGTAGTGTTCCTTCCGGCGGGTGATTTCGTCCAGATATTGATCATAAACCTTCAGGCCCTCACAGGATTTCATAAAATCCCTGAGAGTATTCCGGGGAATGGACAATATCTCCGGCACCAGAAAAGATGCAGCACTGTACCCCGCTGTCAGGACTTCCCGTGCCCGGTCCAGCAATGCCTGGGATTCGGGATTGCCGTTATCTTCATCCCTTTTCATACTGGCATAAACAAACAGTCGTTCCGCCCTCTCCAACCATTCAAAATAAACATTTAAACCTTTCAGAAGTTGTTCGGCAGACTGGCATAACGACCCCCGGCTTGTTTCGATATCGGGAATTGCCTCCCTGATCCGCCGATAATCCTGTTCCCATGCCTCCCCTGATGGATAAAGATCCTCCAACTTCCACTTCCATTTCCCGGGTATCTCTGATCTTTTTGGTAACTTTTTTTCTTTGCTCATCTTCTGTGGGATAAACCCGTCCCTCCTTTGCTTGCTGAAGCGTATCTTCTACAAGATGGACGAGATTTCCTGCCTTGGCCAATGGAAAGCGATAATCTCCGCTGGATATGGCATGGCAAAGGCAGGCAGATACATATAATAAAAGGAGAAATCCAAAAAAAGATAAGAAAAGAAAGGAAAGGACTGGAAAAGCGGCTATGAAAAAAAAGAGCATTGCAGTGCTGAGCCTGATGATCCTGATCGCTTCCATGCTGTTGGCAAGCTCCTGCAATAAAAAAACAGGAAATACAGATCACACAAAGGGCGGTCCGGGCTGTGAAGCGAAAGACAGATCTTCGTCTTCGTCTTCGGAATCAGGCCATGCAGCCTATGCGGGAAGTTCATTTCTGAAGCAGATGGATGATCTGAAAGCGATCAATCTGGCTGCAAACTATCTGAAAGGGCTGGGAGAGACTGTTTCTTTCCAGGAAACCTATATTGAGTTCCACAAAAAGCAAAAAACGGCCACTCACCTTCCTGTGACCGATGGAAAGCCCATATCCTACCTCGGAGATTATTTGGAAGTCCGGTTATACCGCGGCCGGAATCCGGAAAATCCCTGTGAGGAATGTACCACTGTTTATATCAGTCAGAACGGAAAAATCCTTGGACAGAACAAATGGTCCGCTAATTCTCCGCAATCTGAGTAATAAAGTTCTCATGGGTTCGGAAAGAATACTGCTTCCCTGCCTGTACAGGAGGTTTCCCCTTGTTTTCGTCAAATAATAGAATTCTTTCCTTTGTATCCTCATCATCCCTGAACCAGATTTGATAATAAAGCAGCCGATTGTCCCTATAAACTGGCTTCTCCTCCACTTTTGTGACAAGGCCCTTTACTTCCCGTGTCCGTCCTTCGAATATGTCCCTGATAAAATGATAATAACAGTATATGGGAACGCCACAAACACCCCACAGAAAGAGAATCAGGCAGACTCCCACCGTAAGAAATGTGGCACCGATCCATTGCGGCCGACGCAGCATGAAAGCGACTGCCGGTATCACAAAAACGAGACACAGTACCACGGTTAAAAGTATCATCTTTTTCAGCTGCTTTCTGACATCCAGAAAATCTGTTTCCGTATACATCATACAGTTTCCCCACCTTATTATGCTTCGTTCCTTACAACCTATTATAGCATAATGAAATAAAAATGCATAGAAACAAGTGCAGCTCACGGATGACAATATTATTGTTGGAATCTGCCTGCAGCGGGGAATACGGCATTGACTTCCCTACAAAATGACCGGAACCGGCTGATCCAGCCGCAGACTCTCCGGTTTGGCAATACAATCATATGCCATAATATGGACGCCGGCTTTCCTTGCTGCCCGCAGCGAACTGCCAAACTCAGCATGCATTCTGTCATTTGGCATCATGCAGCATATACCCTTCATCTGAATTACAAAGAATACATATGTGGTATAACTTTCTTCTGCAGCCCGGATCAATTCGCGGACATGCTTCACCCCGCGCTCCGTCGGAGCATCCGGAAACATGGCGACACCATCCTGTTCCAGTGTGACACCTTTGGCTTCAATATAAGCCTTATGACTGCCGGCTTCCACATAGAAATCAAACCGGGAATTTCCAAATACGGACTCTGGCCGAATGCAGGTAATGGGACGCACCAGTCCCGGCAAATCAATTCCTTTCTGCAATGCCTCTTTCAACACCTGATTGGGTGCCTGGCTGTCGATATTAATCAACTTGTCACCCTTCTTTACAGAAATCAGGGAGAACCGGGTCTTGCGCCGGGGATTATCATGATGCTGCAGGTAAATCTCTGCGCCGGGAATCAGCAGCTCCCGGCAGCGCCCCGTATTCTTCACATGCGCTGTTTCCTCCCTGCCGTTGATTCTTACATGGGCGACAAACCGATTGGGCCGGGACAGGAAAACTCCCGGCAAAATATTTGGATAATTCAATACACACTCATCCTTATATACTATTCATCCTTATACGCTCATCCATTAAATCAGAAGAAATCCAACAATTGTCATACTTTGCCCAGGCATACTCCAACCTTCCTTCATGGAGTCCGTCATGTTGCAAGTACCAAAGTTCTGTCAAACAAATAAGCAAAAAAAATAGCGGAAAAAAAAGTCAGTCCACATTGACTGACCTTTCCATGAATAATTGGTTGCGGGGGAGGGATTCGAACCCACGACCTCCGGGTTATGAGCCCGACGAGCTACCAGCTGCTCTACCCCGCGATATTGTATGGTGGAGCATACAGGACTCGAACCTGTGACTTTCACCACGTCAAGATGACACTCTGCCAGCTGAGTTAATGCTCCATTCCGTGCCGAATGTGTTCTGCATTCGGTACTTATTTATTATAACCGAGAGCCAGCGATTTGTCAACAATCAAATATCGAAAATCAAGGAGAATCCCCCTAGGAGGGACTCTCCAAAAAGGGCCCGAAAAAATGATCCATTCTGTAAAACAATGCTGAAACTAAATCAATATGGAAGGGGTGATACACAATAACCCGTCCGAATTTGCTTAGCCGATGTCATGACCATCTCAAGCCCTTGTGAAGTTATTGTACCCAAGTAGCCGGAATTTAGCAGTGAAATATATGCTAAAGACTTGCCGCTCTGCCTATAAAGGAATTTTCAGGAATCCTTTCTGTCTGATTCCTCCGACAGCAGCTTTGTGAATTTAGAGTACGCTTCCTCCCAAACATCGGTTTCTGTCGGCAAATAATTCTTCGTCGGAAAAGAGTCTTTCACAACCTGACGGATCTCATTCTGATCCCGGACTTCACCCAGCGCCATTGCCTGAACCATCAGATTTCCGATGGCCGTCGCCTCCGTCGGCCCGCAAATTACCGGTTTGCCCAGCGCATTGGCTGTAAATTGATTCAGCAGCCGGTTTTTGGTGCCTCCGCCAACGATGTGCAGGACATCCAGCGATTTGCCCAGTATGGCTTCCAGCCGCTTGAAGGACCATCTGTACTTCAGGGCAAGACTTTCATAGACACACCGGAGTATCCCGCCTTTGTCCCGCGGTACCTGCTGTCCCGTCTGGCGACAGTACCGCTGTACTTTTGCAGGCATGTCCCCGGCATGATAAAACAATCCGGCATCCGGATCGATCACAGACTGGAACGGAGCACTGGATTCCGCCAGACGTACCATGTCGTCAAAACTGTAGTGCTCTCCATTCCGGTCCCATTCCCTTTTGCATTCCTGTATAATCCAAAGGCCCATAATATTCTTCAGCAAGCGATATCTTCCGCCTACGCATCCTTCGTTGGTATAATTCCATTTCAATGTGTCTTCATTGATAACCGGCCGGTCTGTTTCCACTCCCATCAGGGACCAGGTCCCACTGCTGAGAAAGGCAAAACTTCCTTCCGAAGCAGGGACAGCCGCGACCGCAGATCCGGTATCGTGGGTGGCCACCGCGATCAGCGGCACCTCTTCCATTCCGAGCTGAGATGCAAGCTTCTTATCTATCTTTCCCCGTTTGGTCCCCGGAACATCCAAATCCGTCAGATAGTGATCCGGAATATCCAGTTTCTTCAGCAGCGGTCTGTCCCAATTGCCGCTGTTCGCATCCAGAAGCTGACTGGTTGTTGCTTCGGTAAACTCCGTCTTCTTCTCTCCTGTCAGAAAATAACTGAGAAGATCCGGGATAAAAAGCATGGCAGAAGCTTTCTCCAGAAGGTCCGGATTGGAGAGCCGGACAGAAAGGAGCTGATACAAGGTATTGAAAGATTGAAAGGCAATACCGGTACGCTCATATATTTCCTCTTTGGAAACCTTTTGGAAGGCTTTTTCAGGAATGCCGTCCGTACGGACATCACGATAATGATATGGATTGCCCATCAACTGTCCTGAACGATCCAACAGACCAAAATCCACACCCCAGGTATCAATTCCCACAGACGCAATGTCTCCTGCCTCCTGGCTGGAGAATTTCAGCAGGCCCTGGCAGATTTCCCGGTACAATCGAAGAATATCCCAGTAAGTGTGACCGGTGAGTTCCACCGGATCGTTGGAAAAGCGATGGCATTCCTTCATCTCAAGCCGCCTGCCGTTGAAACAACCGATCATGGCCCTGCCGCTGCTGGCACCCAGGTCAAATGCAATCATGCTCTGCTTTTTCATTGCATAACCTCCCCTATCCTTTCCGCTTCTTTATTGTTTCATGATTCTTTTTTGCTTTCTTTCCCATTCGTCTTCATTCTATGCCGCTGTGAAGCAATGAAGCAGTCCGGGAGGATCAGTTCAATTCATCCAGAGTCAGCTGAAAACTGGGCAGAAACTGCTCCATAAAGTAGGACACCTCCGGGTGATCCACCTTCATCTGTTCCAGTTCCCGGTAAATGGTCCGTTCTGCCCTGGAAAACTCCTTATTGCCGGCTTTCAGCTCCTCCAGGCATTTCAGATAGGCACAAAGTTTGTCCGCCTCCTTGACAATCCTCCAATGCTCCTGATCCTCCGGGATCGGAAACAGCACCGATTTATACTCCGGCTGCAATTCCCCGGGCAGCATGGCCAGCAGCCTTTTATTCGCCACTTTTTCAATATCCTTATATGC
>DHDO01000067.1:23459-24897 GCA_002399435.1 Firmicutes bacterium UBA4874
GCAGGAATCACCTCAATCCTTTCTGTTCTGCAGAAAACAGATCATTCTGCCGGACATTACTCATTGACCTGAAATCCATTCTGTCCCAAATGGGTGGTGGTTTCCTCCCACACCGAACGGATTCGCTCCTCCGCGGAACCACTCAGCTTTCCATTCTTCATAAATTTGCCGACCGGCAACACCCGGAAATCCGGCTTTCCGTTCTGGGAGAACCGGTAAACCCAGGTCGGTGTATAGGAAATATCTCCCAGATGTATGGCCCCCGTATTGCCATCCCTGTTGATTTTCAGATCAAGAATCACACCGCTGTCCCGATAGGGATCCCGCTGATTGGATATAAAGTTTCCCAGGGAATAAATCAGGAACACCTCTTTTTCCGTACCGTCTTCCAGACGGACTTTCCTGCGCTCCATGGGCTGCAGAACATGCGGATGACTTCCGAAAATAATATCCACGCCCTGGGATATCAGAAAATCCGCCATTTCCTTCTGGGAGTCGTTGGGATTCCTTTGATATTCCGTTCCCCAGTGGATACAGGTAATCAATACCTCCGCACCTTCCTCCCTGGCGCGATGAATGTCTTCACGAATTCTGTCCTTGTCTATATAGTTTATCGTAAATGGCAGTTTCCTGTCCGGAATGGTAACTTCCATACCGTTCGTTCCATAGGTATAGGCAAGAATCCCTATTTTGATATCATTTTTCTCAACCATCAGAATACGGTCCCGCTCTTCAGAAGTCCGTGCCGTACCGGTATGAAGGATCCCATTCTCATCCAGGGTATCCAATGTGTGGACAGTGCCAAACTCCCTGCCATCCAAAGCATGATTGTTTGCAGTCGTAAGAATTTGAAATCCTGCATTCTTCAATGCCCCGATCAAAGCTGCAGGGCTACGGAAATTGGGATATCCGCCATATCCTTTTTCTTCATTGCTGATTGTCGTTTCGAGGTTGCCTATGACGATATCGGCGCCTTTCAGATAAGGCTGGATATCTTCAAAAAAATGATTGAAATGATAGGAGCCATCTGCCTGCAAGCCGGCTTCCACCTGAGGATCATGCATCATAATGTCCCCAACTGCCCGTAACTCCAGAGTGGTTGTTTTCGGTACAGGAGACGGCTTTGGAGTCTTCGGATGGATGGAGGAGGATTGGCTCGCTTCCGGTCCGGTAAAAACATCCTGCGGTTTTGGCCCGGCGCAGGATACCAGCAAAAAGATACAGATAAAAGCGGTAAGAATCAAATGGATTCTCTTTACTCTTTTCAATCGTAACATCTCCTATTAATCTCCTGTCCTGAATGGTTACGAAGAAAGTATAACATAATTTCTGCCCACGGACAAATCAAGCTGTTATTTAACCCGTATCCATGTCCTGTCATTTGTACCTTTCATTTATTACTCTACTTGCATTACTCTGTTTGTATCACTCTACTCAC
>DHDO01000067.1:25052-35467 GCA_002399435.1 Firmicutes bacterium UBA4874
CTACTCACATTACTCTGTTTGTATTATTCTGTTTATTCTGTTTGCATTACTCTATTTTTTGCCCTGTTCGTAGCTGCTCAGCCGATAAGAGAAGACACAGCCAATCACGAGGAGCAGCACACACAGAAGATAAAGCCAGCTCCACCCAATGCCTGGAAAAATGGAAAAAACCGAACCAATGGTAAAGCCGAATATGGCATAATAGGTATATCCATATGCCTTCTGAAACAACAAATTGATGATTTTGGCAAATGCAAGGATGCTCAGCACCGCTCCGATTCCCGCCGGGATCAGGACAGAAAGATCCAGACTGGACAGCCCCTCCAGCAAAACCGAATATACCCCCAGATACATCAGAATAAAGGAGGTGCTGATACCGGGAAGCAAAGTTCCCAATCCGACAATGGCACCATAAAGGGCCGTATACAAAAGTCCGGTACGGGCATGGGAAACCGTCCGCACTGCAGAGCCCTCCAGATTGGAAAGCAGGAGCGTGACCACGAGCGTCAATATGCAAATGATCAGATATCGGTAGCGAAACCCCTGCTTATTGGATTGCTTTTTCAAAGACGGGAAAGTTCCGACCATAAGACCGATAAAAAGAAATTTAACCGGAATCTCAAAATTTTCAAACAAATAATGAATGACCCTGCTGAAGGCCAGCACTCCCAAAACGATTCCCAATGCCATGGGAGCGTATTTGAAAACCTTCTTTTTGAAATCTGTAAAGATATGAGCGAGTGCTTCGGTTATTTCTTCATAAACACCCAGCAAAATGGCAAGAGTCCCTCCGCTGACACCTGGTGCAATCGCACCGATCCCGATGACCAGCCCTTTTAAAAAATCAGTAACCAATCCCACACCCCTCACTGTCACGGGCAAAACATAAATCATATTCACCCTCTGTTATAGCAGGTTCCATCTTATAACAAAGACAGGGATCTGTAAAGGCCTGATTTCAGAAAACATCTGTCACTTCCCCTTCAAAACAGCTTCCTCCTATGAACTCCCGGAGTATGGAATTGTTGGGAACCTCGGTAGAATCCAGACTTACGAAATATTTCAGAAAGTTCTTCAGCCGATTCACTTCCATGTAAAAAGGATGCTCCCCTGGTACCCCTTCCAGCAGCGGCAGAAGATATGGCTTCAGCGCTGCCAGCTCATAGAGCAGTGCGGAATTGAACATGATGTCCGCCAATTCCTGAAAGGGAAATATGTTCTTCTCTTCTCCCCTTCTGACGGAAGACCACATTTCCAGGGTTTTCTCCACGGATGTGCCGCGAAAGCGATAGTCCCGTACCATTCTTCGGATCAGCCGTACATCTGTTGTCGGAATCCGGTTATGATTGTCCACATTCAGTTGGGTCAGGGCACTGACATAGATTTTGAATTTGTTTTCCCCCGGTATCATTTCTGTCAGTTTCTCATTCATGCCGTGAATTCCTTCCACAATAATGGGCTGATCTTCCGATAAACGAATCACGTTGCCAATATATTCCCGTTCTCCTGTCAGAAAATTATAATGGGGAAGCTCCACTTCCTGACCCTGAATCAGCCGTGTCATCTGTTCGTTGAACAATTCCAGGTCAATCACATCAATGGACTCCAGATCTTGTTTTCCATTTTCATCCACAGGAACCTGATTTCGATTCAGAAAGTAATTATCCATGGATATTGGCACGGGATGCAGGCCATTCACCATCAGCTGTATTTTCAGTCTCTGCGCAAATGTTGTCTTTCCGGAAGAGGAGGGACCGGCAATCAGAATCAGTCGGATCGCATCCTTCCGGCGGGCGATTTTCTCCGCCATTCCTGCAATCTGGTTTTCCTGATAGGCTTCCCCAATCCGGATCAGTTCCTGCCCCTTTCCTTCTTCAATGCAGTTGTTCAGTTCCGCTATATTTCGTATTCCCAGGGAATCAGACCACTTTTCGGCCTGCCGGAAGACCCTGAACAATTTGGGATTGTCCTGAAAACGCCGCAAACGGTTTGTCTCTTCCATGGAAGGATACTGCAGAATGACACCGGGAAGATAGAACTTCAGGCCAAACTGCTTCAGATACCCTGTGGAAGGCACCATATAACCATACAGGTAATCCGTCATCCAGCCGCACTGATACAAACTGATGGTATCCTCGGGACGGTATGCCAGGATTTTCGACTTATCCGAAAAACGCATTTTCCGGTAGATTGCCTCCGCCTCTTCCCTGGAGACCTCAGTTTTCTGAAAGGGTTCATTCCGTTTAATGATTTCTCTCATTTGCTGTTCGATCCGATGTACCTGCCTGGGTGTAAGGGTAATTCTGCCGTGTACTTCACAGTAGAGGCCGTTGCCAAAGGAATGTTCCACAGAAACCGTACAGTCCGGAAACACCTCCCTGCAGGCACGGATAAAGACAAACGTCAGGCTTCGGGTATAAATGCGCTCCCCATCCTTCATGGACAGGTCCACCGGCTCCACTTTGCAATCCATTTCCAGCGGATAGGTCAGTTCCCGGATACGGTTGTTCACCTTGGCTGCCACAATCAGAGGGGAACCGGGATCCAAGGGAATCGAAAACAGCTCCCGGAGAACCGTGCCCTTTTTTACAGGGGTGGTTTTCCCACCCCATTTCACCTGTATTGTCTGTTCCATCCAAATTCTCCTTTCGAAACAGCGCGGAGAACAGCGTCTGTTTATCGGTAATATATTATACCCTGTATGGGCCGATAAAAATTCTTGCACAGAAGCTCTGTGGAAATTTGTTTGCCGTTTTCATACTTCACCCGGTACGTATTCAGACGGTAGCCAGTCCGGGATTTTACATGCACTTTCTGTCCACCGGAAGCGGCAACATACTTGCCCTTTGTGTCCAATACTTTTTTGGGCTCCGGTGCCGGAATCGTCTCCAGCAGATCCGTAACCAGCTTGTAACTTCCCGAATTTGGGATCGGTTCTCCATAAAGATCAACATATACCAGATTTCCCTTCCGGTAAGTATGGAAAAAGATTGGGGTTTTCCGATTGTTCCGGAACTTTAAATCCGCCGATCCATAGGATACCGTTGCATCCATGCCGGGCGGCAGATAGGATACCGGGAAAGAATGATGATAACGTTCCACAATCTTCATCCCGGCCAATGCAGCAGAATTAAAAACAGTGGAAGAGGCCTGGCACACCCCGCCTCCAAAATCATCTTTCATGCTCTTGTCTGCCGTAATAACCGGTGCGGTTCGAAATCCCCTGGCCCCGGTTCTTGGTCCTACGGACTTATTGAAGGAAAACACTTCGCCGGGATTCACCTTCAGACCGTTCAGCTTGCCGAGCGACAGCTCGATATTATGAATGCGGTTTGCACTGCTGCTCTTCAGATCCGTGCCGAAAGACACGATACGCTGCGTGGCTTTTTGAAGATCCGCTTTCCGTACCGCAGGCTCCACAGGGACAGGATCCATGGTGACCGTACCAGGCTTGCCGGACTGCAGGATTCGCTCGGCAGACTGATAAAGGGCTTCCCCATCCACCGCTTGCCCTGATTTCTCAGAGGTAAAAGTAAACTGGTTCTCCTTTTCGGGAGTAAACTGCATGTCGGCATTTACCGGCGCAATGGTCAGCTCTTTGGCGATGGACAGCACCGCATCGTGAATCCGGGGGATATTCATGGTCAGTTCCGTTTCCTTATGGACCCCTTCCTTCCGGATTTTCTCCACTTGCCGATATCTTTCCTCCAGCTTTCCTTCCCTGCCCAGCTGATACAATTCATTCAGCATATCTTCCCAATTGACCCGGGCATCGATCTCCGTTTGCCCAAATGACCAGCTCCGGTCCCGATACGTCAGATCCACCTTTAAATTTGCAAGCCGCTCCGAGGCCTTTTGGGAGAACTGTTTCTTTGCTTCCGGCAGGGTAAGGCCTTTCAGCGCCGTATTGTCCAGATAGGTTCCCTCATAAAAAGTATCGTGTTCCACGGTTTCCTTCATATGTGCAATGCGCTTTTCCTCTGCCCATTTCTTACGATAGGACTGATAAACCGTCCCACCGGTAAACAAAATCACGGCAGCCAACAGAATCCACAGGACATGTTTCTTTTTCATGCGATTGCCTCCTAAATGATGATACAGATACTATGGTCAATATATCACATTCAGGAATAAATATGAAAGCAAAGGTATTAAAAAAGCCTTACAAAATTATTAATTCGTCAATAACAAAAGAAACCACCGGAAAACCGGCAGCTTCTTTTTCTGTTCCAGCCTAAAGGGGTTTCCCCCTTATCGGGATTGTGTCTTTTCTTCCTTTATCAATGCAGGATTCATGGAGAAAGTATCCTTTAGCGAAATATCCTTATATTTTTTAATTGCCTTGCCATCCACCGTAAACTGTACCTGCATGATATCGGACCTGTTCAGGGGATCGGTAAGGGAATTGACAATGGCGTATAAGTCGCGGATCGTCTCCTTATCACTGTCTCTGCCGGTTTCTTTGTCCAGACAGGAGGAAGGGATATTGACAATTGCCAGGCCTTTCTCAACCTTCACCTTAATATCCTCCTGCCTGACATCATCCGGAATCACCCTTACATTACCGGAATGAATGGGATCGCTGATCAATTCGGACAATATCTTTACGGCAATATCACTGCCGCTTTTGGAAACGGCCCGATACTCCGGTACCAAAAGCATATTGTCCGGATCTCCGTAATAAATCCGAACCCTTCTTCCGGTCCTGTTGGGAAAGTTCTTCTTGGTCAGCCCTTCCTTGAGGGATATGCCATACACCGGCTCATCAATATAGCTGCCAGCTTCATTTTCATAGTAGATCTTGACAAAACTGATATCAGGCAGGGAAGTCAGACTGTACACAAGCGAACTCAGCATGGCGATTTCCTGCGTTTGGCCGCCGGTAAACTGCGTCCGAAACTCTTTGGAAAAATACAGTGCAATCCCCTGCGCACCATCTTCCCGCTGTACAACCTTCGTTTCCTGCAAATTCGTACCTTTCGGCAAGGTGGGACAATATCCCTGATCCGTAGCCATCGGTCCCTTGATCAGTTCACTTACAATGGCTTCCGCATATTTTTTCCCGGCTACCATAATGGCCCGGGCTTCCGGCAGCAGATACATTCCACGGTCATCCTGGAAGAATAACTCCAGATTGGTTTTATGGATATCCTTTCCCCCGGCATTCTGTGCTTCGTATGCCTTCATTTCCGGAACACTGTTGGGATATTGGGTAAGAAGCCCAAGCAGCGCAACATCATTATCTCCGTTCTGTGTGGTGATTTCCTTGCCGTCCACGTACAATTTGACATATTTGAACATGCCAAGATCCAGCAGGGAATTTACCAATGCCGCTCTTGCGACAATCGGATCCGTGGACTCCAGAAACTCGGAAGACAAGTCTACAGACAGAATATCTTCTGTATCATCCACATTATTTATCTTCACATTCTGCGGGAGAACCGGACGCAATCGGCTGGTCCTGGGCCCACGGATCAATTCTCTGATCACGCTGCGGGGCAACTCGTTTTCGCTCCAGTCGGATATGGACCGGACCTCAGGAGAAAGTTGTTTGGCTTTTTCATCATAAAAGTAAAGACACAGCTTCTTCTGCTGTAGCTGTTGTGACTGCAGATACAGGCTTTTATCCTTTTCATTGTCTTTCGCATCTTCTATGCCGGATTCATCTCCCGATGGATCCTTTGCTGCTTTGGTCCTATTCATTTCCTTTTCGGAAATAACATTGAACTTTTCGATATCCCTGTCCCTGCGGCTTGACTGACTGGTGCAGGAGGACATCACCAGAAACAGCGCAAGAATCATGCAGAACAGAACCTTCAGATGCTTCATTTCCATCTTCCTCCTTTCAATCCTTTGCCTTTTTTTGGCTTGTTTGCCGGAGCCGGCTGATAAATGCCGGAAGCCGGATTTTCCAGATCCCTTCCATATCGTCTGCTGTCAGTACCTCGTTCACTTCCTTCGGGGACTCTCCGGTTTTATCGGTATATCTCACGTTCACCAGTGCTTTGTCCTCCAAATATTCCTGATCCAGCACCGGATCGTCTTCAAAAGCAATCATCCCGCCGGACAGGGTGGGAATCTCCTTTTTGAACTCATCCAGAGGAGGCAGATTGTCGCCATCCATGGTCTTGTCAGACAGGAACATATATATGATATCCCAATCCGGCTCTGCCGTTAAGGCATTCAGCACCAGACCTGCAGTCCTGGCAGGCGTCAGATTCCATCTTTTATCTCTTTCAATGGCGACCATCGGGGAATCCGGGTTTAACTCCGAACCGTTTTCAATCAGGAGCTCCGCTCCCATATCATGATAGGTCTGCTGGCGGTTGTTCACCATCAGCTGCACATGATTCACTCCGCTCAGATAAGTCAGGGAGTTCACGATGGAATAAATGGCCAGTCGTTTCAATCTTGCCTGAACCTTCGCAATATCCGCTTCGGATGTATCTTCCCTCCCCGGGACAGTGGACAAATCAATAGGCTTCAAAAAATCATCCGTCAGATTGACAAATACGGTGTCCGCCTTTCTGGTCACATCAATGACTTTCGTCCCCGGAGGCATCACCAGGAGCCTTTCAAACTTTTTGGGGCCCTTCAGCAATTCCTCCACCACCAGCTGTTCAAGGGATTGTTGATCCTGCAGAACCGTCCTTTCTTCCGGCACCAGATAATCAGCCACTTCATGTTTGAAATACAGAGTGATCTTTACTTCCTTTGCCTGTTCATAGGGATCAATCGGCATCGGGTTTGTCTTCGCACCCTGTCCTTTTACGGAATTTCCTTTTTCCCCTGTACCCTTTGTGTTTTGGGAAAACGGTAAATGGGAACAACCGGCTGTTACCAACAGGCAGGACACAACCAGTATCCAGGTAATCAGCTTTTTGATAAGCTTCACCCGCCTTTCCATTCTAACATTATAGCCAAATAGTTTTACAAAATAATTAAGCAAGCTTAACAAATTCGTGAACAGATATCAATCGGTCAGCTCCGGTACGTTGCCATAAGGCAGTTCCACATAAAAGGTCGTTCCTTTCCCCTCTTCGCTGCTGACCCGAATAAACCCCTGATGCATCATTACAATACGGTTGGCAATGGAAAGTCCAAGACCGGTGCCGCCGGTGGATCTGGACCTGGCCTTATCCACCCGGAAAAACCGGTCAAAAATGTGGGCCATATCCTCCTGGGGAATCCCAATCCCCGTATCACTGACCTTCATCACCGCATAATCCGGGGCCCGGTAAACTTCGACGGTAACCCGTCCGCCATCCGGCGTATACTTTATGCCGTTATCTATAATATTCGACAAAACCTGCTGTAGTTTTAGGCCATCTCCCATTACGGTAACCGTTTCCTCACTGAACAATTCCACACGGATTTGTTTTTGGTCCGCCAGCAGCTGCATACCCCTGATGGTCCTTTTTGCCAGGCTGGTCAGCTCCACCGGTTCCTTTCGGATCTCCGCCGCATTGACATCCTGGTCCAGATTGACCATGGAAAGCAAATCGGTGATGATGGCATTCAGCCGATCCACCTCAGAATTAATATCTGCCAAAAAATCCCTATAAATGGCAGGATCATCCACCTCCATACTCAGAAGCGATTCTGCCAGCACCTTCATGGCGCTCAGCGGAGTTTTCAGTTCATGGGAAGCATTGGAAACGAATTCATTACGGGCATGATCCAGATGTTCCAGCTTCTCGCTCATGACGTTAAACGCTTCTCCCATCTGTCGGAACTCCCCGCTGCCGGTAATGTTCACCTTTTGATTCAGATATCCCTTGCTCATTCGGGTAATACTGGCAGTCATTTCCTTGATGGGATGGGTAATCAATCCGGAAAGAACAAAACTGATCAAAATGATGGAACTCGTAATGGCAGTCGTAAAAAGAGTAATGATTTTTCGGATATCCGCCAGAACCGTTTCCACACTGTCCAGGGACGTGGACAGAAATACCATACCGATTACTCCGTCCGTATAATGGGTAATCGGAGCATACGCATACAGAACTCTTTTCCGTTCAGGCGGATTGCCTGCCTTGATGGTAACATCCCTGGCACGAACAGAGTTTCCCTTCAATACACTGACAACATCCGGATAATCCTGGGTCAGGTCCCGCCGCAGCAGACTGGTGCTTTGATAGGAATCCTGCTCTACAATGCCATTGCGGTTCAGGATAAGAATCCGGGTGGACTCCCCCTCCATCTGAACCACTTCATAACCAAACTCCTGTATCCGATAAAAAATATTGGGATCCTTGTTGTAATAATCATCCGCAATGAGCTGTGCCAGCTGTATGGAATATTTCTGATAATCAATTTTCCTGTCCCTGATCAGGTATTTTTCTAAATTCTGCATAATAACCAGATTAATCATGAAAAAGCCAATCCCGATCACCAGCAAATAAGTAAGGGAAATTTTCCAGCGAAGGCTGGAAAAGAAATGCTTATTTATCCGCAAAATAGTATCCAACTCCCCATTTTGTAAATATGAAATCGGGTTGGCTTGGATTCTTTTCTATTTTCTCCCGAAGCCGCCGGATATGGACATCCACCGTACGCAAATCTCCCAGATAATCATATTTCCATACAATTTCCAGAAGACTTTCCCGACTGTATACCTTACCGGGATGACTGGCAAAAAGCTGAAGCAAATCAAACTCCTTTGCCGTCAGGTTGACATCCTTATCCCCAATGGTAACACTCCGGCTGGAAAGATTGATGGTCATATCCTTGAAGCGTATGACCTGCTCATTGTTTGCACCGTTCAACCGACGAAAAACGGCCTTGATCCTGGCCTTCAGTTCCAGAATATTGAAAGGCTTGGTAATATAGTCGTCTGCGCCATAATCCAGGCCCAGGATTTTGTCCATGTCCTCTCCCTTTGCGGTCAGCATAATAACCGGTACCCGGGATTGCTCCCGGATCTTCTCCAGTACCTCCAGACCGTTCAGCCTGGGAAGCATCACATCCAATATAATCAGGTCATAGGGATTGCTGTTGAACTTCTCCACCGCTTCCTCTCCGTCGGCAGCGGAATCAATCTCATATCCATCCTGTTTCAGGCTGAATGACAGTCCCTTTATAATGGCCGGTTCATCATCCACAATTAATATTCTTTTCCCCATGCGGCATCCTTATCCTTTCAAATCTGCTCTGAATCGATTTTATCATATTAAACAGGCAAAATCAATTTTCTGTTTTCCGTCGGCATTCCGGATGATACGACCCAGCCCGCAGAATGATTGTCATGATTGTCATGGCTGTCATGATTGTCGTGTGTCATGGCTGTCGTGATTGTCATGATTTGAATGGTTCCGCCCGACGTCTACGCATCAATCTGTTCCCTGAGCCCTTCAAATGTTTTCTCACCAATACCGGAAACATTCATGAGCTCTTCTATGGACTGAAAATCACCATTCTTTTCCCGGTATTGAATGATCTTCTGTGCCTTGGACGGTCCGATCCCGTTCAAGGTTTCCAGCTGTGCCTGATCGGCTTCGTTAATGTTGACTTTTGCATCGCCATCCATTCCGGAAGAAGCACTTAAATCCACATTGCCGGACTGCTCTTCTCCTACGGCAGGGACATGATACATTCCTTCATCCTTCAGCTTTCTGGCCATATTAATGTGGTCCAGGTCGGCATCCGGCAGGGTGCCTCCTGCCAGTTTAATGGCATCTTCCACCCGTGCCCCCTCGGACAGTGTAAGCACGCCGGGAGACTTTACCTGTCCGGTAAGGTAAACCTTTATGGGCTTTTCATTCTTTTCGGATTTTTCCGGCTCATCCTCCTCCAAAGTCACAGCCTGCTCCTGCCTGTCGGTATCCGTCTTTTCCCATCCGGACGGCCCCGCTGACGGGGAAACACTCCGGCGCCCAACCTCCAGGCAGATCAGGACCCCTGAGAGAGCAAAAAAAGCGACGCACAGCACAAGCAGCAATTTCTGTTGAATCCTGTCAAAACGGAACATAGCCTCACCTTCGTAATATTTGATTGATTTCAATCGTATATTGGTATATTCGATTAAAATATAGAAATTCCTCCAAAATTTTTGATTCTTATTTCCTTGCAGCAATAGGAAAAAAACATCTGAAAAGCGGGTATAAGAGAACTATTTGGAGTTTTCATTCTAAACTTACCCGACCTTTTGCCGATTTGATAAAAAGGCAATGGCTATGCGATTTCCAAGATGAATTTCCCTTTTCCTATACCAATATGATATAATAAATATTATTTGACCTGCCATTGCAGAATGGGAAATAAGTATAGAAGAAACCGAAGAAATCAAGATGGAAAATGAGGCATTGGAAAATGAGACATAAGAGATCTGAAAGGAAGAAAATTCTTTCCTGTATACTTATCCTGACAGCCATCGTGTTTTGCTGCCTGACCGCTTACGCTTCCGCAGAGGATGC
>DHDO01000067.1:35671-59864 GCA_002399435.1 Firmicutes bacterium UBA4874
AAGATCCTGAAGGGAAGGCAGGAGCACATGCGGCTTTATCCTGCCAGCACGACGAAAATCCTGACTGCATGGATCGCTTCCGAATACGGACACCTGGACGAAATGGTGACGGTAGGGGATGAAATCAACCTGGTTGCCTGGGATGGGACGAAAGCCGGACTGGTGGAGAATGAAAAGCTTACGATGCGGGATCTGATCCTGGGTATGCTGATTAATTCCGGAAATGATGCAGCCAATACCATTGCCGTACATATCGCACGTTCCGTTTCCGGCAAGCCCCTGGAAGCACAGGAAGCCCTGAATTATTTCAGCAACTTGATGAACCAAAAGGCACGGGAGGCAGGCGCCAGAGATTCCCACTTTATCAATCCCCATGGATATCATGATCCAAACCACTATACCACAGCTTATGATCTGGCAATGATTGGAAGAGCTGCCATGAAAAATGATTTTTTCCGGAAGGCAATATCGGTGACTTCCATGGATACCACAAATGGAGCTACAGGAGAACCCCGTTTCTGGAGAAGCAGGAATAAGCTTCTGAACAAGAAAAGCTCACAGTTCTACGAATACGCCACCGGAGGGAAAACAGGCTATACAAGCAAATCCGGCCAATGTCTGGTTTCCTTTGCTGCAAAGGATGGCATGGATCTGATCGCTGTCATGCTGAATGCAGCCGCCGGACAGCGATGGAGCGAGGCGAGGGAGCTGTTTGAATATGGGTTTGCCAACTATCAGTATCAACAGATCCTGAAAAACGGAACGGTCATAAAGTCCTTCCCGGTGGAGAACCATGCCTCCGGCGATGAAGGCAGTCTGGCAGTTGAGATTTCCTCCGGGGATTGGGGCGATGCATTTCTCAAGCAGGATATCCCGGAAATCCGAAAGGAAATTCAATGGGATGAAAGTCAGTTTGTCAAGCCGAAGGGGGACGGCAACACGTCGCCCCGATTGAAAGCCCCCATTCAAAAAGGGCAGGCCATTGGGCAACTGACGGTCAGCCTGCGGGGAAAGGTGCTTACCAGGGTCCCTCTCACCGCAGTGCGGGATGTGAAAAAAAGAACGGCTCTGGATGCCCTGACACCGGACACCAGCAAAAAAAGCTTTCCCTGGACCATTGCAGTCGCTTCTGTTGCATTGGCGGTTGTCCTGCTCAAAATCATCGTCCACTGGATCAACCACCGAAGGCGCCGGCGAAACTACTATCTGTATCACAAACTGTATCACAAATTTTGAAAGCCGGAATTTCCGTTTTCCTTATCATTCCCTTTTCCGTCCCCGGACGATTCACGGGATGCCGGTCTGCTTGCAGCATCCGCCCAAAGTCTCTCAATATTGTAGAATTTTCTTTCCTCGCTGTGAAAGATGTGAACAATAATATCGCCATAATCCAGTACAATCCACCGATCACTTTTATCCAGATGAATCGGATAAATACCTCTTTCTGACATCTTCTCCTGCAGTTCATCGTAAAGCGCATGAACCTGGACCTCAGACCGGCCGGAGCAAATCAGAAAATAATCCGCCAGTACGGACTGCCCGCTGATATCCAGAACCAAAATATCTTCTGCCTTTTTGCTATCCAGGAGCTCCGCCATTTCCCGGACCAGGTTGTTTGGATTGTTCAAAAATAAATCCTCTCCTTTTTTGATGAAATCAATTATTCTTAAGCGATGTCCCGGCATTGGATTTGTCTGATCCGTCCATTGCCAGCAGCAGATCATTGCGCGCATCCACTGTCATGGGATGCAGCAGCTTCCCTCTGTCCAGAACATTTCGTATGGAAAGTTCAAAGGCGAGCAGCAGCGCCCTGTTGATATCGTGGAAGGCAAAGGCCCGAATGTCCTCCACTCCGGGGTATTGTCGGCTCTCTTCCATATAATCCGCCAGACATATGATCTTTTCGAAGAGTGTCATTCCCTTTTTCCCCGTCGTATGGCAGGCAATGGCATCCAGGATCTCCTGATCCCGGATCCGGAAAAGATCTTCCGCCAGAAATGCTCCCAATGGAGCATGAAGCAGGGATGGATTGGCCTGCTCAATGCTGTCCGGCTCCCATCCGTGTTTTTGGCACAGGCGCACCGATTGATCCCGGGACAGGCATTTGGCACAGTCATGCAGCATTCCTGCCAGCTCCGCCTTCTCCCCGTCCACACCATATCTTTTTGCCAGTTCTGACGCACAGCGGCTGACTCCGATGGAATGCTTCAGTCTGCTTTCATCCATCAATGTGCTGAGCTGCCCGATGATCTTCTCACGATCCTTCATGATACCACTCTCCTTTGTACAAATGGTGTTCTTCAATATAGTTTTCCACTGTTTTGGGTACCAGATATCGGACGGTTTGATTTCTCTCCATCCTGTGTCGGATGTATTTCGAAGAGATATCCAGACCGGGACCTTCTGCAAAGCAAATATTCGCATGATAGACCCTGGTAAGGCGCTCTGTCTCCTCCAACAGCTCTTCTTCCCCGTATCCCGGCCTGTGGTAAGCGATAAAACTGCAAAGACGAGCCACGGAAGGAAAGTCCTTCCATGTTTTCAGCTCCAGAAGGGTGTCCCCTCCTATAATAAAATACAAAAGATCCTCCGGATATCTTTCCTTCAGCTCTCTCAGACTGTCAATGGTATAAGTGGTACCTTCCCGTGCCACCTCCCTGTCATCCACCTGAAAGGACGGATTGTCCCGGAGGGCCGCCCTCAGCATATTGATCCGATTCCTGCCGGATGCCAGATGGCTTGCCTTTTTGTGAGGCGGATCCCCGGTCGGCAGGAAAAGAACCCGGTCCAATTTATAGGCATCCCTTGCCGCCTCCGCAATAAAAAGATGACCGATATGCACGGGATCAAAGGTTCCGCCCATAATACCTGTTTTACGACTGCGGGACATCATGTGCCTCCTTCTGTAAAGTACCTGTGTTAAACCTGATTTTCTGATATTTCCCCTGTTGTTCCACCTTTTATTCTAGCCGCTGACTATCTTAAAATGCATCCATGATCCATGATTAAAAACCTCTTTCCCGGTCAATGATCTTAACGGAGGTGTTGTTATGAGCTCTATGCCCTTATCTCTCAAGGAACGGATCTTAGAATGGAAAATCCGGAGAAAACGCACTCGCTATTACCAACAGGGAAAAAGCATCCCCTTGCCCATCTGGATTCTGAATTTCCTGCTTGCCGAGTTTTTCCTGTTCACAGCAGGTTATCTGTGGTTCCTCTACAGAACACGAATCCCGATGCTTTCCCTGGCTCTGGCTCTGACCATCAATGCCCTGATTACCGTCGCCTTTGCGCTGCGGAAGCAAAAATCCTTCCAAAAGCAAAAAGCCGACAGCAGACGACAAGTGGCAAAAAAATACCTGACGGAAAATATCAGGCAACTCGACCGGACGCAGTTTCAATGGCAAATCGCACGAATGCTGCTGAAATGCAGGGGGATCGGGAGCCTGAAAGACCGGGGGGATCATCTGGAAGCCACTTTCCATGGAAAGAAAACGGCAATCGGCTGTTACCATGCCAATTTGGGGGAAGAGGTGCCTCCACAGGAGCTGAACACTTTTTTGAGTCGGGCAAAGGCGGAAGAAGCAGTAGAAGCTGTATTTATTTCCTCAGGGACCTATTCGGAATCCTGCAGGACAATATCCGAAAAAAAGAGCAGGATTCCGGTACACCTGCTGGATTTGGACAGTCTCCTGCAAATCATGGAGAATTGCGGCATGTTCCCGGAAGAAAGCATCATCGACAATCGGATTGATGAGGAAATCAATCATCAGAAGCGAAAGCCGGATGTGCTCCGGAAAGAACTCCGGACTCCCAAACGTATTCGTACCAATCTGGGCTATTCCTTTCTGTTCCTCCTGCTGTCCCGATGGTTGAAATTTCAGCCCGTTCAGTCCGCTTACTATACCGTGGTTTCCGCTGTTTTTTTCTTATTTGCACTGGGCTCCTGGATTTGGAACAAAAAAACAGGTTCCGAGCCCACAAAGGAGCAGAAGTTTATGAAGGATCTGGCAGCCGGGGAAAAGTCCTAGTCCAGGAAGTCGAAGGAAAAATCCTTCATCCGGACTGTGTCCCCGTTCTGAATGCCATGCTGCCGCAAAGCATCCATGATTCCCTGTTTGCGGAGCATCCTCTGAAAATACTGAAGGGATTCATAATCCTGCAGGTTGACCCTTCCAAGCAGCCGGTCCACCGCCGGCCCGGACACCACATATTCTCCGTTCACCAGGTCAATTTTATAGGGCTCTTCCGTGTTATCCGGAGGACGGAGAGCGTCTTCTTCCACCGCCAGAGGCTCCGGCCCGGGAAGCTCGTCCAGCTGTCGGACAATCTCATCCAGCAAAGGGCCGAAGCCCTTGTTCTGCGCCGCAGAAACCGCGAACACCGGATAATGCATGGATGCAGGATCCTCCCGGATGCGTTTCGCATTCTCCTGAGCCCCGGGGAGGTCTGTTTTGTTCACCACTATGATCTGTGGCTTTTCTGCCAGCTTTTCACTGTAATCCAAAAGCTCCCGGTTGATCGTATGAAAATCCTCCCGCGGGTCCCTGCCATCCATACCGGATCCATCGATCACATGAACCAGTATCCTGCATCTCTCAATGTGCCGCAAAAACTCATAGCCCAATCCAACCCCCTCATGTGCTCCTTCAATAATACCGGGAATATCCGCCATAACAAAGGAACGATCTCCCCGTACCCCGACGACACCCAGATTGGGGGAAAGAGTCGTAAAGGGATAATCTGCAATTTTCGGACGGGCAGAAGTCAGTATGGAAAGAATCGTGGATTTTCCCACGTTGGGAAAGCCTACCAGTCCGACATCCGCAATGGACTTCAGCTCCAGTACCAAAGTACGCTCCTGACCAGCACCGCCTTCCAGTGCAAATTTCGGCGCCTGCCTGGTGGAAGTGGCAAAATGAGCATTGCCTTTCCCGCCCTTTCCTCCCCTGGCCAGGGTTCTCCGCATGCCGGGAATGGTCAGATCCGCCAGTACCGATCCGGTCTGTTCCTCCCGGATCACAGTCCCGGGAGGTACTTCAATCACAAGAGGCTCCCCGCTTTTACCGGTCTGGTTCCGTCCGCGTCCGTTCTCTCCGTGCTGCGCCCGAAATTGTTTTTTATAGCGAAAATCCATGAGGGTTCGCAGTCCCGGGTTCACCACAAAGACAATATCGCCGCCACTGCCTCCGTCCCCGCCGTCGGGACCTCCATTGGGTATATATTTTTCTCTCCGGAAAGAAACGGAACCGTTCCCGCCGTTTCCGGCCTTTATGACAACCCGTGCCCTATCTGCAAACATTCCATCACCTGCAAGTAAATGATAAAAAGCCCACTGTTATACAATGGGCTCGGTGTCTTTCATCAGTTGTTATACTTCAGCCACAGCATCATTGGAACCGGGATAAACACTGACCTTCTTCCGATCCTTGCCAAGCCGTTCAAATCGGACCACGCCATCCACTTTCGCAAAAAGGGTGTCGTCGCTTCCGATCCCTACATTGGTACCGGGATGAATTTTCGTTCCCCTTTGCCTGACCAGGATATTTCCGGCCAGCACAAACTGTCCGTCTCCCCTCTTGGGGCCAAGACGCTTTGACTCACTGTCCCGCCCGTTCCGGGAGCTTCCCACTCCTTTTTTATGTGCAAACAACTGCAAATCCATCTTGAACATTTAGTCCACCTCTCTTTCCTCTATGGAGAGTAAATCCGGATATCCGGATTTTATACTTTTCAATCCGGCAAGCATGGTACGAAGCACCGTACCTGCCATTGCCTGTTCCTTTTCCGACATTTTATCCGGCAGAATACAATGAAGAAGTCCGTCCTTCTGAACTGTCTCCGGGCGGATCCCCACCACATCTGTCAGACCAATCACCGCCGTCTGCGTCACTGCAGAAACTGCAGCGCATACAATATCCCTGCCCGCTTCCTCAAATTCTGCATGCCCTTTTACAGCGAACTCCCCGATCAAGCCATCCTGTCCATATTGGACAAAAACACGAATCATTGCCTTAAGCCAGCCTTATCCGTTTATTTTGGTGATCTGAACCCGGGTAAAAGGCTGCCGATGGCCCTGTTTCCTGCGATAATGCTTTTTGGGCTTGTACTTGAACACCGTGACCTTTTTGCCTTTGCCCTGACCAAGTACATTTGCCTCTACGTCTGCACCGCCCAGGACCGGGGTCCCTACTTTCAGGCCATCGTCCCTGCTGAGAGCAAGAACCTCATCAAACTTTACAGCGGATCCCTCCGGAACATCCAGCTTTTCAACAGTCAGGATATCTCCTTCCTGAACCCGGTATTGTTTTCCGCCTGTTTTAATAACAGCATACATCTGTCATGCACCTCCTCGAACCAGTCTCGCCGGATACCGGTATTCCCGTAAAACGGTAAATTTTCAAAACCTTATCCGAGCGGCTCATACAGATTTCATATTATCACTAATTCCTGCAAATTGTCAAATCTTTTTGCGGGTCATCTCCACCAGACCCAGCCCGGTAAACCCGACCACGTTTGTTTTCGCCCGGTCCCTCTTCAGAGCAGTCTTCAGGGTCTCCAGTACCTGCATGCGATTTTCGCCAACTTCCATATCTATGAAATCAATTACGATGATGCCGCCGATATCCCTCAGCCGGATCTGCCGGGCGATTTCCTCCGCAGCTTCCAGGTTCGTATGAAACACGGTATCCTCCAGGTTCACCCTGCCCACATACTTGTCGGTATTGACATCAATCACAGTCAGTGCCTCGGTTGGATCCATCACAAGGGAACCTCCGCTTTTCAGCCGGATCTTCCTTTGAACCGCCCTTTCGATCTGCTTCTCGATTTCAAAGGTTGCAAACAGGCTCCGCTTCGGCTCAAAATACTGCACCCGTTCCCGCAGGAAAGGCGACAGAAAGTCAGTCCATTCCAATACTTTCCCGTATTCCTCCCAACCGTTTACGATCAGCTGATCCACATCGCCGGTGAACAAATCCCGCACCGTCCGATAAAGAATGCTTTCCTCCCTGTGCAGCGGTCTCGGCACTTTCCCCTTTCGTTCTCCCTTTTCTATTTTAGCCCAAAGATTTGTCAGAAAATTCAACTCCGTGGCAAAGTCCTCCGCATTTTTTTCAAATGCCGCCGTACGGACAATCAGTCCCATGGATTCCGGTTTCATGGCTTGCGCAATGCTTTTCAACCTTTGTCTTTCGGTTTCGTCCTCAATCCGTCTGGAAATACCGACAGTGTTCACGGCAGGCATTAAAACCAGATATTTGCCCGGCAGCGTGATTTGGGTGGTGATTCTGGCCCCTTTTGTGCCGACAGGCTCCTTTGCTACCTGCACGGTCAGCTCCTGACCTGTCTTCAAAAGTTCCTGAATGGGCGGGCAGGGCTCTTTGTCGGTATGGATATCCCCTGTATAAAGAAATGCGTTTTTTCCCTCGCCGATATCAACGAAAGCTGCCTGCATACCCGGAAGTACATTCTTTACCTTGCCCCGATAGATATTCCCGGCGATTCTTCGATGTTCAGCACTTTCCACATATATTTCCGCCAAATCATCCTTTTCCAGAAGCGCCACCCGTATTTGTTCCCGACGGACATCGATCAGGATTTTCCTGCTCACCCAATGCCCCCTTCCTGTTTTCCCAGGGCCAATGGGGTAACCCACTTTCCGTCCTTTCGGAGATACAGTCCTGTCCGGCAGAAGGACAGAGCCCTGTCTTTTCCCTCCAATAGTGCATCGACCACCAAATCCGGCTTCAGATTTCCGCTGCTGCCGGCAGGAAGGGACAAAAAGAGCTCCCTGTTATGCTCCCCGCATGCCCGGATATCCCGGACCGCTTCCTTTAAATTTATGGAGGACACCTTCTTCTTGCTTTTCTTTTCCACCCAGATCTCCGGCTTGCTCCAAAATACATCCACTGCCGGCTTCCAGTCCCACTCCGGATCCTCCGGAACAATGCGGTAATCCGCCCGCTCCACCAGGCTCATCAGGGAAGGAACCTTTTCGTCCACAGCAACTGCCTGCTTTACGGTGATTCCCTTTGGCAGGGCCCTGTTCAGCCTTTTCTCCAATTCCGGAATGTCCATCCCTTCCAGCAGGTGAATATCCATATACTCCCCTTCACTGGTCATGCCAACGGGCAAGGCGGAGGCAAAGGCCATAACCGGATGGGGATGATATCCCCGGGACCAGGCTATGGGAAGCTCCGCCCGGCGAATGGTACGCTGCATGGAACGCATCAAATCCAGATGGGAAATGTATTTGACCCGTTCTTCCTTTGTGTATTCTACCACAAAACGCATCAGCAGATTCCCTCCCATGTTCCTCTTATGCCACAGCCGGCACAGCTAACCCGGCAGTCCGGCGTTCGCTCCCCCCGCCCGGCTTTTTCTTTTTCCTTCCACAGAAATGCCTTGCTGACCCCAACGTCAATGTGATCCCAGGGCAGAACTTCATCCCGTTCCCTTTTCCGATACGCATAGAATCCGGGATCCAGATGATTCTGACGAAAGGCATCCATCCAGCCTTCCATATGGAATTGATCGGCCCAGCTGTCGAAGCGGGCACCATTTTTCCAGGCAGACAGCAGAACGGCGCCAAGCCGCCTGTCCCCCCTTGCAAAAACGGCTTCCAGAAAGCTGAGTTCCGGATCATGCCAGTTATATTCCACATGCTTCATACGAAGCGCCTTTCGCAAAAAACCCTGCTTTTCCCGCAGCTCCTCCATGGTATTCTGCGGTTCCCACTGAAAGGGAGTAAAGGGTTTTGGCACAAAGGACGATGTACTGACGGTGATCCGAAGCCCTTTCTGACGCTTTTCCCGCTCCAGCCCGTAGTAGCAGTCCGTTACCAGCCGCGCCAGTCCCGCAATGCCCTGGAGATCTTCTTCCGTCTCCGTGGGCAGTCCAATCATGAAGTACAGCTTCACTGTATTCCACCCGGAGACAAAGGCATCGGTTACACTGCGTACCAGGTCGTCCTCCGTAACCCCCTTGTTGATGACATCTCTCAACCTTTGGGTTCCTGCCTCCGGGGCAAAGGTCAGCCCGGTTTTCCGGACCTTCTGTATTTCCTCAATAAAGTCCCTGGAAAAGCTGTCCAGTCTCAGGGAAGGCAGGGACAGGGAAATCCGCTTGTCCCGAAAACGCTCCATGAGCTGTTTTACCAGATCCTCCAGCCGGGAATAGTCGCTGGTGCTCAGGGAAGACAAGGAAATTTCTTCATATCCGGTGTTTTTTACCAGCTTATCCGCCAGTTCGAGGAGCTTGTCCATGCTCCGCTCCCGGACAGGGCGGTATATCATACCCGCCTGACAAAAGCGGCAGCCTCTGGAACAGCCCCGAAAAAGCTCCAGCACAATACGGTCATGGACGATATCCATGAACGGTACAATCATGCGGTCCGGATAATAAGTCGAATCCAGATCCCGGACAATCCTTTTGGCAATACGATCCGGTGCGGCAGCGGTATTCGGATTCACCGATTCCACCTGCCCATCGTCCCGATACGTCACATCGTAAAACTGAGGAACATAGACTCCCGGTATTGCGGCAGCCTGCCTGAGGAAAGATTCCCGATCCCCGTCTTTTTTCTTCCATTCCCCGTAAAGATCCAGCAGCTCACCGATTTGTTGTTCCCCTTCCCCCATGGCTACCAGATCCAGAAAGTCTGCCAATGGCTCCGCATTGTATGCGCAGGGACCGCCGGCTATCACAAACGGGTCCTGCTGCGTTCTGTCCTTCGCCAAAAGAGGAATACCGGCCAAATCCAGCATATTTAAAAGATTGGTATAGCACATTTCGTACTGCAGGGTAAATCCCACGAAATCGAACTTTGAGACCGGATCCCGCGTTTCCAGCGTGAAAAGGGGAATCCGGTTTTCCCGCATCTTTTCCTCCATATCCACCCAGGGCGCAAATACCCTTTCACAATAGGTATCTTCCCTTTCATTCATCAGATGATACAATATCTTCATACCCAGATGAGACATCCCGACTTCATAGACATCCGGGAAAGCAAATGCAAAGCGTATGGAAACATCCTCCGGATCCTTTTCCACCATATTATATTCGTTTCCCATATAACGAACGGGTCTGGATACCTGACCAAGTACCCTGTCCAACAACTTCCTGTCCAACAAAACAGCCTCCTTCGGCTCAATCCTTTATGTATCTCACTTGTTCTTTTCAATAAAGCAAAAAGAGTTCCTCTTTTCCATCCTTTATCCTTTTCGAAGCAGTCTTCCCACCGGTGCATTTGCTCCATGATCCAACAAGCCGTTCACGATCTGGCCTTCGCTCAAAGACCCCAATTCCTTCAGCTGCACATCCAAAACCTGAATATAATGGTATCGGTGAGGGACGAATTTTTTTACAACATCCTGCAGAGACAGATTGGATAAAACAGCAACATTCCGTATGGGCATGCTGCCTTCCTTTAACAGGGATTCCTTTTTATACGTGATATCCTTCAGCATGGCGTAGGTTGCATTCCGTTTCTCCCTGCCAGCAGAGTATATCAGGATCCCGGCAAGAACGAACAGGGAGTAATTGAAAACATGATAGTAGAAGCCATACAACCCGGCCGTCGCCAGAATCAATGCCAGCAACAGTCCCATGTTCGAAGCAATCTGAGTCGCCCGTTTCAGCCCCATTTGCCTGGCCAGAACAGCACGCAGGATCCTTCCTCCGTCCAGAGGAAGAGCTGGCAGCAAATTGAACCCGGCCAGCAGAAGATTGTAATTTACAAATTCCGGACTCCGGGCAGAGGATGAGATCCACCCCATCTGAATTCCTCCGAAATACAGGAGAATCAAAAGGATATTGGACAGGGGACCTGCTGCAGCAACCAGAATTTCATGACGGGGATTCAGCTCAAACATGCTCTGGATCTTGATGGCTCCGCCAAAGGGAAGAAGTTCAATTTCATCCACTTTCATCTTCAGCATCCTGGCTGTCAGAATATGGGACATTTCATGGATGAAAAAAACGAAAAAAACAGCGGTAAAATTACCGCCGTGGCCCGTTATCAGAAGAACAACCACCAGGAGCAGAAGATAATTGCTGACGTAAATATCGATATCGAATATTCTGCCTATCCGCATGCCGGCTATACACCTTTCTGCTCCGAAGTCTGATTGGCATGCCGGATATAGTTCAGCGGATCCACTGCTTTATCCTTCATCCATATCTCGAAATGAAGCATTGGCTCTGCCCCTTTTGATGATGCTCCGATGGTGCCCAGCTTCTCTCCCCCGACTACGCTTTGCCCGGCTTTCACATTGATTTTCCCACACCTTCCATAAAAGGAAAAGGTCTGATCCCCATGGTCCACCCATACGGAAGAGCCATAGAGTTCATGCTTCTCCACAGCCGCTACCACGCCGGCTGCCGTTGCATAGAAAGGAGCATGATCGGCAGCTGTGATATCAATTCCCTTGTTCTCGAACACCCCGTCCGAGGAGTTCAGGGAAACCTGTTCCTTAAATACCTGGGTAACCTCCCCCTGAATTGGAACACGAAACTTCAGGTCTTTTCCATCCTGGGCCTTGCTGTCTTTTGCCCCGCTCCCGGAATCTTTCGTATCCTGCTGAAAGGCAGACCGTACCTTTCCCGGAATCGACTTCCCGACGAATTTCAGTTTCCCCAGTGCCTTATCCAGGTCAAACTCATGGGTAATCGCCATTTTTACTTTGTCCACAGCAGTCTGCGCAAAGGGCAGCCGGATGCTGTTCAGCAAAAAAATGACGAGAGCAATCAAAGCGGCCGCTGCAATCCTTCTCATCAGGGAAGAAATCCATCCGCCTTCCTTCCGGTTGTTCATTGAAAAAGTGGAAGACGCGGAAAGAGCCGGATGGGCTCGAGGGCGGACGACGCCCCTCCCCTCGCCGCTTCTCCTTCTGGATTCCCGTAAATCTTCCAGGCAATAGGGGCTTTCCTGGTTCACATCGCTCAGACAGGCGATTGTACGGCGGGCAGGAACTCCGCTGTCCGTTGTACGGCGGACAGAAACTCTGCTGTCCAGTGTACGGCGGGCAGGAACTCCGCTGTCCAGTGTACGGCGAACAGGAACTCCGCTGTCCGTTGTACGGCGAACAGGAACTCCGCTGTCCGTTGTACGGCGAACAGGAACTCCGCTGTCCAGTGTACGGCTGACAGGAACTCCGCCGTCCGGATGATCCGGTCTCCCTGCCGGCCTGTTTCGATGAATCGTTCTGCCCTGTATGACAACAGACTGTTTTTCCTCCATAGAGCCGTTCCTCCTCTTCATCGGACCGGGACATCAATTGGCATGTCTCCCGTATAGATATATTACAGAGGAGAAAAGATTATGCTCCATTAAAAATCCATGGAGGATCCTTCCGCACCATCATCCCTATCCGGCGGATTCACCAGATAACGCCAGTCCAGATCCCCCCGCTGTACCGCCTTCAGCATCACCTCAGCGGTGGCTATGTTGGTGGCAAGAGGAATATTGTGCACATCACACAGTCTCAGGAGGGCATTGACATCCGGTTCATGAGGCTGAGCCGTCAGGGGATCCCGGAGAAAAATAATCAGATCAATTCGGTTGTAGGCCACTCTGGAACCGATCTGCTGATCTCCGCCCATTGGGCCGGAAAGAAAACGTTTAATCTTCAGACCGGTTGCTTCCGCCACCAGCTTTCCCGTGGTTCCGGTTGCACACAGCCGGTGATCCTTCAGGATCTGCTGATAGGCAATACACAGGTTTATCATATCTTCTTTTTTCTTATCGTGGGCAATTAAAGCGATATTCAATCCATGACCTCCTAAAAAGTAATCTTCTGTCTGCGCATGCCAACATTGAGAACAAGACCAAAAGAAATCATATTGATCCACATGGAACTGCCGCCATAACTCATAAAGGGCAGGGGGATACCGGTAATCGGCATAATGCCCATGCACATTCCAATATTTTCAAACACATGAAACAGGAGCATGGAAGCAACCCCTATGCAGATAAGGGAACCCAGATGATCTCTGGCTTTGGACGCAATACGAATGGTTCTGATAATTAAAAAAAGGTACAGAACAATAATGGTGATGCCCCCGAGAAAGCCCAGAGCTTCCGCTATGACTGCAAAAATAAAATCCGTATCCTTGGCAGGCAGAAAATTCAGCTGACTCAACATATTATGAAACAGAAACCCGCCGCTTCCCAACCGGCCGGTCAACTGGCCGGAACCAACGGCCATCCTGGATTGTATGGCCTGCATCCCTTTTCCCGTAGGATCCAGTCCGGGATTCAGAAAAACCAGAATACGGTTTTTTTGAAATTTGTCCAGAAATTTGAACCATACAAGGGGAACCGCGGCAACCCCTGCACCAATCACACCAAACAGCAGCTTGTAATCGATCCCGGCGACAAAAATCATGCCCATAAAGATGACGATCAGGACCAGGGCTGTCCCCAAATCCGGCTGTATGACAATAAACACGAAAGGAACTGCCAGAGTCAGCAGAATTTGTGTCATACTCCTGAAATCATTAATCCCGGTCTCTTCTTTTTTGGCCATAATGCGGGCAAGGGAGAGAATGACGGAAATTTTGGCAAATTCCGATGGCTGCAGCTGATACGGGCCGATGGGTATCCAGCTCTGGGCGCCGCCGCGCGTTTGCCCTTTCATTTTCACCGCAATCAACATGGCGATAACAATCCAGTAAAAATATACGGACAAATCAATAAGCGTATGATAATCTATACTGACTGCCACCAGCATAAGCACCAGGCCGGAAACAAACCAGACAATCTGCAGCTTAACCTGCCTCATATTGAAACTGCCAAATATCTCTGAAACAGCGTTGTCGCCAGTCTCCACCGGCGAACGGGTCGCCAGCATAATTCCAAATAACCCGATGACGGTGATCAGCAGGATGATGATCAGCAAAGCGAAATCAAAATTACGTACCAGTCGTTTGTCAAACATTAAGATTCTACTCCATCTCTGATAATTCAACTCATCCGTTATTCTTGCCCATATTCTTTACTCTTTTGATGGGAATGTTGGCAATCAGGGCAGAAGTATACTTATCTTCCTCCTGCCCAACCCGGGACAAACGGATATCAAACCCCTTTTCATCAATCTCCATATAATTGGAAATCACTTTGGCAATATCACCTTTCACCATATCCAGAAACCTGGGTGAAACATTGGCGCGGTCATGAATCAATACCAACTGCAAACGTTCTTTCGCAATATCCTTACTTTTATTGTCTTCTTTGCTGAAAAACCTGAAAAAATCAAGCAATGTCCCGTCACCCTTTCCATGTTCTCTTTTTGTTTTTCACGGTAAAGAGATTACGCAGCCTGTCTATGAAAGTCTCCTCCGTATCCATGTTCAGCAAAGGAATTTTCTCTCCCAGCAGACGTTTTGCAATATTGCGGTAAGCCTGCCCGGCAGAGGAGGAATTCCCCGTAACGACAGGCTCTCCACGATTGCTGGATACGATGATCTCTTCATCATCCGGTACCACACCAAGGAGATCCACTCCCAGAATGTCAATGGTGTCATCGATATTCATCATATCTCCCCGCTTTACCATATCCATCCGGAGCCGATTGATGATCAGCTGTGGATTGGTCAGCTCATTGGATGCGAGAAGTCCGATGATCCGATCGGCATCCCGCACGGCAGAGACCTCGGGCATCGTGACCACCACCGCCTTATCCGCCCCGGCTATGGCATTTTTGAATCCCTGTTCAATACCGGCCGGACAGTCAATGAGGATAAAATCGAATTGGTCTCTCAGATCCTCACAAAGCTTCTGCATCTGTGCAGGAGTGACGGCATTTTTGTCCCGTGTCTGTGCCGCCGGAAGCAAATACAGGCAGTTGAACCGCTTGTCCCGGATCAGGGCCTGCTTCATCCTGCAGACCCCTTCCACCACATCCACCAGGTCATATACAATCCGGTTCTCCAGGCCCATTACCACGTCCAGGTTCCGGAGACCAATATCCGCATCGATCAGCACCGTTCTTTTCCCTTCCAGGGCAAGAGCCGTGCCGATATTTGCCGTTGTTGTGGTTTTCCCCACACCGCCTTTTCCCGACGTTATCACAATTACTTCTCCCATTACTTTTCCCCCTATATTCTATTCGTCTGCAGCATCGGATCCTGTCTCCCCTTCCCCGGAAGGTAAGGCTCAACGAACAGATGATTCTCTTTTACGTAGGCAATCTCCGGGCAGGAGGGCTTTGTTGTTTCTCCTTCAGGCGACCTTGCAATGGTTCCTGCAATCCGTAACTGGGTGGGAAGAAGACAATAGGCGGCGACAACCGCTTTGACGTTGCCGTCCGCTCCTGCCTGGGCAATGCCGCGCAGTATACCGAGGACCAGTATATTGCCTCCGGCAATTAATTCCCCGCCGGGATTGACATCCCCTATCACAACAATATTTCCCTTGTAGGAAATGCACTGTCCGCTTCGGACCGTACCCCGGATGAACCGGGTCATCCCCTCTTCCAGACAAGCAAAGGAACCGGACGGATCCTCCGGCGACAAATCCTCCTCCTTTTGCGGCTCCGGATTTCCGCGGAATTCCACGGTCCCTGGCTTCATATACCGGGAAAACAGCTTTAATATCTGTTTTTGCTCCTCCGGCTCAAATTCCCGGCCGATAAAGATCAAATTGACTTTGGACCCATCAAAAAAGAGCTTGCCGGACTGAAGCTTTCTCAGAAAGCTGTCCATAATATCCGGAAGGTCGGCCTCACGGGCTGCATAAATATTCAATCCATCCCGGGTACCTTTGAACCGTACGGATTCTTCGATCATTTTTCTATCTATCCCCCGATGTCATCACTTATGGTCAGTTAATAAATATTCTACAAATTCAAGCGGATTCCTCTAATTTTGATATCTTTTTGCAGTGCGCCGGACAGCAGGAAGCAGCAGCCTTTTATCATTGGGACAGTTGGTTGGAAGGCAAAAGATTGTTATGCTGATCCCGACCCTTCAGCCGATAATATTCCTCAATGATCCGCCTTGCCACAGGGGCTGCATTCCCCGACTGTTTCCCATTGGGAACCGCTACCACCACTACGACCTCCGGTTTGTCGTAGGGAGTAAAGGCAGTGAACCATGCTGTATTCCTCTCCACCTGCCCCGGAACAATCTGAGCCGTTCCTGTCTTGCCGCCGAGAGTGATGGAGGGATCCAGACCGGTAAACGCCTTGACCCCCGAGCCGTGACCGCCTGGTCCTCCGGTTGCATAAATAACGCGGTGCATGCCTTCCTTGATGGCTGCCTGATATTTTTCCCTGACCTGCAGCTGCTCAAACTTCGGCTCCGTTTTCTGGATCACCTTGCCTTCCGGAGACCGGATTTCTTTCATGATATGGGTTTCCAACACCCGGTCGCCGTTTACCAGAGCCGCAATATACCGTGCAATCGCTAAGGGACTGACGCTGGTGGCGCTTTGCCCGATAAAGGTTCGCAGAAACTCCATGTCGGACCATCTCCCCTGATAGGAGATATTGGACAGATCATTGACTGCTTTCGGGATCGCCTTATCCTTTTCCTTGAAAATCCCATTGTCTGTCAGGTAATGAGTCAGCTTTGTGTATTTGCTTCCAATATCAACTATCTCCTTTATCTGCGTGCTGGACAGATCTTTCCCGTATTTATCCTTCATTAATCGCTTTACCGAACCATAAGCCGTTCTTTTGCGGTTTCTCTCCACAACCTCCGGACTGGATACCACGTTTTGATCTTTCTTATTGTCCAGGGTCAAAAGCTCCAGCCCCGTCGGACCGTCCAGGCCAAAACGAACGGCCCATTTGTGAAGATCCTTAATGCCCAGCCGGTCTCCGATGGCAGTGAAGTAATAGTTGCAGGACACCTTCAATGCGTCCATGACATTCACCCTGCCGTGTCCGTATTTGCTCCAGCAAGCCGGCGCCGTAGGACGAAGCCGGTACCGGTCCTGTATGGTTTCTCCTATGGAAACTTTCCCTTCCATAAGAGCTGCCGTGCCCACCAGCATTTTGAACACGGAGCCTGGCTCCATGCCGCCCTGAAAGGCAAGGGCAAACAATGGGTTGGAAGGATCCTTTGCCAGATTGCCGTACTCCTCCGTTGTGATCCCCCTGGCAAAATCATTCAGATCATAAGGGTATGGGCTGTCGGCAGAGCTGGCCATGGTAAGGATCTCCCCGGTATTGGCATCCAGTATAACAGCGGCTCCGTTGTGGGCGAGGGGAGCCTGGTTGTCCCCGGCATAGGGCTCGACTCCCTCCCTCATCTTACTCAGCTCTTCCTTTAAAATATCCTCCGTACGACGCTGCAGACGAATATCCATGGTCAATACCGCATCATCGCCGTTCCATGGCACCTTTTCTTCCAGAACCTGAATCACCCGCCGGGAAGCATCCACTTCCGCCTTCAAATATCCCTGCTTTTTCTTCGTATTGCCGGTCAGCCATTTCTCTGCATAAGCTTCCACGCCATCCTGACCATATTTATCGCTATAGACATTGTAACCATCGTGTTCCGGAGTATTTCCAAACTTTTTCTTATAGGACTCCACATTGTTTTCTGTGATTCTTCCGACATAGCCAACAATATGCTGAGCGCTCTCCCCATAAGGATAATACCTGCCCAGTTCAATCACGGTCTGGATGCCGGAAAGCTCATCCGCATGCGTTTCGATGCTGGAAACAGCCCGGTAATTGATATCCTCCGCAATCTTTACCGGTTCGTCCTTCCGAAAGCGGTTTAAGTACAGATCCAGCCGGACGGAAATGATTTTCCGCGCCGTCTCATCCGAAATGGACTTTTTTATGTCATATTTCTCTCTCAGCTTTGCCAGCATCTGATCCGCCGGTAGATCCTCTTTTTTCATCCCAATACTTTTTCTCCATGTGTTGTAACGCTTTTTGGCGATATCTTTATCCTTTGTAGCGAAATCATAGTAGAATCCGCCGGAAGTCTTTTGCCCGGTATTATTCGGAACAATGGAGTTATTTTTAATGGGAATCGTATCCAAAAGGGCTTCCCCGTTCTTTTCCAGAATAGCAATGGTCTTCAGAAGAACAGCATTGATCTTTTTTCCGTCGGTGGGAAGCCAGCGCCTGTCCACCTGGGCAACATAGATTTGCCGGTTTACGGCAATCGGAATCCCGTTGCGGTCCAGAATGTTCCCCCTGGCCCCTTTCAGGGCCACTGAGATCTGCTTGCGCTCCTGAGCCATATTATAGTAATACTCACCCTTGCTCACAGTAAGATAAGCCAGGCGGGCACCCAGTGCCGTAAACAACAGCACAATCACCAGGCCAAAAACAAAAAAGCGATTTTTCATCAGATGTAAGAATTTTTTCATCATATAGAAACCATATCCCTCCGGAAGCAACCCATGCTGTCTATTATTTTATCATGACAAGCCCAAATAAAAAAGGGAAAAAAGAAAGCATCTCCAGGAAAAATGCCCTGTACAAGATGCTGTAAAACAAGAAGAATAAGACTCCACCCTGCTTTCCCGCCTATCATTTGGACTAAATCCTCCGGAAATGCCATTTCCGGCTCATAAACCTCTGCTGATAAAGCGAGGACAGCCATCGAAAGATCAACAGCGTAAAGGCTGACGTGTAAAGGGCTTCCGGCACAATCACCCGGGCAAATCCAAAATAAAAAGGCATGCCTACACGGTTGAAATACAAATACAGCATCATCATGAATCCCCGGAGCAGAGCGCCAAGGAAAACTACAACCATAGGGACAAAGATCTTGTCTACAAAAACCTTCTCATACAATAAACCGATCAGATAGCCAATTACCATATACTGAAAGGCATTCACCCCTATGGAATGTCCATACAACACATCCTGCAGCAAACCTCCGAAAAAGCCAGCCAACATTCCGGTATTGCCGCCTCCCAGAAGAGCAAAGCATGCCGTCAGAATCAAAAGGGTATCCGGCTGAATCCCTACGATCTGTAAAAACGGGAGCAATGCCGACTGCACGATGGCATTCACCAACAGAATTGCTGCTATGGTGCAAATCCTCATCATAAAATCCCTGCCTCCTCATTCATTCACTTGGCGGACTACCAATACTTCTTCAATCCGCAAAAAGTCGGCATTCGGTTTTACGATTGCAGTTTTGTACTTTTCCCGTCTCTCCGAAGACACCTCCACGACCTCTCCAATATTGATCCCCTTTGGAAAGATCCCATCCAGGCCGGATGTAATGATCCGATCGCCTGCCACGACATCCGAATCCAGCGGAAGGTTGATCATCTGACACAGGCCGTCTTCAAAAGTCAGAGTATTGTTTCCCTTCACCATGCCATTGTCCCGGGTCCTCTCGATCAGGGCACTCACAGAGCTCTGTCTATCCACTATGGTCCGGACTTTGGACCAATGACTTCCCACATCGGTTACTCTTCCAATCAGGCCCTGATCCGTCACCACAGCCATGTTGACGGTAATGCCATCCCTGGAACCTTTGCCAATTGTCAGCGTGTTGAACCAATTCCCGGGGTCTTTGCCTGTTACCCGAACACCGGTAACGGTGAACAAATCCCGATCCTCCTTAAAATCCAACAGAGCCCTCAGCCGTTCGTTCTCCTTGATGGTTTCATCCATCTTCAACTGCTGCTGTTCCAGCTGAGCCACCCTGCCCTTCAACTCTTCGTACCTGGCTGACATTTGTTTCCGCTCTTCCATGGAATGGAAGAAGTCCGACACAGAGGTTGCAATCCGATACATAAAGCCCTGGACAGGAGTGACTACTTCGCCCATAGCACCCTCCAACGCAGTCAGCCTCATGCGTTGTCCCGAAGTAACAACAGCCAGCACAATCAATAAAATTGCCAGAAAAATGGCGACCGCCAGCGGCTTCCGTTTAAAGAACTGGGGCAACGATCTCTCCCCCTATCTCATACCCTTTGTGGATGTTGCCACTCTTTTCAGTGTTTCAATCTCCTCCAGAACCTTTCCGGCACCAACCGCAACACAATCAAGGGGATTATCCGCAATTTGAACCGGCATTCCGGTTTCCTGCCGTACCAATTCATCCAGCCCATCCAGCAAAGCTCCTCCGCCTGTCAGCATGATTCCCTTGTCCATGATATCTGCAGCCAGCTCCGGAGGCGTTTTTTCCAGGGTCAGCTTGATTGCTTCGATAATACTGGTGATTGGCTCCCGAAGCGCATCCAATACTTCCCTGGATGTGATCTTCAAGGTCTTGGGCAGGCCAGTTACCAGATCCCGTCCGCGGACATCCATACTTTCTTCCTGTTCACTGGGGAAGGCGGAACCAATTGTAATCTTGATTTCTTCGGATGTCCTGTCTCCGATCATCAGATTATATTCCTTTTTGATATAGGAAATGATGGCTTCATCCATTTTATTCCCGCCAATGCGGATGGAACGGCTGGTCACGATGCCGCCAAGGGATATAATGGCAACCTCACAGGTGCCTCCGCCGATATCCACCACCATACTTCCCGTGGGCTCCTGAACAGGCAAGCCGGCCCCGATGGCAGCAGCCATTGGCTCTTCCACCAGATAGGCGTCCTTTGCACCTGCGGAACGGGTGGCTTCATCCACTGCCCTTTTTTCCACCTCCGTCACCCCGGAAGGTACGCATACAACTACCCGCGGATGAAACGGCAGAGACCTGGGAACGGCTTTGCGGATAAAATACTGAAGCATTTCCTGCGTAATGTCAAAATCCGCAATCACACCATCTTTCATCGGGCGAATTGCCACAATATTGCCGGGTGTTCTCCCGATCATTCTCTTGGCCTCTTCCCCAACGGCCAGAACCTGCTTTGTATCACTGCGTATCGCCACAACGGACGGTTCGCGTATCACGATGCCCTTGCCTTTTACCTGCACCAGCGTATTTGCCGTCCCCAGATCAATCCCCAATTCTCTTGAAAATATATTAAAAAACCCCATCTTATGTTTCTCCTTCCCTCTTTCCTGATTTCAATGCCTCTATACTAGTGATTATTGCCGATATGATCGGATTCGATAACCCCGCCCTGTGATTTGATACAGGAAGTATATCGTAACAGCATGGTATAAAGCAAAGCAACAGGCAAACCAACCACATTGAAATAGCACCCTTCTATTCTGGGAATAAAAGCTGCAGCCATGCCCTGTATACCATATCCTCCTGCCTTATCGGCATATTCCCCGCTGTCAATATACTTTTGTATCTGCTGTCTGCCCAGAGGCATCATTTCCACATGGGTACACGCATGGGACAGATCCATATAATCCAATCGCCGGTCGATCAACGCAACACCGGTCAGCACATCATGCCAGCCGCCCTGAAGAAACTGCAGCATGCCGGTAGCTTCCCTGCCATTCCTGGGTTTACCCAGAATCCTACCGTTCTTTACCACTGCGGTATCCGCTCCGATGACAAGAGCGTCCTCTGATATCCGTCCTGCCGAATTCCTGGCTTTTTGTCCGGCAAGACGGCGCACATATTCCGCAGCCTCACCTGAAGGAGGATCCTCCTTCATGGAACTGGGAACAACAGTAAACCGAATCCCCATCTGCCTCAGCAATTCCTTTCTCCTGGGCGATGCAGATGCCAGAACAACCTGTTTCGGAAGACAAATCAAGGAACTCACGAGCGAAAATACAGCACCAGGCCAATGAGCAGGCCGATTGCCGTACCAAAGTTAATATTCAGGGTAAAACCGAGTATCAGGGTAAATACCGTCATATCAAGCTTCAAAGGCGCCTCCGTGCCTAAACCGACCGTATGCGTAAAGATTGGCTGGTCTACGTACAAAGATAAGATGTGGCCCGCAATTGTCCCTATAATAATACCACATAATAAAAACAAAAAAAGCCTGCCAGTTCCTCTTCCACCTGCTCTACGCATGAAAATCCTCCTTTTGGTAAATGCTTAAAAATACCCTGTTTCCCTTGCTTTCGTCTCTTTCCTGCTCCAGCAATATTCGTCTACAGCATATTTAACTTAAGTATAGCATTTTTGCGATATATTACAAGGTTTTTCAACAGTTTTTCCGAGAAAAATGAATTGCATTTATTGGAATATTTTGAGAGATTTGCCGCATGGCGCATACTGTTTGCCAGGAGAGAAACCATTTCAACAGGAAGAAAATCGATCGGGACTTCAAACACAGACAGAAGCAGCAAGGTTCCCAATATTGCCAAAAATTAATAGACATATAACGACAGAATACGGTTAATAATAAGACTACCAAAGCAAAAAGGAGGTGATATCATGGCCAATAACCGTTCAAGCAATCGCAGCTCCGGTGCTTTCGACAACATGAAATATGAAGTTGCCAATGAGATTGGTGTTACCTTAAACAAGGAATATAACGGGAATCTTCCTTCCAGAGATGCCGGCCGTATTGGAGGCACCATCGTAAAGAAGGTGTTCGCTGATTACAGAAACAACCATCCTCAACAGTAAGAGCTGACATGCTGATGCAGCATTTATAATGAAAATGAAAGCACAAGTGAACAGCTTGTGCTTTCATTTTTGCGAAAGGATGAATAGTTCAATGATAATTTCCTTTATCCGTGCTTTTATTCTATATGCCGTTGTCGTTATAGGCATGAGACTCATGGGGAAACGGCAGCTGGGACAGCTTCAGCCCTTCGAACTGGTTGTTGCACTAATGATAGCCGATCTGGCGTCCGTACCCATGCAGGATATCGGTAAACCGCTGTTCAACGGTATCCTGCCCATCCTGGCCCTGCTCCTTGCAGAATTGACTCTGTCCTTTCTCAACCTGAAAAGTGAGCGGGTCCGGTCGTTTATATGCGGCTCACCCTGTTTCCTCATTGAACACGGGAAGATAAACTACAACGAAATGAAAAAGCAGAGAATGAACCTGAACGATCTTCTGGAGCAGCTGCGATCCAGGAATATTCCCAATCCGGCCGATGTGGAGTACGCCATTCTGGAGACCGGAGGTCAATTGAATATTATTCCCAAAGCTGAAAAACGGCCGGCAACGCCCCAGGATCTGAACATTGCCGTACCCAAAAATGAGATCCCCATTACCCTGATCCTGGACGGACAGATTAACCATAAGAACCTGCAGGCAGCAAATCGGGATATCACATGGCTGAACCAGCAGCTAAAAGACAGAAATCTCCGTGCCGAAGACGTATTCTTTGCCAGCCTGGACGGAAACCGTCTGGATATCCAACAGCGGGAAAGGGGGGAAGGCCAATGAAACCTGTTCTGATGGTGATTCTCCCCCTGGTCGTTATTATTGCACTGGGTGTATTTTGCCAGAATATTCTTCTGCAGAAAGACGCAGATAAAATATCACTTCAGCTTGAAAAACTGGAGAAAAATGTCGAGCTTAAAAACTGGGGAAAAGCAGAATCCGGTGCTAAGCAGATTGATAGAATATGGAAACCCACCCGCTTTGCATGGCAAATTCTGATCGACCATGCAGAAGTGGATCGGATCGACGAATCCCTCGTCCGGGCCAAAAAAAGCATCTTTTTGAAAGAGCAGTCCGACTCCCTTGTCGAAATATCGGTCCTTCGGCAAATGCTCCTTCACTTACCGGAAAAAGAAAGGCCACATATCGAAAATATTTTCTGACTTAATTTTCTGCCAATACTTTCTTCAAAAATTGGCCGGTGTAACTGGTTTCCTTCCCGGCCACCTCCTCCGGGGTCCCGGTGGCAATCACTTCTCCCCCATTGTCCCCGCCTTCCGGGCCAAGATCCAGAATATAATCCGCGGTTTTGACGACATCCAGATTATGTTCAATCACCACAACGGTATTTCCTTCTTCGGTAAGACGCTGGAGAATGGCAATCAGTTTTTGTACATCGGCAGTATGCAATCCGGTGGTCGGTTCATCCAGGATATACAGGGTCCTTCCCGTGCTGCAGCGGCTCAACTCATTGGCCAGCTTTACCCGCTGTGCTTCCCCCCCGGACAGGGTGGTGGAGGATTGTCCAAGCTTGATATAGCCCAATCCCACATCATACAGGGTTTCCAGCTTTCTTTTCAGTCTGGGAATGTTCCTGAAAAACTCCAATGCCGTTTCCACTGTCATGTCCAATACATCGGCAATGTTTTTTCCCTTATACTTTACCTCCAGCGTCTCCCGGTTGTATCTCTTTCCTTTGCAGATCTCACAGGGGACATATACATCCGGAAGAAAATGCATTTCAATTTTCAGGATACCGTCCCCATGGCAGGCTTCACAGCG
>DHDO01000067.1:60049-64244 GCA_002399435.1 Firmicutes bacterium UBA4874
TCGCTGGTCATGGCAAATACCTGCCGTACCAGGTCAAACACGCCGGTATATGTGGCAGGATTGGACCTTGGCGTGCGTCCAATGGGGGATTGGTCAATATTGATGACCTTATCCAGGTACTCCGTTCCCTCTATGGAATCAAACTTGCCGGGCCGGGTTTTGGCCCGATTCAAATCCCTTGCCAGAACCTTATAGAGAATATCGTTGACCAGGGAACTCTTTCCGGATCCGGAAACACCGGTGACGCAGGTGAAGACACCCAATGGGAATTTCACCCGGATATTTTTCAGATTGTTTTCCCTCGCTCCGGTTATTTTCAGCCATTTCCCATTTGGCTTCCTTCTTTTGGAGGGCACGGCAATGCGCTTCTTCCCGCTCAGGTACTGACCGGTTATGGAATCCGGGTTCTCCATCACCTCTTGGGGAGTACCCGCCGCAACAACATGGCCTCCGTGGATTCCGGGCCCTGGCCCAATATCGACTAGATAGTCGGATTCCAGCATGGTCTCCTCGTCATGCTCCACGACAATCAGTGTATTGCCCAGATCCCGCAGATTCTTCAGCGTCCGGATCAGTTTCTTGTTGTCTCTCTGGTGAAGGCCGATGCTGGGTTCGTCCAGAATATACAGCACACCGACCAGACCGGATCCAATCTGGGTGGCCAGACGAATTCTCTGGGACTCGCCTCCGGACAAAGTGGAGGCAGATCGGGACAAAGTAAGATAGTCCAGGCCCACATCCACCAGAAACTTCAGCCTGGCCTGCAGTTCTTTCCGAATCTGGCGGGAAATCAGCTGATCCGTCTCTGACAGCTGCAAATTCTGTATAAAATCGAATGCTTTCCGGATCGGCATTCTGGTTATTTTGTCGATATTGACATCATTCACGGTGACTGCCAGGGACTCCGGGCGCAGACGGGCGCCGCCACACTTCGGACAGGGCTTTGTGCTCATCAGGGATTCAATCCCTTCCTTCACATATCGGGACTGGCTCTCCCGGTAGCGTCGCTCCAGGTTGGGAATAATGCCTTCAAAAGGTGCGGTAAAGGTCCCCGAACCATATCCCCGGGCATAGTGGAACTTGATTTTTTCTCCTTTGGTTCCATACAGGACCCGGTCCACAAACTTTTCATCCAGATCCCGGACTGGTGTTTTCAGGCGAAATCCATCGTGCTTTGCCAGGCCACTGAGATACATCTGTGCCACATTATCCCCATTGGTCATGTTCCAGCCGGGAGCCACAATGGCGCCTTCCGCCAGGGATAAATCCATATTGGGCAGGATAAGGGACGGATCAATATCCATCATGACACCCAGTCCGTCGCAGGCATTACAGGCCCCATAGGGAGTATTGAAGGAAAACATCCTGGGATTCATTTCCTCAATGCTGATGCCGCAATGGGGGCAGGCATAATTCTGGCTGAAAAGAATCTCCTTTCCGTCAATCACATCCACTATGGCAAGGCCATTGCCCAAAGCCAGAACCGTTTCCAGGGAATCCGACAAACGTTGTTGAATGCCATCCTTTACAATAAGGCGATCCACAACCACCTCTATGGTATGCTTCTTGTTCTTTTCCAACCGGATCTCCTCGGAGAGCTCCCGCATTTCGCCATCCACGCGAACCCGGACATACCCGTCCCGCCGAATATCCTCCAGAAGCTTGACATGCTCGCCCTTTCTCCCCCGCACCACAGGAGCCAGCAGCTGAATGCGGCTGCGGTTCTGCAGCTTCATAATCACATCCACCATCTGATCAATGGACTGACGATGGATCTCCCGACCGCATTTGGGACAATGCGGAACACCAATCCTTGCAAACAGCAGCCGCAGATAGTCATAAATCTCCGTTACGGTCCCCACTGTGGACCGGGGGTTGTGACTGGTTGACTTTTGGTCAATGGATATCGCAGGGGACAGCCCTTCAATATAGTCGACATCCGGTTTCTCCATGAGCCCCAGAAACTGCCGGGCATAGGCGGACAGGGACTCCACATACCGGCGCTGCCCCTCGGCATATATCGTGTCAAATGCCAGGGACGATTTTCCGGATCCGCTCAGACCGGTAAAAACGACAAACTTATCTCTGGGAATGGACAAGTCTATATTTTTAAGATTATGCTCACGCGCACCTTTGATGTACAGTACATCCTTACTCATTCGTTACCCCGTTTTCTGTTTTTTTCTCAGTTCCATGATCTGATCACGCAGCCTGGCAGCAGTTTCGAATTCCAGGGCAGCGGCAGCGGCTTTCATTTCCTTTTCCAGCGTCCGGATCAGCTTTTCCCGATCCGATGCGGTCATATCCTTCTTGATCCCATAAGCGGAATGTGTCTCCGCCGCTTTTGTCACTTCAATCGTATCATGGATGGATTTCTTAATGGTCCTGGGCGTAATGCCATGCTGACGGTTGTAATCCATCTGCATGGTTCTTCTGCGGTTGGTCTCATCAATGGCATATCTCATGGAATCTGTAATTCGGTCGGCATACATGATCACGGTACCTGCTGTATTCCGCGCCGCTCTTCCTATGGTCTGAATCAGGGAAGTCTCGGACCGCAGAAAGCCTTCCTTGTCCGCGTCCAGTATTGCAACCAACGATACTTCCGGAAGATCCAAACCTTCGCGAAGAAGATTGATCCCCACCAGAACGTCAAACACACCCTTGCGAAGGTCCCGGATAATCTCCATTCTTTCAATTGTCTTTATATCCGAATGCAGATATCTCACCTTCACATCCATTTCCTTCAGAAAGTCTGTCAGGCTTTCCGCCATTTTCTTGGTCAGGGTCGTGATCAGGACCCTCTCTTTTCGTTCCACTCTTTTCCGGATCTCGCCAATCAGATGATCGATCTGTCCTTCCACCGGCATGACAATCACTTCCGGATCCACCAGGCCGGTAGGCCGGATAATCTGTTCCACCACACCGGAGGACATTTGCAGTTCATAAGGCCCCGGCGTGGCACTGACAAAGATCGCCTGATTCAGCTTGCTGCAGAACTCCTCAAATTTCAACGGGCGGTTATCGAAAGCCGCGGACAGCCGGAATCCATAATCCACAAGGGTCTCCTTCCGGGAACGGTCGCCGGCATACATCGCCCGGACCTGCGGCAGGGTCACATGGGACTCGTCCACAAAGAGCAGAAAGTCCTTTGGAAAATAGTCCAGAAGCGTATAGGGAGGCTCTCCCGGACTCCTTCCGTCCATATATCTGGAATAATTCTCTATGCCATTGCAGTATCCGATTTCCCGCATCATCTCAATGTCATAATTCGTCCTCTGCAGGAGTCGCTGCGCTTCCAGCAGCTTGTCCTGCTCCTTGAACCGGGCGACCTGTTCCTCCAGGTCCTTTTCTATGCTGCCGATGGCGTTCTCAATATGCTCCCGGGAAGAGGCATAATGAGAAGCCGGAAAGATGGCGGCATGGGACAGATAGCCCAGAATCTCCCCGGTTACGGTATCGATCTCGGTAATCCGATCGATCTCGTCTCCAAAAAACTCCACCCGGATGGCCCGTTCGGAGGAATTAGCCGGAAAGATCTCCACAACATCCCCGCGAACCCGGAAAGTGCCGCGGATAAAGTTCACATCATTCCGCTCATACTGAATGTCCACAAGCTTCTTCAACACTTCATTGCGGTCCTTCACCATGCCGGGCCGGAGAGATAACGTCAGATCCCTGTATTCGTTGGGATTTCCCAATCCATAGATGCAGGACACGCTGGATACGACAATCACATCCCTGCGCTCAAACAGCGCAGACGTGGCGGAATGGCGCAGCTTATCAATTTCATCGTTGATGGAGGCGTCCTTTTCAATATAAGTATCGCTGGAAGGAACATATGCCTCCGGCTGGTAGTAATCATAATAGGAAACAAAGTACTCCACAGCGTTGTCAGGGAACATCTCACGAAATTCATTGCAAAGCTGAGCGGCAAGGGTTTTATTATGCGCCAGTACCAGGGTGGGTTTCTGAACCTTTTCAATCACATTGGCCATGGTAAAGGTCTTTCCGGACCCGGTAATGCCCAGCAGCGTCTGATCCTTTTTCCCCATCCGGATTCCTTCTGACAGCTGCCTGATGGCCTGAGGCTGATCTCCCTGCGGCTTCATATCCGATTTGATCACAAACTTCATACGCTTTCCTCCTCGTACTGTCAGACATTATACCATATCTGTCAAGAAAATAGAACATC
>DHDO01000067.1:64442-65083 GCA_002399435.1 Firmicutes bacterium UBA4874
AAATAGGAAGGAATACATACGGACCGTGGAAGGAGGATCCATGATACAGTATATTGTTCAGCCCGGTGATACATTATATTCCATCAGCCTGAAGTTTCGGACAACGGTGTCGGACTTGATGGAAATCAATCCGATCAGCGGCACGGAAGGGATTCATCCGGGTCAGATACTGGATATTCCCCTTCCTGCCCGGAATTCCGGTCACCTTTCAGCCGCTTTGCCTCCGCCCTGTCAGTCTGTCAGGGTCCTTTCCGGACTTCTTCTGCTGTTGTCTGCTGATAAGCCGGTTTATCAGCCCGGAGACACTGTCTCCCTGTCGTTGTGGATAGCAAATCTTACCAATCATACCATACCGCTGGATTACAATACCAGCCAGAGGTATGACTTCCAGCTGGACTTCCCCTCAGGACAGACACTGTGGCAATGGTCCGATGACAAATCCTTCGCTCAGATAATAAGCAGTTTTCCCTTCTCTCCGGATCAGTCCATCCGTTTCGAAGAACAATTTGCCCTGCCCCTTTCTTTCCCTTCAAAAATCGATTCACTTCACGTGCTTGGCTGGAATACTTCCAGACAAGCCAGCCAGGTGAAGCTTCACCTGATGATACGAATTACAGGATCGTGAGCTTCTGATCCCGGGA
>DHDO01000067.1:65214-67013 GCA_002399435.1 Firmicutes bacterium UBA4874
CGGACCTTTACCCGGAGCTAGACCTTTAGATGATTGCTGTCTTTTCCCTGCCTCTGCATCCGTTGGATCCGTTTCCATAGCTGCAGTAGAGGACCTTTTTGCTCTTCTGTCCGAAAAAACCGACTGGTCTTTCTTGGTACATACAGAATCCCCATGCTGTCCTCATCACGATGATAGGAGTGATATTCTGCTGTTTCCGGTTTTCCGTCCCTTTTATAATCGATCCAAAGATACATCGGAGCAGTCCGCAAAACTTCCTGCAGCATCTCTTCGCTGTTGATTCCTCTCCCGTTCAGATTCAGCAGAATATCTCCCGGTCTCAGCCCCATTTGACTGCCTACGGTGTCCGGCATAACCTCCAGTATCCGAAGTCCGCGCCATGGAGCGCCAAAAATCGGATCCCCGTCCAACTGCCCTTTCCTGCTCCAATACAACAGGAACTCGTGCAGCAGCGGCATCAGAACCGCGCCTGCAAACATCAGCCAGCCATAGTGGACAGATAAAACGGCGATGGTAAGGATCAGCAGACTGTACATGCCCATCCACAGACCGGTTTTCCTTGCCCTATGCTCCGGGCGGGCCGTAACCGCCAAATCATTGTATTCCAGCAGGACCGCAATGGGAAACAGCATAAGACTGCCGCCTCCCCGCCCTCCGAACAAAGGCCACCAATCCGGCATTTGCATTCCTCCTCCCGCCGCCTGCAGCATGCCGGATGGAATCGTCAATATGACAAGGGGCACTGGCCAGAACTTGCTTATGGCAAACGCTCCGATGGGTTTGAACCTTTTGTGCTCCATCACCACCGGCACGGCTTCCTTTTGCCCGTCCAGCATAATCAGGAGGCTCTCGGTCAGGTGAAGGATTCCAATCAGCGCCAGAAGCGATGGAACGTCCATATCCGGCCAGCCGAAGATCAGGCTGACCAGGGATAGAATGCCTCCTGCATAGGACAGGCACAGATATCGCTTATTGAGCAAAGTAAGGAACAGGGAAAAGGGCAGGAGAATAACCAGGGTATTCAAATGGATGGGAATCCCTGTCAAAATAATCAAAGTGCTTGAAATCAAGCCCGCAATCATGCCAAACAACATGCTGTCCATCATACGGTTTCCCGAAGTGTTCCGTAAAGAACCCAACCAGGATTCCTCCAGTTGGACATTCCTCTTGATCCCGGCATATCCCATCAACAGAATCAAAAGATAGAGAAAACTCGTTATGGATTGGGCAAAAGCAGTAAACAGCATTTTGATAAATCCCGACATGGTATGTCTCTCCTTTTTCCGCCCTTACTGACTGAGCTGTTTTTTCACTTCTTCCAATCCTTTGGAAAGGGGAGCATCCAGATTCAAGGGAAGGTCCTTTCCCGGATGATCCGTGACAAATTGGCCGGCTTCCTCCAGCTCGTTCACTTTTATATCGGGTACTACACCTTTTTTGTTGATATCCCTGCCTTTGGGCGTAAAATATTTTGCGGTGGTCAGCTTGACGACGTCGCCTTCCTTAAAGGGTCCGCGGATGGTCTGTACCAGTCCCTTCCCAAAAGTGGTATGGCCGATCAGCACACCAACTCCATGATCCTGTATGGCTCCGGATAAAACCTCCGACGCACTGGCACTGTATTCATTGACCAATACTGCCAGGGGAATATTCAGATATTGCTTGTCAGTTTTGTATTCCTCCCGGTTGCCGTGCTTGTCTTCACTGTACAATACCAGACCTTCCGGAAGCAGCTTATCCCCGATTGCCACACATTCATCCAGCAAACCGCCCGGGTTGTTGCGCAGATCCAGTACCAT
>DHDO01000067.1:67200-67964 GCA_002399435.1 Firmicutes bacterium UBA4874
GAGGAATTCTGATCAAACCGGTACAACCACAGGTATCCGATTTTATCATCCAGCATTTTGTACTTCATATCGGGAAGATTGACAACCTTCCGGATAATGCTGAATTCCTCGGTTTTGCCGTCACGTAGAACGGAAACCTTTACCTTGGTATCCGGCTTGCCGCGCATTTTGCTTACTGCGGCATCCAGCATGGATCCATTCACATCTTTTCCATCGATGTTTATGATCTTGTCCCCTGTCACAATGCCGGCTTCCGCAGCGGGACTTCCCTCAATTGCATTTACGACGGTAATCATGTTATCTTCCTTGTTTACTGTAACGGTAAGGCCCACTCCCGCATAGGATCCTTCCACATCCACCAGGAAATCCCGGTATTCCTTTGCTGTCAGATAATAGGAATACGGATCATTCAGGGAAGCAACCATCCCCTTTAACGCTCCGTCCAACAGTGTCTTCAGCTTCGGTTCCTTCAGATAGTCCTGCTGAACGACTGCTTTTACCTGATTGAATTTCCTGTAAAAATCCCTCAGTTCCGTATAATCCTCCGCCTGGATGACATCTCCCTGACTGATCATCTTGTATTCATTCACCCGAAGTGTAATGAGGGATGAGAAAATCGCCGTACATAAAATAATGATCACTGCTCCGATCGCAGCTTTCTTTTTGCTAATCATATATACCCTCCCTGTTGATGCATTCAAATATAATTTATTATAACATCCCCGATCTATTTATACAAAAGATGTTTGCCTGTATTTACTAAT
>DHDO01000067.1:68177-76601 GCA_002399435.1 Firmicutes bacterium UBA4874
CCATACAAAAATGCCGTTTCCGGATTACAAACCGGGAACGGCATAATATATCTGAGATTTCAGATAACGGGCATTTCACAGGTATTCCAAAGGTACCAGTCATTGATCCATGCGCCAACAACCTGCCGTCAGCATGTGGCACTATCCTTTCAACGCTCCTATCATAACCCCTTTCACAAAATATTTTTGGAGGAACGGATACAGACAAAGAATAGGTACCGTGGAAACCACAATCACAGCGTATTTAATCGTTTCGGCTATCATCTCCCTGTCTTCCATTCCCGTTCCCATGGTCATATCGTTCAGGGAATTCTGAATCAGTATCTCCCGCAGGATCAGCTGCAACGGATATTTTGAACGTACTCCCGACAGAAATATCATGGCATTGAACCAGGAATTCCAGTGTCCGACCCCATAGTACAGTACCAGAACGGCAATGGTAGGCCCAACCAGAGGAATCATGACCTTTGTAAGGATGACAAAATGGCTTGCCCCATCCAGCTTTGCGGACTCCTCCAGGCTTTCCGGAATCACCGCAAAAGCCGTTCGCATGATGATCATATTATAGGTGCTGATTGCCGTCGGAAGAATCAGCGACCATAAAGTCTTATCCAGTCGAAGATCCCGTACCGTCAGATAAAAGGGAATCAATCCGCCGCTGAAGTACATGGTGAAGATGACAGACAGCACCATGACTCGCTGGAACATCCAGTTTCGCCTGGACAGAAGGTATCCTCCCAGTAATGTCAGGGACATGTTGACAGCCACTCCCACCACAACGATAAAAATGGTATTCCGGTATCCATTCCAAATATTGGGGTTCTTGAATACTGCCTGATAGGAAGCCAGATCAAACCCCAGAGGATGCCATAAAGGCCCGTAATGCATCATAAACCGACCCGGCGTACTGAACGAAGCAAACACCACATAGAGCATGGGATAAAGTGTAATCCCCATGATACCAATCAAAAACAGTATATTTACGACGTTGAAAACACGTTCCCCGATTCCTGTTCGGATCTTGTTATTCATTGGAATCCCTCCATCACCATAAACTGATTTCGCTGGTTTTCCTGCTTATTTTATTTACCGTCACCACCAGCGCAAAATTCACAACGGAGTTGAACAACCCCACTGCGGTACTGTAGCTCCAGTCAGAATTCAGAAGACCCTGCCGGTATACATAAGAGGAAATCACATCGGATGTTTTATAAATAGCAGGATTATACAAAAGAATAATTTTTTCTGAACCGACACTGAGAATATTTCCTGTCCTCAAAATCAATAATATTATGATGGTAGGCAGCAGGCAGGGAATCGTAACATACAGCGTCTGCTTCCATCTCCCGGCACCATCGATTTTTGCGGCATCGTACAATTCAGGATCGATCCCTGTTAATGCCGCCAGATAGATAATGCTCCCCCACCCCATATTCTGCCAGATACCGGAAATCACATAGATCGGGACAAACAATCCAGACTGATTGAGCATGGTCTGTTTTTTAAGTCCAACATGAGACAACAGCAAAGTAATAAATCCGCTGTCGCTTGTAAATTGCTTGATCATGCCACATAAAACCACCAGGGAAATAAAATGTGGCATATAGCCAATGGTTTGTACCGTTCGTGAAAAAGCCCGGTTCCGTAGCTCATTGATCAGCAATGCAAGGATAATGGGCGCCGGAAATCCGAATATCAATTGAGTGATGCTGATGATCAGGGTGTTTTTCAACACCCTGCCAAAATAAACACTGGAGAAAAAATCCTTAAAGTGCCGCAGCCCTGCCCAGGGACTGTTCATAATTCCTTTTGCCGGAGAAAAGTTCTTAAATGCAATGATGGCACCGTACATGGGTTTATAATGAAACAGTATATAAAACAGCAAAATGGGCAGAGCCAAAATGTACAATTCCCTGTTCTGAATGATATCTCTCTTCAGACGATAAGAAAGACTTCTTTCCGAGCCGAACAATCCTGCTGCTTTCGAAATGCCGTCAAAGCAGTTTCCCATTCCGATATTGTCGTTGGAGGATCCAATTTTGCCTTTTTCAGCCAATCCATTCTTAAAACAGGCCCACTGGTATGACGGAGTTCTTTGCTCCCTCTGATAAATGGCACAAGATAAAACTTGCCGTCATCGCTCTTTACCTGCTTGGCAATTTCCGGATTCGATTCATAATAAGCAGTCAGGTTGGGAGCATATTTTTTCATCAAATCCGTGAGTTCCAGTATGACATCATCGTTGAAAAGCTTGGTGACACCACCGGGATATCCGGGCCACGAATACTCGATGATATCCGGGTATTCCCTGGAAGCCAGCAGCACGTTCAATGTTTCCTTTTCCTGACCGGAGGGAGGATGCTCATATTTTACTTTGATTCCTGTGGCTTTCTCCAGATTCTTTCGAAATGGAAGCTCACTGTAATTTGTCGCAAATGCGGATACATTGGATGCCAATCCCACCCAATAGGTTAATTCAGGCTTCCCTTTCAAAGGATAGATCGTGTTTTTGTTTGCACCATCTTTGGACCCATTCCCGGATGATGTTTTTCCCAAATTCTTATCGGAAACACCTGGCGTATGCTGAGACGCTTTTTCATCTGTCTCCTTGCCTGCCTGATCCGTGCCTTTACAGCCAGTCATCAGGTTCAAACAAAGTATCAGGGACAATACCAAAACCAACGCCTTGATTTGAATGCTTCTCATAAAAACCCTTCTTTCTGTTCACTTATTTGTGGTTCAACTGCCACCTTCCCTCCTTTGCACTTCTTTCCTTACAACACCTCATATAAATCCTGCAAACAGATATCTGTTTCTTAATTTCATTATAAGAAGAAGAGTTCAAATGTAAATATTGAAATCTACAGCGTTCCAATTTCTTAATATATTGTTGTTACAATTTTTATAGTGTTATAAAAATGCAAACTATTGATTGGCGTCTCTGAATTCTCCGGGTGTAAAGCCGGTAAATTTGCGAAAGGCATTGATAAATGTACCAACGTTATTAAAGCCGGATTTTACCGCGGCATCCTTGACTTTCTCATTCCCCAGCAGATAGTCCTTTGCTATCGCCACTCTTTTTTCATTTACATAATCCACATAACTTTTACAGAAATGTTCCCTGAAAAAACGGCTTAAATACTGGGGCGTGACATGAAACACATCCGCCAGCCTTTCCAGACTGAGCTGATGATCCAGAAAATGTTCATCTATATAGACCCGGATTCCTTTCTCCAGCTTTGCTGGCCGTTCGCTCTGCTGTATTTCAACTTCTTTGCAGACCCGAATGACCTTTTCCTTAATATCCAGTAGGAAATAGGACATATCCCGGTGCCCGTTGTCCGGATTATCCAGCTCCCGAATGCTTTGAAAGATTGAATCGCATTGTTCCAGGTTTAATTCTTCCATTGCCTTAACCACTGAGCAATACAAATCATACAAAAAAAGTTTCATCATCTCATAGGTCAGCTGTTTATGAAGACAGTTCTCATTATAAACACTGCTCACAACTTCCAGTGCCTCTTTCTGCTTCCCTGACTTTATGGCATTTATCAGTTGTATTTCCTTTGAAACAGGAAATGCAAACAAATTGTCATTCTTCAGGATATCATGATAGTACACAATCCCTTCATTCATCAGCCCGGCATAATGAAGTGCCTCCTCTGCCTCCTCATAAGAGCGGGACAAATTCATGTGACCTTTATAGATATTTCCTATCCCCGCTGATAAAACAATATCCAATTTGTTCTCCGGATCCTCTTTCAGCTTTGTTGCCAGCGCATACAGGTTCTCCTGCAAACTGTCCGGGTTTGCCACATCCGATCCACAGATGCAGGCAATGGTATTATGGCCCATTTCCACTGCATATCCTACACAGTGGTCTTTCATGGCTGCTTCCATGGCATTGCACAACGCAATCTTGTACAATTCCTTTTGCCCGTCCTGTTTCTTATCGGCCGTTTCTTTCATCTTTACATGAAACAATGCCACTGCAGAAATAGTGCAGTCCAGACGAATATCCAGCAATTGATTCATTGAATCGCTTTGACTGTCCTGGCTATTATCACCCTCCTCCAGAATCTCAGCCAGGTAACGCTGCCTTATGACAGGGATATACCGCTTCATGATCTTCTGATTCGACTTTATTTCTTCACAGGAAGATTGTAATATATTTGATATCACCTGATAATCATCCTTTTCTTCCGTCTGGTCTCCATATGCTGTTTGTATGAACTGTATAATGTTCCTGATGGGCGCATAATTTCTGTTAGCAGCAAAAAAGGAGATCACAAAAGCAAGAAAACCAAACAGAACGATAATGGATAGGGTGGACAGTTTCAGGATCTTTACCTGATCAATGAATGCGTTATATGGAATAATACTTACATATCTCCAGTTGTTTTTTGTCGATGTGGTGTGTACCTTCAATGCTTTTCCTTCTGGCGTTGCAATCGTTTCCACAGCTGTCCGGGACCGCAGATTTTTCTCTGCAAAATCCGTATCAAGCCGGGGATTCTCCGATACAATGACCTGGAGGTCATGGTCCAGTATATACAGGCTTCCATGATATGCTTTCAGTACTTCCGAAAATGTATCCAGATACCGATCCTGATTCATAAGCACCAGGATGCATCCCAAATTATCCTGTGCATTGGGCAGAGAATCCTTAAAAAGAATTTTCTTATCGATATCGCCGGCATAAGTATTGACTGTAACAGGGATGGTCTTTCGAAAATCTGCTTTCTTTATGGCATCTGCCCATTTTCCAAACTCCGCCTGGTCAGAAGTGCGGGGATAAACGCAGCTGAAAAAAACCTCCGGCGCATAGAGACCGGTCGGTGACACAATAGAGTTGTTCTTCCTGGAATAGATATAAATATCTCCGATAAAATCGTTTAAAATTGTAAATTTCCGTAAATCCAGCATCACCGGCCTGGCCAATAAGCTCAAATCCCGTTCAGATTCCGCTTTCGTATAAAGAAAATCATGTAGCCTTTGATTCAGCGAAAACTCACTGGATATCCTATAAAGCCCTTCCACAAAAGAATCCACTGTATCGGAAGATTGCTGTAAGGCCGCCAGACTATCCTTCTCAACTTTATCCTCGATTATTTTCAGTGCCTGATAATAATGAACGGCTCCAAGAACAATCATTGGAATAGCCAACAGGATCAAATAGGAAAGAAATATTCGGCTGAAAGCCTTGTTGTGCTTCCATAAGCCTGCCATGATTCATTCCCCCTAACAAAGGCAGTCATAGGAATTATCTCAGCATATCCTCTTTTTTCGATACAAATCAATCCTTATGATTCTTCCAGGAAAAATAAGGCTTTTATCAAAAGCTTATATCAACCGACAAAGGCCGTATGCCTGTCAGGGTCACACTTCTTGGATCCGGCTGGCTTATCCCTGCAAAAACCGTAAAGTGATTGCTGTCCAGGTATCGGTTTCCTTCCCCGTCCACGATATTCATGGCTTTGTTGGGAATCATGGCTTCCACCACCCTGCTTTCCCCCCTCCCAAGATGGATCCTCTGAAAGCCGCACAGGCAGGGATTGGGAACTGCATATTTGGAATCCCTGTCCTTTATATAGAACTGTACCACCTCATCGGTATCGTAGGACCCTGCATTTTTGATTTCCACCGATAACCGGATATCGCTTTCCTTTGCTACCTTGTTCCGTATCCTCAGATCCCTTAACTCAACCCTGCTGTAGGTAAGCCCGAATCCAAAGGGATACAGGGGCTCTGTTTCCATATAGCGATAGGTCCTTCCCTTCATGGAGTAATTGGTGAATGCCGGGAGCTCTTCCACACTTCTGTAAAAGGTAACAGGCAGTTTTCCGGAAGGGGAGTAGTCGCCAAACAGACATTCTGCCGCAGCCTGACCGCCTCTGGCCCCGGGGTACCAGGTTTGAAGAATGGCATTGCACTTTTTATCGGCGAAATTGATGCTCACGGCACTCCCTGTTGACAACAGAAGTACGGTTGGTTTCCCAACCGCCACTACCTTCTCCAGCAGATCCTCCTGTACCTCCGGAAGATTCAGATCTGCCTTGTCTCCGGATGCGGAGGCATTTCCGGCATCTCCCTGCTCTCCTTCCAATGTCTCATCCAGACCCAGGCAAAGAACCACCACATCGCTGTGTTCCGCCACGGTCCGGGCTTCCGCTGTCCTGTCGTTTTTCAGTCCCAGATTTTCCACCTTGTCTTTATATAAATGACAGCCTTCCGAATAATAAACACGAACCTCATCCCCGACATAATCCTGTATTCCTTCCAGCAGCGTGATAGTCCTGGAAGGAGTCCCGTAATAGTTTCCTTTCAAAGCCAGACGACTGTTGGCATTGGGCCCGATGACCCCGATTGTCTTTATCCTGTCTTTGTCCAAAGGCAAAATCCCGTCATTCTTCAGAAGGACCATGCTCTTTCGGGCGGCTTCCAATGCCGCTTCATTATGCTCTCCGGAATCCACTACCGAGTAGGGAATGCTGTCGTATTCGCATTCATCAAACATGCCCAGTTTCATTCTGGTGGTAAACAGCCTTACCGCGGATCTGGTGATATCCTCTTCTGTAATCAGGTTATCCTTTAGAGCCTGCAGTAAGTGAAGATAGGTGTTTCCGCAGTTTAAATCGCATCCTGCCTTTATGGCAAGAGCGGCAGACTCCGGAGCTGTGGAGGTAACAAGGTGCCTGGTATGAAAATCCGCGATTGCCCCACAGTCTGAGACAACATGGCCTTCAAATTTCCATTTGCCCCTCAGGATATCCCGAAGCAATGTATAGCTCCCGCAGCAGGGCTCTCCATTTGTACGGTTGTACGCTCCCATGACGCCTTCCACTTTGCCTTCCAATACACAATCCTCAAATGCAGGCAGATAGGTCTCCCACATATCCTTCTTTGATGCTGTCGCATCGAATTCGTGCCGGAGGCTTTCCGGGCCGCTGTGTACTGCAAAATGCTTGACACAGGCCGCAGACTTCAGATATCTGCCATGACCCTGCAGGCCCTTTATAAAAGCGACCCCCAGTCTCCCCGTCAGGTAAGGATCCTCGCCATAGGTTTCATGCCCTCTGCCCCATCTGGGATCCCGAAAGATATTTACATTGGGTGACCAGAAGGTGATTCCCTTATAGATATCGCGGTCTCCATGCTTTACCGCTTCGTTGTATTTCGCCCGCCCCTCGGTGGCAATGATATTCCCAATTACCTCCATAAAATGTTCATCAAACATGGCAGCCATACCGATTGCCTGGGGAAACATGGTGGCCGTGCCGCCCCTCGCGACACCATGAAGGGCTTCATTCCACCAGTTATACGCAGGAATGTTCAGCCGCTCTATGGGCGGTGCATCATATTTCAGCTGGGATGCCCTTTCCTCTATGGTCATCTGATCCACCAGCTTACGCGCACGTTTTTCCGCTTCCTGCGTTGTGATTCGGTTCGTCCTTCCTTCAACTGCTTCTGCTCCCATTTCTTCACCATCCTGTTTTTATAGCTTCCATACTCAATGATACGCATAATTGTTTCAAGAATAGAACTTTACCATGTAAAGCACTCCTGTGTTCCTATGTAAGTTCCTATAATGTACTCCCATCTACACATCTACATTTTGGGAAACAGATCCTTCAGCCCCGGATAAAGGCTCCGGTATACCCGGTATCTTTCATTATAAAGAGAAACGATTGCAGGGTCCGGCTCCACTGTAGTCCGGATTTGGACAATCTTTTCCACAATCTCCTCCACGGAAGCGTAAGCTCTGCAGCCCACCGCAGCCAGCATGGCAGCACCAAGTGCCGGCCCTTCTTCCACGGACAGGATGTCCACCTTCAGATTCAGAACATTGGCCAGGATTTCTCTCCAGAGAGGACTCTTCGCTCCGCCGCCGCACATTTTGGTCCTCTTTATCCCGGTTCCCAGGGATCGGGCAACCTCATAGGAATCCCGGATTGCAAATGCCACTCCCTCCATCATGGCAAGGGTCATATCCTTCCGGGTGGTTTCCATGGTCATGCCGACAAAGGCTCCTCTGGCATTGGGATCATTGTGGGGAGAACGCTCTCCCATCAAATAGGGAAGAAAATACACCCGGTTGCTGCCCAGATTATGAATATCCTTCTGCTCTCCGGCAAAATCCTTCGTCTTCAGGATCTCTTCCATCCACCACTTATTGCAGGAAGCAGCACTGAGCACCACTCCCATGAGATGATAATTGCCATCCGCATGGGCAAAGGCATGAAGGGCATTGTTTTTATCCACTTCAAATTGTTCACTGGAAACAAACAGGGTGCCGGAAGTACCAAGGGAAACGTTGCACCTTCCTTCCCCCACGGTACCGGTCCCCACTGCAGCAGCCGCATTGTCCCCTGCCCCTGCCACAATTTTGACATTCCCGGGTAAACCAAATTCCCCGGCGATCTC
>DHDO01000067.1:76885-77301 GCA_002399435.1 Firmicutes bacterium UBA4874
ACGATATAGTCCTTTGGAAGCATAATCTTTGCAATGCGCCTGAAATGATCCGGTTCCTGTTTCCTCATCCACAGAATCTTTGGCGCGGTAAATCCGGCAAAGGCAACATTGGCCGTATCCGCCGATAAACGGTCTTTCCCGATCTCCTGATTCAGGTATTCAGTCTCCTCAGCGGTTCTCTCGTCATTCCACAGAATCGCGGGACGAATCACATGATCGCTTTTGTCCAATGCCACCAGGCCATGCATCTGTCCGCTTACTCCAATCCCGGCCACCCTGGATTTATCAATATCCAGGAGAAGTTCCCGGAGCCCATCCGATGTCTGACGATACCAATCCTCCGGATTTTGTTCCGACCAGCCCGGCTTCGGATAGGAAATGGGATATTCCCTTGATACGCTCTTTACGCAGACACC
>DHDO01000067.1:77537-79569 GCA_002399435.1 Firmicutes bacterium UBA4874
CATTTGCTTAGCCAAAAAGTATGGAATTCACAATGCTCTCCAGGTATTCCTGCCTTCCGGACCCGGGCAGCTCAGGCGCTCCCAGTTTTTCGGCATGTTCGGCAAGTTCCGTCAGGTTTGTCCCGCCTTTTCTGATCTTTGCGCCCAGTCCGGTTTCGAAGCTGGAGTATCTTTCCTTCACAAAGCGGTCAATCCTGCCGTCCTCTATGATCTGAGCAGCTTTGATGAGACCCAGGGCGAAGGTGTCCATTCCCAGGATATATCCCAGGAACATATCCTCATGGGTATTGCTGGGACGCCGGTTTTTGGCATCGAAGTTGAACCCTCCGTTTTTCAGCCCTCCGGCCTTTAAAACTTCATACATGCACATGGCTGCTTCATATACATTAAAGGGAAACTGATCCGTGTCCCACCCAAGAAGACAATCCCCCTGGTTTGCATCAATGCTTCCCAGCATCCCGTGGATCGCGCTGACCCGCAGCTCATGCTGGAAGGTATGCCCTGCCAGCGTCGCATGATTGGCTTCGATATTCAGCTTGAAATCCTGATCCAGACCATAGTCCTTCAGAAAGCCAATCGCTGTGGAAGCATCAAAATCATATTGATGCTTTGTCGGTTCCTTGGGTTTGGGTTCAATGTAAAAGTCTCCTTTGAAACCAATGCTTCTGCCGTATTCCACCGCCATTTTCATAAGTGCCGCGATGTTTTCCAGCTCGAATTTCATATCGGTATTCAGCAGTGTTTCATAGCCTTCCCTGCCTCCCCAGAATACATAGCCCCTGCCGCCCAGCTTTACGGTAAGATCCAGAGCTTTCTTGATCTGTGCCGCGGCAAAACAATATACATCCGCGGAATTGGTGCTCCCTGCCCCATTCATAAATCTTGGATTGTTGAACATATTTGCCGTAGCCCAAAGAAGCTTTTTCCCGGTGTGTTTCATCTTTTCCCTGATATAATCGGAAATCGTATCCAGACGTGCATTGGTCTCAGAGATGGTTTCGGCCTCCGGCACCAGATCCGCATCATGAAAACAGAAATATTCGATGCCCAGTTTCTCCATGAACTCAAAGCCTGCATCGACTTTTGCCCTGGCATGCTCCATGGTGCCGATCTTTGATCCAAAGCTTTTGTCTGCTGTGCCCACTCCGAACATATCAGCACCGGCCGCTCCAAGATTATGCCACCAGGCCATAGCAAAAGGAAGATGCTCCCTCATGGTTTTTCCCATAATGACCCTGTCCGCATCATAATACCGGAACGCAAAAGGATTTTTGGAAGATGGCCCTTCGTACTTTACCTTCGGAATGCTTTTGAATATTTCACCCATGATATGCCTCCCCAATTTATTCAATTCAATGATATTTTAACCCTTGTATATACTAATAGTAGGACACAGTGGGTTCGTTGTCAAGACATGAAAATGATACACTAACAAATCATGAGCCCAACAAACGATACACCAACGGATTGTGAACCAGCAAACGATACACCAACGGATTATGAACCAACAAAAGATACACCAACCGATTATAAACCAACAAGTGATACACCGGCAAAACGAATAGAGTTACGGTAATCATCCGTTGGAGTCGGCCTATCCTCACCCATACTTTCGAATGCCCTCCTGCTGAACGGTCCAGGAACCGTCTTTGGGAAAGCCCGGCGCTTCTTCTTCCGGTCCCCCTTCCCATCCGGCCGCCATCAATGCAACAGCTGTCAGCAAGGCACCATTGGCCGGAAGGTAGCACGGCAGATCACTTCGGGTGGCGTTATGTCCGTTTGCCAGAAATTGATTCTGCGGCAGATCATTTAAAAGTATGGAAACTGCAACATCCGGCTGTCCCAGCCTGGCCGCTGTCATGGCAATCATGGGATAATCCCATCCCCAGCTTTTTTTCTTTAAATCCCATTGCCTTAATACCTTGGCAAGTGTGTTTGTCATAATTCCATGATCCACATCTTCTCCCGGCAGAACCCCGAAACATGCCAGAAAGGAAGGATGATCATAGTTATATCGTGTATAGGTATCCCG
>DHDO01000028.1:0-1677 GCA_002399435.1 Firmicutes bacterium UBA4874
CTTTTCCGGCATGGTGCCCATCACTCTGGAACTGCTGAATAAGGAAGTTTTTTCGCAGCAGTTTCTTAACGGCCAGGGCGGGCTTATTGACAACCTTAAAGTAAATGAAGATGGCACGCTCCATGTTACCTTCAAGATTATGGGCTACCCCGGAGCGCGTTATAAAAGCACCTTTTACATCAACCATAAGGCGATTACGGATGGAAAAAACACATCCTTTGAAACGGTGCTGACAAAAGGCAATGTGTCGGTCATTGAGGCGGATCTTGAGCTTTCCCAGCTTGAAGACTTTAACACCTTTTATGTGGTTTCTGCCTTGTGCAACGTTCAGGAGCTTTGGGAAGATGGTACGTCTTTGCTCAAGACTCCCTCGGTCTTGCTTTATAAGAAATGAAAGGAGGTAAGAATATGGAAAAAGCAATTTTTAGTATTGGCCTGTGCCTGACACTGCTTTTATCCGGATGCGCACCAAAAAGCGGCATACCCTCTGAACCCACATCGACCCCCCCGACCAATCAGACAAGCGATTTGTCACGGTCTGGAGCAGACACTGTACCCCACACCGAAGTCCAACTGGTAGACTGGAGCAAGGTGGTACAGGGAAAAATCATGGGAATGTATCCCGCAGGCGGCAGCAAGGTGTTGATTTTTGCCGATCAGATGACTCTTTATGACCTGGCAGCCGGAAAAGCAGTTGCAACAACTTCTAAAGAAGCCCTGGATATGGTTCGCTGCCAGACGCTGGACAGCGGCTATGTAATTGCGGGAGAGGCGACTGCGAAAAACTCCGGCGGCGGTTTAGGATTGGCAGGAGGAAGCTCCGGCCCCCAGTTCCGCGTGATTTTCTACAATGCAAGCCTAAAGGATCGGTCTGAGCTTGACTTATCAAAGCTTCTGAAGGATGACGAAGCTTTGATTTCCACGGAATGGCTCGCGTTCTCTTCCGATGGCAACCGTATTGCCTACGCGACAATGACCGGCCTGTACCTCTATGACCGGCAGTCTGATAAACGCACGACCCTGATTGACCTGACACCGGAGGATAATAAGGCCCGTTCCGGTATTTCCGTTGTGGAACAGGTCGGATTTATAAATGATGGAAAGAGCATCGCATTCAAAGCACAGAGCTTTGATGTGCCTGCCATAACCGGCAAGCCGTCTTTCGATACCATAGGCACAATCAATACAGACGGTTCGGGACTGACCAACCAGAAAGTCGACGGGTACTCTGCGAAGGAACTCAGCGCCTACGATTCCAAATTGCTGCTTGCCGAGGACTTCAGAACCGCTGACGGCCGGATCATGGTCAGGGACATCAAAAATGGCGGGAAGAAGATTTATGACCTCACAGATAAAAAAGAAGGCGGAAATATCTGCGGCTCAGATACCGGGCATTACTTCGCCTCATCGGTTTCCAACAAAACCGGGTGGACGGTTCGGGTATATGATACAGAAACCAGAAAGTCCGTGAAGGAGCAAAGCATTTCCAATGACGGACAGAAGGCGTATGGGATCAATGATCCAATCATCCGGGTATTGGATGGGGCAAAAGTCTGCTTTGTCCTTTTAGGCGCAAGACAGGATGCGGTACATACAAAAGTCGCAATGTTTTTATTTTAGCCGCCTATTAGCCGCCTAACCTATAGCAGAATGGAGGATGCCGGAATTTATGGATGT
>DHDO01000028.1:1845-3872 GCA_002399435.1 Firmicutes bacterium UBA4874
ATAGGAGGATGGAGGATGCATGAAGATAACATTTGAAAGTATTGCAAAACAATATAAAGGAAAATATGCCCTGAAAGATTTTTCCACCGAGCTTGGGGAAGGCGTGTACGGCCTTTTGGGAACCAATGGCGCGGGAAAAACGACGCTGCTCAATATCTTTGTCGGTATCCTGAAAAGCGATGCGGGACGAGTGCGGATAGACGGCGTGGACGTAAGGAAGATGGGGGTGAACTTTCTGGCCCGAATCGGCTATCTGCCCCAATCTACGCAGTTTTACAAAGATTTCAGAGTAATGGAGTTTTTGAACTATATGTGTGCGCTGAAGGACATTCCGAAATCGCGGGGAGAGAAACGTGTCAGGGAGCTTTTGGAGATCGTCAATCTCAGCGACGCACAGAATAAGAAAATCGGCGCGCTTTCCGGCGGGATGCGCCAGCGTGTCGGCATTGCGCAGGCCATGCTGAACGACCCGGACATTTTGATTTTGGATGAACCGACGGCGGGTCTGGACCCGCAGGAGCGAATCCGGTTCCGAAATCTGATTACAAAGTTTTCGCATGGACGGACGGTCCTGTTGGCCACTCATATCGTATCGGATATTGAATTTATCGCAAACGAAGTGATGCTGCTGAAAGGGGGGCATTTGCTCATGCAGGATACCCCTCAAAACCTGACGAACGGCATGAAGAATAAAGTGTGGTCGGTGACTGTGACCGATGAAACTCTCAATGATAGGCTCGACACTCTTAATGATAAGCCCGATGCTCTCAATGATAAACACGACACTCTCAAAGACAGGCTCGGCAGCTTGAAAATCAGCAACATGCTGCGCGATCATGATGGAATTCACCTGCGGATCATTGACGATGAAAAGCCTGATGAAACGGCGGTTCCGGTTCAGGCAAATCTGGAGGATGTGTTTCTCTATCACTTCGGGGAGGGAGAACAATGGTAAGACTGATCCGTTTTGAATACCGAAAGCATTTTGTAAAGCCTTCCATTCTCATCGCCTTGTTCGTGCTCTCCCTTATCAGCATTGTAAAGATCTACGGTGTCTACTCGGAAAACTCCCTGTTTGCCCGCGGCATGAGCGCTAAAGAATCCGCACAGATGAAGCAGCTGTATTGGGACTTTTATAAGGATTTCGGAGGTGAAATCACGTCGGCAAAGATAGACCGGCTGATGGAGATCTACCGCCCGCTGGAGGCGCAGACTGCGGATCATACCGCCAGTACCGCGAAGGACAATCCGGACACCTATACCGGCAATGTGTATCACGATTATAATCTCTTTCGCCGCTGTTTTGTAGAGCCTATGGAGCACGATTATATGTATCGGAGCTATGCAGGTCAGGTGGCTTCGGCGGCACGGGAAAACATGAGCTTTTATCAGTCTGTCGGGAATACCTACGACTACCGGAAAAATGCCGCGATTGCGGAGAGCTTCACAGGCCGGCAGATACCGTATTTTGACTTCACAGAAATGTATCAATACTATCTGCACTACGATTTTTCATCCTTTTTGGCATTCCTGCTCTGCCTTTATGGATTGGTAGGGGTATTCGTATCCGAAAAGGAATCGGAAATGGATACTCTGCTTATGACAACAAAGCATGGCGGCAACAAGACCATTGCGGCAAAGCTCCTGTCCTCCGCTCTTTTTGTGACAGGTGTCTGCACCTGGTTTTGGCTGCTGGATTTTCTCACGTTTTCCGCAATCTTCGGTTCCTTTGTGGGCGCGTCCGCCCCGCTTTATGCCGTAAAAAACTTTGCCGATACGCCGCTTGACCTGACGCTCGGACAATATGCCCTGCTTTCCGGCATCGTCAAAACTGCCGGGATGCTGGTGCTTGGGCTGGGTATTCTGCTGCTGTCAAGCCTGTTCAGGAATGCCTTGCTTCCTTTCACGCTCAGCCTCGCGGGAGCTTTTGGCCTGATAGCCTGGCAGGGGATTTATATGGGATCGGAGCACATCGGCGTCAAAATACAGAACCCTTTTATCCTGATGGTCAACCGCGAGCTGTTTCG
>DHDO01000028.1:4068-16950 GCA_002399435.1 Firmicutes bacterium UBA4874
GCGCTTTGGGGAGCTGCTTTTATAATGATCCTTTTCTTAACCAATAAGAAGAACACAGTCATTCGGAAGGGGGTGCGGCATGATGCGATATGAAATCAGAAAGATGTTTTGGCATCAGAAAGGGCTGTGGCTGATTCTGCTCTATTTTGTCCTGAGCATTGCCGGACTCCTTTTATTTGACATGCCGACAAATCCTGAGATAGAGCAAAACAGGGAGGCCTACGACCACTATCTTCAACAGGTGGAGGGAAAATGCACGAAGGAAACGGAGAGCTTTTTGTCAGGGGAAGCTGACCGGATTGCAAAAGCAAACAGCAGGCTTCAGAACCTTTACGACGACTATTCTGACGGAAAGCTGACGGAAAAGGAATTCACGTCCCAGCTCGCCGGGGCCGGGACAGCCGTCCGCTATCAAAAGGGCTTTGAGCTTGTGTACGGGCAATACAGCGGCATCCGGGAAAACAAGGAAAGCCGATGGTTCCTCTATACCAACGGCTGGGATGGCCTGCTGTCCCATGACAGCCTGAACCTGCTGTTTGTTCTGCTGCTGCTTCTGCTGATTACCCCGGTATTCTGTCAGGAATACGAAAGCAGAATGAATGAACTGATCCTGACAGAGCCAAAGGGAGCAAGAAGCCACGCTCTGGATAAAATGATACTCGTCGTGGCGGTGGTCTGTCTGCTCTGCCTGCTGGACAGCAGTATGCGTTTCCTGTTCTATGATTTGAAATATGGACTTCCGCATGGAGATTATCCCCTGCAGAGTCTCTCGTATTTTGCCACGTCCACAAGAGAGGCAACGCTGGTCGGTGCCTTTCTTGGAATCTTTTTAGGAAAGCTGTTTGGTAGCTTGGGCCTTGCCGCGCTCATCCTGTTTGTCTCGGTCTGTGTCAGAAAATACGCCCTCACTTTGTTTGTCTGCACGGCTGCGATTTTACTTCCTTATTATGGGTTCTCCCTGTCGTCCGCTAAATACTTCCTTCCGGGTCCTCTTGGATTTATGATTTCCACAGGCTTCTTCAGAGGGAGCGAATATCAATATGATGCCGTGCTACAGGAGAAAACGATGGTGTTCCAGGAAATCGGGAGCGCAGTGAGATGGCTGCTCGTCGGGATTACTTTATGTCTCATGCTTATCATGGCAGCCATAATCCTGAAAAGGAATACAAATATCTGGTGCGCACGAAGGTCCCGCCGCATAAAGAAAACAGTATGCCTGATCCTGCTGCTGTGCCTGAGCACCTCCCTGTTTTCGGGATGTGCTGCGCCAGACACGGTTCAGGAACATCCGCTGTTTAATCTGGAGCAGAGCGACACTTTTGAAAATGACAATTATCGGTTTTTTGTAGAGAATCCGAATTCCGATGAGGCTACATGGATGATGGAAAACAAGTCCACCGGGAAAACTGAAAAGCTAATCCGTAACCCAATGCAGGCGCTCAGTAAGGTACCGGAGGCAATCTACGGGTGCGGCAATTTCGTTTATTACATGCAGATCGATTCAGATGTATCCGGATTCTTCACTATTGCTGACCGTTTTTCTGTTGTTGAGGTGGACACCAGGAACTTTTCAAAAAAAATCGTCTTTGAGCGAAATTTGAATACGAGCCGCAATACATTTTTGAACATAGGCAAGCCGAAAGAACAGGATGTGAAGTTTTTTTCATTCGTCAATGCGCTTTTTCTGGATCATCAGAATTTCTATTTCATCGGTAACGGACAGGTTTCCAAAGTAAACCGTTTGACAGGAGAAAGGAAGGTCATCATTGAGGCCCCTTTGCTCAAGTCCCTTTCCTTCGACGGCGAAAACATTTATTACATCAATGCGGAATCCAAACTTATGAAGTACGATGTTCACACGGACCAGGAAGCGGAGCTTAACGGTATTGTCACGGAATCCTTTCTTCTGACGGAAAAAGAAGTGATTTTTATGGACCGGCTGGATCAGAACAAGCTCTATGCCATATCGCTGAAAGACGGTTCCAGGCGAAAGATACTCGATCAATCGGTTCTGTCGTTTTCGCTGAAAGGAGAAAACATTGTTTATTTAAGTAAGGCCGATCTCAAAGAGCATCAAATCAAGCTGGAATAGCACAGAAAATCTCAGCTCGCGCTGACGCTGATTTTCATTAACTATAGGCTGGAATCAAGCCAAGGGAACGCCCATGAAAAATAGCCTTCAAGCTTGTGCGATATTTTGATGGGAGCATTGAGGACATATTCATTATTCCTCAAGTTCTTCCCGAAAGGGTATGGAAGTTCTGGCTCCTAATCTTGTAACAACGATTGTTGCAACTTTGTTGGCAAATTGAATTGCATCCTCCATGCTTTTGCCTTCGGACATTGCGACTGCCAGAGCTGCTGTAAAGGAATCTCCCGCAGCCGTTGTGTCCACTGCTTTTACACTGGCTACGTGGAATAACTGATGTTTTTCTCCCGTTATCAAAACAGCGCCCTTGCTTCCCCATGTCACCACGAGTGTTTTGACCCCTCTGTCCAGCAAAACATGAGATGCTTCCACAATCTCTTCCAGTGAGCCAGTACTGTGACCAGTAAGTCTTTGAAGCTCGGTTTCATTTGGCGTTAAGATATCAATTTTTTCCAAAAAATCGTCCGGAATCCTGTCAGGGGCTGGAGCCGGATTCAAAATAACCGTCTTTTTCCTTTCTTTTGCAGCCTTCACTGCATATTGCACTGCCTCGATTGGTATCTCCAGCTGCAGGATCAGTATATCACATTGTTCAATCAATTCCATTTGTTTGGCAATCTGATCCACACTGCACATATAGTTTGCTCCGGGTACAACAACGATGCAATTATTTCCGTCCTGGTTGACATGGATTGATGCGATCCCTGTATGTGTTTCCGGACATCTGTATATATTTTCGACATTCACCCCTGCTTCGCTTAACCCCTGAATCAATTGCTTTCCATATTCATCTGTTCCGGTAGCTCCAAGCATGGCAACTTTTCCGCCGAGCTTGGCAGCAGCATATGCCTGATTGGCCCCTTTCCCGCCGGGTACTGTCATAAAACTGGTTCCCATGATGGTTTCACCGATTTCGGGCATACGTGGCATACGAACAACCATATCCATATTCAGACTGCCAATCACCAATATCTTTTTTCTTTCCAAAACAATCATCCCCTGTTATTATTCTGAGTATCATTCCTAATGATGAATCACTATTCTATTGCCTGACCGCGGGAGATGGAGCAGACCGCTTTCCCTTTGCCTTATATATGCTTCAAGGCGGGCTCTGTCAACCAGGGAATTTATTACGCCTTCTCCTGCATTGCAGAATCCAGCTGCGTAGGCGGCAATACGGACCGCCCCTCTCAGATCATATCCGTATAGAAGGTAGGAAGCAAGAGCACTGATAAATGCATCATCGGCGCCGGTATTGTCCAGGGGCCGAAAGTCCGGAGGCTGAAAGTGTTCCTCCCAATCAGAAGTTTTGACAAGGTACCCCCGCTGCCCAAGAGATAGAATAAATGCTTTTATTCCAAGGCCCAGAAGGTAATCCGGCTGCTGTTGGCTGCTGCAGCATCCAGGGCAAAGATTGGACAGCTCTCTTTCATTTAGAGCCAAAATATCAATGCTTTTCAGAATTTCTTCCGGTATTTTTCGGAAAGCGGAAGGCTTGAGTATTATTTTTGCGCCATATTTGTGGGCTGCCTTACATGCTTCGGAAATGGCCTCCGCAGGGATATCGCCTTGAATCAGACAGTAGCCGGTATTTTTAAAGAAATGATATCTCTTTCTGATCTCTTCGGCAGTTAAGGTATCATTTGCCCCTGGCAGTACAGAAATCATGGAGGTTCCGCTGGAATCAACAAAGATATAGGCCCTCCCGGTATCTGTATTACTGCACCGCTGGACTCCCGAAGTCTCGACGCCATATTGGGCTAAGGCCTGATAGATACGATCCGAATCCACATCCGATCCCACATTTCCAATCAATGTCACCCGATGGCCAAGTTTGGCGGCACCTATGGATTGGTTTACACCTTTTCCACCTGCAAAATTCAAGGATGCTGTGAGAGGAGTGGTTTTCTCTTTTTGGGGCAGCTGGGAAGCATAGAGAAAAGTATCGAGGTGGATGCTTCCCACCACAGTAATTTTTGGTGACAGCTGGTCAAAGGGAATGCCGATGGTAGTCTGGCTATTCAGGTGAAGGTTTTGCACAAAGGATGGAGGAATACCTGGCTTCCTTTCTATATCTGCGATGATCTTATTACAGATGTAGGATCCGAAATCGGAATTACGGATCATACAACTGGATATCTCTGAGATTTCCGGAGAGGATATGGACTCAAGCGTATCATTTCGCAGGGAAATCAGGGATACATCCTCTGGTATTGTATATCCAAGCCGTATCATCCGCTGATAAAATTCCATTGCCTTCCTATAATGGGAGAAAATAATGCCCGTTACACGGTGGGTACATACTTTTTGAACCAAGTCATGATTCAAGTCAGAAAAAATCAACTCTTTGTCCATTTTTAGGTGATGATCAAAGAGACACTTTTTATATCCATTCACAAAGGGAACTGCCCGTCGGCTCTGTTTCACCAGGCAGGCAATATGGGAATGCCCCCGTTTAATCAATTCCTGTGTGATGCGGTAAGAAGCTTCCTCATAAGGGAGGAGAAAGGCGCTGTTCCCTCCATTTGGTCCTATTGTGACAACCGGGATCTTTAAATCTTCAAAATAGTTGGCAAATTCAAGGCTCTTTTCCGTTACCGGCTCCCATATCACTCCATCCATCTTCATTTTGCACAGAGCAGTAATATTCTTCAATTCCTGATCCGTATCAGAATAGTTGTTGAATACCAGTGTCCAATAACCGTTCTCCTGCGCTACTTTCATGATGCCGTCCAGTGTTGTGTCAAGTGAGACGGAAGAATTCAACAGAATGCCTATCAGCCAGGTTTTGGCGGACCTTCGTGCATGGGAGGCGTAGGGTGCATAGTTATATTCCTGTACGATTTTCAAAACACGCTGTCGTGTCGCACTGCTGATGGACCCATCTTTTTGATTCACAATTTTTGAAACGGTTGAGGTGGAAACCCCGGCCAACCTTGCAATGTCTCTAATATTCATTGCTTGACTCCTGTCCAGATATTTGTCTATGGATATCAGTATAACACAAATAAACAGGGATAATAAATGAGAACTCATATTCGCACCTGGCGTTTGCTAACTATTTTCAGGCTTTGCCATTTTCCTGCAGCAGCAGAATATTTTTGCAACAAAATGTTTTACGAAAATGTTGCTTATTCTATGGCATAGTGTTAAAATTAAGTTAGAAAAACAGTTTAGGAAAATACTTTCGTTTGGGAGAGTCCAGAAAGGATTGACGATATATGGGAATTATAAAAGATCAATTTACCACGAAGTCGCTTGTTCTTATCCCCATAGCGGTAGGAATTAACCTGATAGGGGGGACGCTGTGTTCCCTGCTGAAACTGCCCCTGTTTCTGGACATGATAGGGACAATTCTTATTGCATGTCTTTCTGGTCCCTGGATCGCTGCCATTTGTGGCCTGGTAACAAATATCTTTCTCGCACTTGTTGCAAATCCCGTATATCTGCCCTATTCAGTGGTCAGTATGCTATGTGGACTGGTTACCGGATTTATGGTGAGATCAGGCTTTTTCGAAAGCAAATGGAAAGCGGTCATTACCTGTCTGGTATGTACCGTGACGAACACTATTTCAGCATCCTTAATAACCTTTTTTGTTTATGGCGGCGCGACGGGCATTAACGGCACTTCTTTTTTTACCGCCGCGATGATTGCTGCTACAAAGGAGATACTATTCTCGGTGCTTTCCACATCCATGCTTGAAAACCTCATTGACAAGGGAATTGTGTTTGCTATTGTGTACTCGTTAATGAGCAAAATACCCCGGAGATTTCTCTCCCAATACTCCGTTTCCATAAGAAAGAGACCGGCTGAAACGTAAAACGGGTTCATGAAGGTTATTACCTCATGAAACGGGTTCATGCAGGATACGCCATTAAATCGGAGTCATACTGGAGGTTTATACAATGGAGATGTCAAATGACTTTGTTCCCAAAAACACTATCATAGAAAAAATGAATCCCAATACAAAATTACTGGCGATTATCTCACTGGGAATCAGTACGTTGATCTTTCCAAATCCTGCACTGGGTCTTGGAGTATTGATCTTTCTGTTTGTTGTTTCCTGCATTGCGAAAATACAGAAGACATTTTTAAAGGTGGTATTGGGTTTTGGGATCCCCATTACGGTTATGCTTCTGTTTATACAGGGGCTGTACAGCCCTAAAAACAAAACCATTATTGCAGATCTGGGGTTTGCGCAGATGGGATTGGAAGGCGTTTTGTATGCGCTTAAAATTGTAGTAACGCTTCTTGTATTCCTCGGGGCATTCCTGCTGATGAACAAAACGACCCATATCAGTAATTTAGTAGCTGCACTGACCGATCTTGGGCTCCCCAACAAAGCAGGATATCTGGTTCTGGCAACTTTGAATGTCGTTCCCCAGATGCAGAAGCGTATGTCTGTTATCAGGCAATCGCAGGAAGCCAGAGGGGTTGAGACCCAGGGAGGGCTGTTCAACAGGATTAAGGCATACATTCCCCTTCTGGGTCCGGTGATTCTGTCTTCGCTGATCGATATGCAGGAGAGGGGAATGACACTGGAGACGAGAGGCTTTGGAATAAATGGAGTCCGGCGCACGACTTATGTCAAAGCAACAAGGTCCCCGATGGATAAGCCATTGAATGTCATTTTGATTTTGTTTCTGCTTATTGTCCTAATTCTGACATTGCTGATGAAGTTCGGTATTCTGTAAGGAAGGGAGATAGCATGGGAAAAACCATACTTGAGGTAAAGGATTTTTCGTTCACATATAACCAAGCCATCAATAAAGTCCTCGATCATGTCAATTTTCGTGTGGACCGGGGAAGTTTCTTCTGCATCATAGGAGCAAACGGTTCCGGCAAATCCACCCTCTGCAACAGCCTTGTCGGACTGATTCCCCACTACTTTTCAGGAGAGATGGAGGGCGGAATCCGGGTGGATGGTATGGATGTGAGGAAGAGCAGTATTGGAGAGCTGAGCCAAAAAATCGGTCTTGTGTTTCAGAATCCGTTTAATCAGCTGTCCTACACGGCAGGAACCGTGGCAGAGGAGTTGGCATACGGTCTCGGGAACCGGGGCGTTCCAGGAAAAGTGATGCAGGAAAAGATTGAGCATATGGCACAGCTGATGAGGATCGACGATGTTTTGTCGAAGAATCCAACGGAGCTGTCCGGCGGACAGGTTCAAAGGGTGGCATTAGGCTCCGTCTTTATTTTGGATCCTGAGATACTGGTGTTGGACGAATGCACGACCCAGCTTGATCCGCTGGGGGCTGAGGAAATTTTTGAGATTGTTAAAAAGATCAACGGGAGCGGCGTTACAGTCATTGTGGTGGATCATGACATGGAGCGGGTAGCCAGTTATGCTGACGAGGTTTTGGTGCTCAGCGGTGGCAGGGCAGTGAAAATTGGTTCCCCCAGGAGTGTCTTCACCGATCCTGAGCTGGAGCAGTATGGAGTAAACCCTCCGGAGTATGTAAAGATATCAGATATGCTTAGAAAGAAAGGATATACCAATCGGGAAACTGCAATCACGGAGGATCAATCGATACAAATGGTTAAGGAGGCACTGAAGGGATGAAAGTGGAAATAAAGGACCTCAGCTATGTTTATCCCAGCCAGGACTGTGCATTGAGAGGAGTCAGCCTGGTGATGGAAGGCACTACTCCAGTTGCGATTGTTGGGCAGAACGGTGCGGGTAAGACGACGCTGGTGAAGCACCTTAATGGTTTGCTGAGGCCAACCAGTGGTCAGGTTCTCATTGATGGTGTGGACATTAACACTCATACCACCGCTCAATGGTCCAGAAAAGTGGGCTATGTGTTTCAAAACCCGGATGATCAGCTCTTTCTGGAGTCGGTGAGAAAGGAATTTGAGTTCGGGCCCAAACATATGGGCATGAGGAAAGAAGAAATCGGGGAACGAGTGGAGTATGTTTCCAATTTGGTTGGGCTTGCGGATCAACTGGATACACATCCATTTGATCTGACCTCGACGCAAAAGAGATTCTGTACCATTGGCATTATCATGATGATGAATCCTGACCTGATACTATTTGACGAACCCACATGCGGCCAGGATGCTCAAGGGATACGGAGATTACGGAAAATTATTCAGGAGCTGAGGAACCAGGGGAAGCTATGTATCACAATTTCCCATGATATGAGATTTGTAGCGGAAAATTTCAAGCGAATAATCGTGATGAAAAAAGGGGAAGCCATTCTGGATGATGACATTGAGAAAGTTTTCGCCCGCACAGAGACACTGAAGCAATGCTTTATCACACCTCCGCCCATTACGAGAGTGGCACAGGGAGCGGATCTGAAGAAAACACCATTTACAGGAAAGGCTTTCATGGAAGCCTTTGAAGAAGAAAGGGAGCGAAGAATATGTCAGATGTAAAAATTCAAATTTATGGTATTCGAACAGTGGAGGATGCACGTATGGTGATTGGAATGGGAGCGCATCATATAGGTGTATCGTACGGAAAAATCAGGAGAACACCAGGTCAGCTCACCTGTGAGCAGGCCAGGGAAATTTTTGAAGGCGTACAGCCTGAGGCGGTCAGGATTGGTTTGACGGTTTCAGAGGATATGGAAGAAATCACGGAAAATCTGAAAGCAGCGTTTCCTGACGTTCTCCACCTGTCGGGGAATATTGAAGGAATCTCCCCTTCGGAAGTTCAGGAAATAAAGAATCGGTTTCCCGGTCTGAAAATTATGCAGGCAATTCCCGTACTTGCCGGAGTCCCCATACAGGAGCAGAAGGTTCTGCAGTATGTCAGGGATTATGAATCGGTATCGGATTATTTCCTCATCGATACAAAGGCTCCGGAAGCCGGGGATATCGGCGCCACTGGCATGACCCATGACAAAAAGATTGATAAGGCGATCATCGACAGTACGGATGTACCCTGTATTATTGCCGGCGGTCTTGATGAGCATAATGTCACAGAGGCTATACACATTACCAATCCTTACGGTGTGGATTCTTTCAGCAGAACAAATTATGAAGGCAGAGCTGCTGATATGGAACGCTGCAAGGACCCTGATAAAGTAAAGGCATTTATAGAGGCGGTTCGGAATGCATGACGTAGCGGTGGTCGGAGACGCAAATGTGGATATTGTTGTGCCCTATCCAAAATTCCGGAATGAGGAAAGGACTTTGGTGGACTATCCGACTCCGTGCCTTCTGGGAGGGGGGACTGCTGCCAACACGGCCGTTGCCCTGGCGCGGCTGGATATCAATACCAGCTTTTTTGGTACGGTTGGAGACGATCCTTATGGAAGATATATTGAAAAGGAACTGAAAAGCGAGGGAATCGATACTTCCAATTTGGTTGTAGATCCGGCATTGAATACCGTAGGGGTATTTGCTTTTATTGATGAAAACGGAGAACGCTATCTTTGGGGATGGCCGCGGGAGAAGCAGTCTTTTAAGGTTTTGGATATGGATAGGATTTCAATGGACAGGATAACAAAGTCGCAATGGGTCCACTCCTCTGGAATGTCCCTGGTGTATGACACATCAGCGCGCTATACAATAATAAAGATATTTGAGCGGGCGTCTTCCCTGGGAATTCCAACCTCCTTTGATCTGAATCTCAGAGTGGATAATGGCGTTTTGGACCCGGAATATGAGAGGGCTGTAAGGGAAATCATAAAGTACACTACCTATCTGCTGGGGTCAGGAAAAGATGAGTTTGCCTATTTGGGCAGCAGCAGGGACTGGGAGGAAAATGCACGGCAGTTTGTTACGGACAAACGCACGGTTGTGGTTCGCAACGGGGCAAACGGTTCCGTTGGACTCTGTGCAGGAAAAAGGATCGGGGTACCGGCTTTTAAGGTAAAGGTGGAAGACACTGTGGGAGCAGGCGACGTCTACAATGCCGGGCTCATAAAAGGCATTCTGGATGGCAGGGGCCTTGAGGAGAGCCTTAGAATGGGGAACGCAGTATCCGGCTATACATTAACCGGAAAAGGAGCAGGACATTGCCCGGGCAGTGATGAGCTTATGGAATTTATTCGTGAAAACAGCTGATATCAATATAGGATTCGTTGTGTGAAGAATCGGAAGAAAGGATATAGGATATGCTGAATAATTTTGAGATACGCATCGGCACACAATTTATCTTTGGCAGGAATGTCGTAAGTCAGGTCGGCAAAAGGATGCGCGGGATGGGGATCCACCGTGTGCTGATCCACCATGACGGTGGAAAATTCCTTTATGACAGTGGCATTCTGAATCGGATAAAGGAATCGCTTCAAAAGGAAGACATTTACAGCACAGAGCTGGCTGGCGTTCGTCCAAACCCCAGACTTTCCCTGGTTCGGAAAGGAATTGAACTGGCGAAGCGTGAGAAGGTGGATCTGATTTTTGCTGTCGGCGGCGGAAGCGTGATTGATTCTGCGAAAGCCATTGCCATGGGAGCGGCCACAGACGATGACGTATGGGACTATTTTACCGGAGCAAAAGAACCTGTCAATACGCTGCCTGTGGCAGCCTTCGTCACTTATCCGGCGGCAGGAAGCGAGTCCAGTGCTGTGGCCGTTATCAACAATGCGGAGGAAGGAAAAAAGCTGCTGGTCAGCAATGAGATTCTAAGACCCGCCATTGCTTTTATGCAGCCGGAGCTGACGTCGACTCTGCCGGACTTTCTGTCGGCCTGCGGCATTGTGGACATGTTTTCCCATGTGTGCGAGAGATACTTTTCGCCGGATGAGGAAATAGGGGTAATTGACCGAATGGCAGAAGGGATTTTAAAAACCATTGTTGCGGTTGGATCAAAGGTTTTAAGAGAACCGGATAATTATTCCTGCCGGGCGGAACTTATGTGGATTGCGACGATTGCCCAGAACAATACTGTGGGCATAGGGCGCGTACAGGACTGGGCGACTCATGAAATCGGCAATGAACTCAGTGCACTGTATGATGTTCCCCATGGTGCCACGATTTCCATCATTATGGGGGCATGGATGAGATATGTTTACAAAAAGAAGCCCTTTCGCTTTTGTCGATATGCAAAAGAGGTCTTTGATGTGAAAAGTGAAAACAGATCGGATGAAGAGATAGCTTATGAAGGGATCCTGAGGACAGAGGAGTTTTTCAGGGGTCTGGGTATGCCAACCAGTTTCAAGGATTTCGATATTCCTACGAACGGCATAGAGGATATGCTGGACAGGATTGCTTTTCGTGGCACGGATGACCGGATTGGAGGGATTGTCAGACTGAATCGGGATGACTGCAGAGCAATCTATACGGCAGCGTTCGAAAACAATGAACAGCAATGATTAAGATTTGAAAGGTTGGGAAAAGAATGAGCAAAAGTCAAACGGTAGCGGGCATCCCGGTACCGAAGGCAGGAACGCCGGAATTTGAAAAGATGAACAATATGGCAAAAAAGTCAATTCCTCTTGTCCTACTCATATTCACCTTCAGTATCCTTGAGCAGCAGGCATTTGGAATGATATTCGTCAACATCGGTCAGCAGCTGAGTGCCCCGGGTCGGGCAGCTTTGATTACTTCCATTCCAGGTATTGTATTGGGAATCGTCTGTGTAATTTATGGATCGCTGGGAGATTTTGTGTCTCTGAAAAAGATGACGCTGTTGGGTGTGATTGGTTTCGTAATTGGTTCTGTGATTGGATTTGTTCTGGGCCCGAAAAGCATTTGGGCAGTTATTATTGCACGTGTGCTTCAATCCGCGGGCGGGCAGGTTTCAGGCTCTGTTTTTCTGGTCCTGGTGTCCAAGTATATTACACAGAAAGAGCGCGTTGTTTATTATGGCATATTTGTTGCGGTTTTCAGATTCTCGGCAGCACTTGGCGTTGTGCTGGCAGGATATGTGACAAGAATTGACTGGAAATGGCTTTTTGCTGCGCCTATTTTATCTGTTCTCTGTATTCCTTCTCTTGCGGGAAATCTTCCGGATGATCATGCAGAGGGTGTAAACATCGACTGGGCAGGCTTCGCTCTGATCGGTGCTTTTGCAGGAGCAGTTACCATGTATTTCACGGATATGAATATGTTTTGGGCAATTGCTTCCATTGTGACACTGATTGCATTTATTCTCTATGTTAATAAGGCCGAAAATCCTTTTATTACTCCGGAGTTCTTTAAAAATCCAGCATTTATCGCTACAATGGTTGTGATTTTCGTAGGCTATTTCTTCAGCTATACGATTAACGCTGGAATCAACGCTATAGGTATAAATATTTATGGGATTGATTCTGCGGAGGTTTCTTCCCTTCTTGTCTGGTCCATTCTGCTGGCTGCTGTACTGGGTTTTGTCTGTGGACCTGTTGTCAAAAAAATTGGCCGTTCCGCTTCTATTATCATGGCACTTGCATTTATGGGACTGGGGCTTGTTGCCATCGCTTTTGCCATTCCCTATGGAAAGGTTGCGGCTCTGGCAGTTGCGCCTTGTATTTATTATTTTGGAACATCTTTCTTCTATTCCCCAATTGTCGACACCGCCACTCTGACCGTATCAGCTGAGGAATCCGGGCGTGTACTGGGCTTTAACGATTTGCTGCAGGCGATCACCGGGTCCGTTGGCGTTGCCTTATTCGGCGGCTTGATGTCCGCAGGAGCCATGTCCGGCGGAAGTATTGTGAATGTTGCAAGCGGCAAAGCTTCCACCTATGTAAATGTATTTCTCGTCGGCGGCATCGTTGTTCTTAGTGCCATGGTGATTTTCATTGCCTGCCGAAAGGTAATTTACAGCCGGGCGCGCACGGAAGAGGAGGAT
>DHDO01000028.1:17214-18617 GCA_002399435.1 Firmicutes bacterium UBA4874
ACATCTGCAGGAAATCAGCGGCCGGAGAAGACCTTTCAAAATGCCAGAAGGCTATTGGCTTTGGCAGGGTGTGAGGATGTCCCTGTGGCTATGGGTGCAGAGAAACCAATCCGGAGGGAGCTTATCATCGCAGACGATGTCCATGGAGAGAGCGGGCTTGATGGGGCGAACCTGCCTGAGCCCACTGTTTCGCCTCTTGATATCCGCGCAAATGATTTAATGGCAAAGCTCCTTGGGGGGAGCGACGAAAAAGTCGTTATTGTAGCGACAGGTCCCCTTACCAATGTGGCGATATTTCTGCTTTCCCACCCGGAACTGAAAAATAAAATTGAGTTCATATCGTTTATGGGCGGGGCGTGCTTTGGCGGAAATATCACACCGCATGCAGAGTTCAATATATATGTTGATCCGGAGGCAGCGGATGTTGTCGTTCAGTCCGGTGTGCCAATTGCAATGTTTGGTCTGGACGTAACGCTGAAGGCGCAGCTGTTTCCCCGCGATGTTCAGGAGATCAGGGAGATAGGAAATCCGGTAGCTGCTACAATGGCTGATTTACTCGATTTCTTCAATCGGACAACTACCGTGCCATTCTGGGCAGAGGAAGGACATGTTGAAGGAATCCATATGCACGATCCATGTGCAGTGGCATACGTTATTGATCCCTCCATTTTTAAGATGTATCCAATGCATGTGGACATTGAAACCGGAGATCTGATGTCGCGCGGCAGTACGGTTGTCGACTACGATAATGTGTTTGGAAAGGACAAAAATGTATCGGTATCCTTTGGCCTGGACCTGCCAAAATTTAGAAGATTGATCATGAACACAATGAGGCACTTTAGATAAAACAGTGCTTTATTGAATTTCGGGTACACGAAAAGCCTCCGGACAAAGCAGGAGGCTTTCGTGTTAAATGTGTTAAATAAACTATCTTATCCTGCGGAATACATCCTGATTTATCACACTTTGATGACATAATCTGATTTTCTGGGTATGGCCGGGTTGATACCGCCTTCTGCTCCATATCCAAGGATACAGTTGCCAATTCCCACATACTGATCCCCGATTCCCCATTTTTTCAGCAGAGCCTTTCCTTCTTTTGTTTCAAATACTTCTCTTGCTCTGTAAACAAAGCAGGAATCCACGCCAACCGCATGAGCGGCGTTTAAAAGGTTGCCCATAACCAGCGCTCCGTCTTCAACATAAGTGTTTATGTTTTTATTGGCAAAAACGACGACAACCGTCGGAGCTCCATAGAAAGGATCCGTTGGACTGTTTATCACTGCGGCATTCAACTTTGAAATCTTCTCCAGGGTTTCCCTGTCCTGGATCACTACCATAATCGGAGACTGCTTTCCCATGCCGGTAGGTGCATACTTTCCGGCCTCAAGGATTGCATCCAG
>DHDO01000028.1:18842-20220 GCA_002399435.1 Firmicutes bacterium UBA4874
AAAATGACCTTCTATCTTAGTATACCACTTTTTTCCCTGGATCATTAGGAAAGCAGACAAAAGAAGCAAAAGAAAGGGAAGCAGACAAAAGAAAGGAAAGCAAGAAAAAAAGCCAAAAGAGACAAGAAAAGGTAACAAGGCAAATCAAGGAGAAACAAGGGAAAACAAAAATGCCATGAGATCAAAAGCACAACGAATGCACAACAGGAACGAAACCCTGATTGAAGTGAGAACAGGATAGAAACGGGTATTGTATGATAATCGTTACAGGGTTGAAATCAATACAAAGAAATGGGCACAAAAAATCCGCCCTTTCCTGGAGCGGATTCTTTGATGATGGAACTCAGCCGATACCGGGTTATTCCACAGCCTGAACATTAACTGCACGCATTTTGCGGGGGTCTTTGGGATCGGGTTCAGTATCATAGGTTACTTTCTGCCCCTCAGCCAACGTTTTGAAACCCTCGCCCTGTATAGCAGAAAAATGTACGAAGACATCTCCCGTTCCATCGTCGTTGGAAATAAATCCATAGCCCTTTGCTTCATTAAACCATTTGACAGTACCTGTATTCATTCAGTAGGTACCTCCTTTTTGATATTTGTTATCCCCAGTGCAAAATAAAAGCCATAGAACGGTAAATCAAAATGGAAAATTGATCTACATTTCTATGGCAATCAATTCGTACATTTAGAATACCTATATTATTTTACATGACCGAAATGGATTTGTCAAGCCAAAACCTAAAAATTTTTTTATTATTTTAGGTTTTGCTGTTTTGCAGTTTTACTGCGCATTCGGACTCCAAATACAAAAACAAAAGATAAAAAAGCCCCAAATCTTGCCCAATATTCTTATATTTTTTTGCTTTTTGATCAATTCAGTCAACAAATAAAAATAATTTGGTGTATAATGGGGAGAGATATGATCTTTTTATGCAGGTTCATTGTATCCTCGCAGCCGGCGGTTCATGGATATCAAAGCAATTTTGATTATATATTGATTATTGATTATATTAAGAAAGGATGTTTGGAATGCATTCAGCGGGTCCGTCCGGTATTGGGCCTTATGGTATTCGATCCGGAATCAATCATAAACATCGGAAAGGCTGGAAAGGTGCCATCCTTATTCTGTGTGGTACTCTGGTTCTTTTTTCACTGTTGTGGTACAAAGGAACTCTTGGCGCAGGGGAGGATTCGAAAGGCACCGTTCAACGTGCCGGGGGCCAGGAAAGTCCTCCTGCTGCAAAAAATACGGCCCGGTCCGCCAATGGTTCTGCTGGAGGGAAAGGCAATCAGGCTGTCCGCCAGGGGAAAGACGGGGATATGGATTCAAAATCCAGGGATTCAGGGAATACAAGCTCAGGGAATACAAGCTCAG
>DHDO01000028.1:20355-20884 GCA_002399435.1 Firmicutes bacterium UBA4874
TGAATGACAAGAATCCTCTCCCGAACGGCCATGAGGTTCCGCTGAAGAAGCTGGATAACGGACTGCAGTTTGACGCACGGGCCATCGAATCATTGAATGCCATGCTTTCGGATGCAAGGGCGCAGGGTTTATCGCCTATTGTATGTTCAGCCTATCGAACCATTGAATATCAGCAGAAGTTATTCGGCAAACAAATCGACAAACAGATGTCCAGGGGATTCGATCGCCGTCGGGCAGAGGTGGAAGCGCGTAAAGTCGTCACGGTTCCCGGGACAAGCGAACACAATCTGGGGCTTGCTGCGGATATCGTATCGGAAAGCTATCAGATCCTGGACGACAAACAGGCGGATACGCCGGAAATGCAGTGGCTGATGGCACATTGTGATGAATATGGATTCATCCTTCGGTATCCGGATGGGAAAACTCCACAGACCGGAGTGATCTATGAGCCCTGGCATTTCCGCTATGTGGGAAAGAAAGCAGCAAGGGAGATCAAGGAAAGAGGTCTCTGTCTGGAAGAGTATCTGGG
>DHDO01000041.1 GCA_002399435.1 Firmicutes bacterium UBA4874
TTCTTTTCCGGAAAAAATGCAAGGAACCTGGATGGGATCGGGGCTTTCCCATACACAGATACCCGAATCAGCAGAGTCCGGTATTCTGGCTTTGGTATCAATTTTTTTGTAATTCAGACGGTGTGTCTGATTGGTATCTTCGCACCATACCATATGCAGGAACCCGTCAGAATCCACTGTACCATTGAAATTGCTGCATCTGTCCGTCGTCTGAAACAGAGTGGCAGGTCCCGACCAGATCTGTTGTATGTTGTCAAACCGGATGAGGCAGCATTGCGTGTGGTTCCGAAGGGTTTTGGTATAGACACACACAAGATTTCCACTCTGATCACTTGTGATCAGCTGAGGCATGGCATTTTGATCGGTGAGAAAATGCAGGAAAACCTTGCTTTTCCATCTGCCATTTTCGGAATAGGAATGCACGAAGGATTCCTGTGCCCGTTTCAGGGAGTTTTCAATATAATATAACAGATGGACATGAGAAGCGTCGGATAGAACCGAAAGCCAGGAGATATCCTCAAATCTGGAGGAAACACGGTATACCAAACGCTGGTACCACTGCTTCCCGTCCCATTCATAATAAATCAACTGCTTTGCCAGGGTATAGGCGAGCAGGCAGATTCGATCCTGATTGTCCATGGTACTGCTGAAAAAGCGGACGGTTTTTCCGTCAATCGGTTTTTCTTCCGTCCATTGGCTGTTTTCCCTGCAGGTATATTGTATCTTTTGCTGATCGGAAAGGGTGAAGAACCATTGCTTGCCCAGGGAATCTTCCATATAATAAGGGAAGCCGATGTTTGTCATGGCAATTTCCTCCTTATCCTCCATATTGCATTACGATTTCAAAGCATTCATCTGATATAAGCTTATGAAAGGCCGGTATAAAATATCACTTCCCAACCAGGCACAATCAAATTGACATTCACATATCATGGCTAATGAGAGAAGGGAGTTCTCTCATATTCCATTAGGAAAAGGGGGTTTATTGATGTCTTTTTATTCCTACAAGAATGAAGGGAATCCTCGTTGCCCGGGAAGGATCGGATTTGACGGATTGAAGAACATACTTGAGAAGGTCTGCGTTCAGGTGAACAAAGTCTATGACTCCTGTTTACAGCAGGAGACAATAAACGATGTGAGGATTGTCCTGAAGGAAGTCTGCAAGAGTCATACGAATTTCATGCCTCCGCTGACGTTTGTCAGCTGCCGGAGCACGTCGGTAAAGGGAAAACTGGTTGGAACCCGTATTGACAGACTGCAGGACCGCCCCAACTTCGCCCGTATCCGTACCAAAGTGGAGATACCGATTGAAGTGGTATTTGAAGACTGTGAAGGACGGCAGGGCACAGGTACAGCCATTATCACCATACCCAAGGATGTTGTTCTCTATGTGCCGGATGAGTCTGTGATCCCGTTCCAACTGGAGAGCATTGTAAATGCAATCTGTGTATCCGGGCGGTTTATACCGGGTGATACCTTCCGATTTGATGTCGATGTTTGTCTGACCATTATACTCAAGATTATTGCCAAGGTGGAGCTGTTGATTCCCGCATTTGGCTTCTGTGAAATTCCTCCCTGCGAAGAGTTCTCGGAATCCGTATGCGACGATATCTTCAATCTGCCTCTGTTCCCTCCTCAGCTGGAAGATGTTTGTGAGGACAGGAACAAACCCAGGAATGAACCCAGGAACGAACCCGGGTGCGATCCGGGATGCGCTCCCAAAAGAAGCCTCAGCATTCAGAAAGAGGATAAGAAAGAATGAAGGCAGGCTGAAGTGGGAAATATGGCAGGAATTTCAGCAAAGGAAAATTGAGGAATTCCGAAAAAGGGCATGCTATTTCAATAGCTGCTCTTTTTTTTTGTGAGGTGAGCGGAACGCCGGATACGCCATGCAAAGGCAGTGTCGTCCGGGTGGAAGGGGAAGGAGCTTGTCAGGATGCCGGTATCCGGATATAATGGATGATGGCCTTTGTTAAGGCAGGATGTGGTCTGTCTGACGCGGGCGGCAGGGGGGAAAGAGCAAAAAGGTAAGGAGTAAGGAACCGTGAAAGCAAATATACTGGTCGTGGATGATGAACAATCCATTGTGGATTTGGTTGAAGTCTACCTGAAAAACGAAGACTACAGGGTTTTCAAGTTCTATAACGGACAGGACGCCTTGAATTGTGTGGAAAGGGAATCCGTGGATCTGGCAATCCTGGACGTGATGCTTCCGGACGGAGATGGGTTTTCCATCTGCCGGAAGATCCGGGAGAAGCATAATTTCCCGGTCATTATGCTGACTGCGAAGGACGAGGAGATTGACAAAATCAACGGTCTGATGCTGGGTGCGGATGATTATATCACTAAACCCTTTCAGCCTTTGGAACTGGTTGCCAGGGTAAAGGCACAATTACGGCGGTCCCGGCAATACAACACATCCAAACCGGCCCGGGAGGACCACACCATTGTGTTTTCCGGTCTGGTGCTGGATCGGGACAAGCATACCTGTATGCTGAATGAACGGATGCTTTCCCTGACTCCCATTGAGTTCTCTGTTTTATGGGAACTGGCGTCCAGCCGGGGGCGGGTGGTCAGTGCGGAGGAATTGTTCCGCAAAGTCTGGGGAGGCAAGTATTTTTCCAGCAGTAACAATACCGTCATGGTACATATCCGGCATCTGCGCGAGAAAATGCACGACAGTGCAGAACATCCGAAATACATCAAAACGGTATGGGGGGTGGGATATAAAATTGAAGGATAAGCCCTTCCAGTCAACATTTACGCGAAAAATGATTCTTCGGTGCGTCCGCATGGGACTGCTTGTCTCGCTGGGGTACGTGCTCCTTGTGGTTGCCGCATTTTTTCTCATTCACAAGGGGATCATCTGGCAGCCATCTCCGCTTTATGACTTTCTTAATACCATGGAACCGTTTGTTGTTGTGATCGTGATTCCGATAGGATGGCTGATTCTGATTCTGGCTGTCATTTATCTGCAATGGAAACGAACCGTAGGATACATTGAACGGGTCGTGACGGCAAGCGCAGACCTGGTACAGCCGGACAAGGAATTTGTCCGGCTGCCGGAGGAGCTCCGGGAGGTGGAGGACAGGATGAACCAGATCAAGCGTACCGCGCTGAAGAATGAACAGGAGGCAAAGGAGGCGGAGCGGCGCAAGAACGATCTGGTGGTCAACATTGCCCATGATATCCGGACGCCGCTTTCTTCCGTCATTGGATATTTGAGTCTTCTGGATGAAGCGCCGGATATGCCGGAGAAGCAGCGTAGAAAATACACCGGCATTACGCTGGAAAAAGCATATCGGCTGGAACAGCTGCTGAATGAGTTTTTTGAAATCACACGGTTCAATGTCACCTCCATTGTGCTGAATATGGGGGAGATCCATCTGGCCTTCATGCTGCAGCAAATGGCAGACGAATTCTATCCCATGCTGTCCCCGCAGAACAAAAAAGCGGTGGTGCAGGCACCGGAGGATCTGATTTTGTGGGGGGATGCGGACAAGCTGTCCCGGGTGTTCAACAATATTTTGAAAAACGCCATTGCCTATAGCTATGAGGGGAGCACCATTGTCATCACCGCCGTGGAACAGGAAGGAAAGGTAATCATTCAGTTTACCAATCAGGGGGATCCGATTCCGGAGCAAAAACTTTCCACCATTTTTGAACGATTTTTCCGGCTGGATGTGTCCCGCTCCTCCAGGACAGGAGGGACAGGACTGGGACTGGCCATCGCCAGGGAAATTGTGACTGCCCACAAGGGCACCATTACTGCGGAAAGCGACGAGACCAAAACCAGATTCACCGTTGTTCTGCCAAACCGCAGGAGAAAGCAAGGAGCCTGAAGAATTGGATCTTTGCAAAATCCTAATCCTTTCGTAAGCCTTTCTTAAGGTTTTGACAAGTTAATATTTCCATCTGGTCTGTCTGTTTTTGATAAAATGAAAGCATGGAAGGGCAGGTCATTTATTTTGCCTGCTTGAAAATAAGGAACGATCAGAGGCAAAAGGAGTCATTTTAAATGAAGAAGACAGTCGCTGTTTTATTTGGCGGAAATTCCACGGAATATGAAGTTTCACTGCAGTCCGCCGGTTCGGTCATAGAGAATCTGGATCCGGAGAAATATCATATCCTGCTGCTTGGCATCACCCGTCAGGGAAAGTGGATGAAATATGATGGCGGAGTGGAGCCAATCCGGCAAGATACCTGGTGGCAGCATTCCTCCTGTGTCCCGGTTATCTTTTTACCAGGCTGGGAAAACCATGGAATAGTGGTGCAGGAGGAAGGAAAATGCAAAAGGATCCCTGTCGATGTGGCGTTTCCTGTCCTGCACGGAAAAAACGGGGAGGATGGCACAGTGCAGGGTCTGCTGAAGCTGATGGGGATTCCCTGTGTAGGCTGCGGCATTCTCAGCTCGGCTCTCTGTATGGACAAGGACATGGCTCACCGGCTGGTTCAGCTGGCAGGGATCAGGACGCCGGATTCCGTTGTACTGCATTCCCAGCTGCCGGATGCGGAGCTGCGGGAGCAGACATCGGGGCTTCCTTATCCTGTTTTTGTAAAGCCGGCCAATTCCGGTTCTTCTTTCGGCATTACCCGTGTTTCCGATGCGGATGAGCTGTCGGATGCGGTGAAAAAAGCCTTTCAACATGACGGTAAAGTGGTCGTTGAAGAAGCCGTTCCCGGCTTTGAAGTTGGCTGTGCCGTTCTGGGCACGGATCCCCTTACCTTCGGGGAAGTCGATGAGATCGAGCTGTCCCGGGGATTTTTTGATTATACCGAAAAGTATACACTGAAAACTTCAAAAATCCATATGCCTGCCAGAATTGATGCGGATACGGCGAAGCGGGTGAAACAGGCAGCGGCGGTAGTTTACGGTACTTTGGGCTGTTCCGGGTTTGCAAGGGTTGATTTTTTCCTGACTCCCCAAAAGGAAATTGTGTTCAATGAAGTAAACACAATTCCCGGTTTTACCACACACAGCCGATATCCCAGTATGCTGAAAGGGATTGGTATAACATTTGAACAGATGGTGGATGAGATGATCCGATTGGCGGTGGAGTCATGAAAACATTTCAATTTGGTGAGAGTGACGTTTCAAGGGGAAACCTGATTCTGGTCAACCCGTCCCATCCCCTTCCGGACAAAAGGAAAATGGATCGTTTGACATTCCTGGAGTCTTCCTTTTTCTGTAATGGGTTGTTCGTATCCGATGGGGAAAAGATCTGTGCGACTGCAGAGTCCGACAGGGCCGGCTCCGTCGCCATGGAAAGCCAGGCGGCAGAAATGCTCCTTAAGGTGATGATGCAATTGAATGCCGGAGACAAAATCCTTCCGGTCAGCGGCTACCGTACTTTACAGGAGCAACAGACGATTTATGCAGATTCCCTGCGGGAAAACGGCGCAGAATATACCGGCAAATATGTCGCCGTTCCGGGATGCAGCGAGCACCAAACGGGATTGGCTATCGATCTTGCTGAGAACCGGGAGGAAATCGACTTTATCTGCCCGGATTTTCCGGATGCCGGGATCTGCAGACAATTCCGGCAATTGTCCACTGCCTATGGCTTTATTGAGCGGTATCCTGCCGGCAGGGAACAGATTACGCAGATCGCCTGCGAGCCATGGCATTTTCGCTATGTGGGATATCCTCATTCGGAGATCATAAAGGAAATGAATGATACATTGGAAGAGTATATCCAATATCTGAAATGTTTTTGTCCGGATCATCCTTTGGGATACCAATGTGGCCGGTATGCATATGAGATTTTCCATGTCCCGGTTCCACAGGATCCAGGGCAGAAAGCAGTCGCGGAGATTCCGGATCAGGTCTCCTGTCAGGTTTCCGGCAACAACGAGGACGGCGTTGTAATAACCTTACAGAGGAATGTGTTATGACGGATACAGGAAGCGGATGCGTCATGGATGCAGTATACCGTGCGGAGAACAGAATGAATCCGGGCAAAGTGGAATATGCCGGTATTGACTGGTTCCGGCTGATTGCCGCTTTCCTCGTTGTTTCCATTCACACTTCACCACTGGCGGACTGGAATCAGACTGCCGATTTTCTTCTCACGCGCATTCTGGCCCGTGTGGCTGTTCCCTTTTTTCTTATGACTTCCGGATTTTTTCTGTACTCAAAGGAGGAAGACGGGGCGCTGCCCTTTGGCAGATTGGCTGCGTTCCTGAAAAAAACGGCGGCTTTATATGCGATAGCGATCTTGCTTTATCTGCCGTTTGATATCTATAACGGGACCATACAGGAATGGAAATATCTGCCGAATCTTCTGAAGGACATTGTTTTTAACGGTACCCTTTATCATTTGTGGTATCTCCCTGCAGCGATCCTCGGTGCCTGCATTGTCTGGCTGCTGCTGAAAAAGGGGAACGCCGGCCGGGCAGGCTTTGTTTGCCTGGTTCTGTATCTCATCGGATTGTTCGGAGACAGCTACTATGGCATATCCGAAAAGATCCCGTTCCTTGAGGCGGCTTATCGGAATTTGTTCCGGCTTTTCGATTATACGCGCAACGGTCTGTTCTATACCCCCATTTTCTTTTTGATGGGTGCACTGTTCGCAAGGCAGGCAAACAGAAGGGAGGAAACACATCTGTTCCGGCAGATTTCAGGGAAGAAGTGCATCGCCGGGCTTGCATTGTCCCTTTCCCTGATGATTGTGGAAGGATATCTGCTGCATCGTTTTCATCTTCAGCGGCACGACAGTATGTACTTTTTCCTTCTGCCCACCATGTTTTTCCTGTTCCCCTGTCTTCTTTTTCCTTTTAGCGGAAAGGATAACCGGTCACTGCGAAGCCTCTCCATGATCATTTATCTGGTTCATCCTGCGGTTCTTGTTGCCATTCGCGGATTTGCAAAGGCAGTGGGTCTTGAGAGCCTGTTGATCGAAAACAGCTTTCTTCATTTTCTGACCGTCGCTCTGGGCTCTTTTGCCGCCGCTGCCCTGCTGATCCGTATCGGAAATCGCAGACACACATTCACGGGTGTCGGTCTCATATACGGAAATCCGGAACGGCTTCCGCAGACAGGCGGGCATCCAACGCCTTCCGACAAGGGACACCGGGACCGGGCATGGGCGGAGATCCATCTGCCCAGTCTTCGCTGGAATGTGGAAGCACTGCAGAAAATGCTTCCTGCCGGCTGCCGGATCATGGCGGTGGTAAAGGCAAATGCATACGGGCATGGAGCAGTGCAGGTATCGACTTATCTGAACCGCATCGGCGTGAGGTGCTTTGCGGTCGCCACTATTGACGAAGGAATCAATCTTCGCAGACATGGAATCAGCGGTGAGATTCTGATCCTTGGCTATACCCCCGTGGAAAGAGCTCCTGAGTTATATCGTTACCGGCTGTCCCAGACTGTGGCGGACACGAAGCATGCCATGGAGCTGGATTGCTTTGGGAAACCGATATCGGTGCACATCAAAGTGAACACCGGTATGAACCGTCTGGGGGAGAGCTTCCGGCATGCAGAAGAAATTGCTTCTGTCTTTGCCTGTAAGAATCTTAGCATTGAAGGCATTTTTACGCACCTTTGCGTATCCGACAGCCGGAAAGAATCCGATATCGATTTTACCAACCTTCAGATTCGCTGTTTCTATCAGCTCCTGTACCGATTGAAATCAGAAGGGATACCTATTCCCAGGGTGCATGTGCAGAGCAGCTATGGTGTGCTCAATTATCCGTCACTTTCCTGTGACTATGCCCGAATCGGGATTGCGCTTTACGGTGTATTGAGCACGCCGGATCCCCGGACAAAGTGCCCTTTGGAATTAAAGCCGGTTCTGGCTCTGAAATCCAGGGTGACTCTGGTAAGGAATATTGGTCCCGGGGAAGGGGTCAGCTATGGCAGGAAATTTATTGCACAGAAAAAAACGGTCGTCGCCGTAATTTCCATTGGATATGCAGATGGTTATCCGCGGGATCTTTCCGTCGGGAAAGGACAGGTATTGATTCATGGAAAGCGCGCATCGATTATCGGCCGTATTTGCATGGATCAGCTTATGGCGGATGTGACGGGAATCCCGGATGTGAAAAGGGGAGATGTGGTCACGCTGATCGGAAAGGATGGCATGGAGAAGATTACCGCGGAGGAAGTGGCGGAAAACGCCGGAACGATTACCAACGAATTGCTCAGTCGATTGGGAGATCGCCCGGAACGGATTTTCCTTGATTCCTAACTTTGGATTCCTAACCTTGGTTGATTCGTAACCTTGGTTCAAAAAAGGACATCCCGGAAAAGGGATGGCCTTAAGGTGTATTCCTGCTTCCGGAGTAGCCGGATTATCCGGAAGACCGGATTCTGTTGCCATCATACCATTATGAAAAGGATGCCGATTCCCCGGATGACCAGGGCACATAGCCAGGCGATGACACATTGGCCAACCGCAATTGCAGCTGCCCATTTCCCGCCCAGTTCCCTCCTGATGGAGGTAATGGCTGCGACACAGGGACTGTACAGCAGACAGAACACAAGCAGTGCGGCTGCAGATACCGGGGAAAGCACGGACAGGAGGACTTCCTTGCTTCCAAACAATACCGTAAGGGTGGATACCACGCTTTCCTTTGCCATAAAACCGGCAATCAGCGATGTCACAATGCGCCAGTCCCCGAAACCCAGAGGGCGGAAAATGGGGGACAGCAGACCTGCCAGTGCAGCCAGAATGCTGGCCTTTGAACCCGTAACGACATTCAGCCGAAAGTCGAATGTCTGCAGAAGCCATACCACGATGGTCGCGACAAAAATAACGGTAAAGGCTCTTTCCAGAAAATCTTTTGCCTTATCCCAGAGAAGACGTACCACATTTTTGCCACCTGGCATACGATAATTTGGCAATTCCATTACAAAAGGCACGGCTTCTCCCTGAAACACCGTATTTTTGGTCAGCAGGGCGACAAGGACGGCAACAAGAATTCCGAGAAAATACAGGCTGGTCATGACAAGGCCGCTGTACTCCGGGAAAAAAGTGTTTGTAAAAAATCCGTAGATCGGAAGCTTTGCCGTACAACTCATAAAAGGAGTCAGCAGAATGGTCATTTTGCGATCCCGCTCGGAAGGAAGGGTGCGGCTGGCCATGACCCCTGGAACCGTACATCCGAATCCGAGCAGCATTGGCACAATGCTTCTGCCGGAAAGTCCGATTTTTCGAAGCAATTTGTCCATTACGAAGGCGACCCGGGCCATATAGCCGCTGTCTTCCAGGATGGACAGGAAGAAAAACAGGGTGACGATAATTGGGATAAAGCTCAGGACGCTGCCAACCCCGTTGAAAATCCCATTAATAATGAGAGAATGCAGGACATTGTTGATATGCCCGGCTGTGAGAGCCGAGTCCACTGCTCCGGAGATCCAGTCAATGCCGGATTCCAGAAGGTTTTGCAAAAACGAGCCGATCACATTGAACGTAAGCCAGAATATCAGCGCCATGATTCCGACAAAGGCAGGGATTGCGGTATATTTGCCGGTGAGAAAGGTATCGATCTTCCGGCTTCTTTTATGCTCCTTGCTTTCTTTCGGCTTTACCACCGTTTTGTCACATAATGCCTGGATGAAGGAGAACCGCATATCTGCAATTGCTGCCGCATGGTCGAGCCCGCCTTCCTTTTCCATCTGAAGGATAATATGATCCAGGGTCTCTTTCTCATTTTGCGTCAGATTCAGGGATTCACGAACTGTGGCATCTCCCTCAACCAGTTTCGTTGCGGCGAATCGCAGCGGGATTCCGGCAGCTTCTGCGTGATCCTCTATCAGGTGCATAATGCTGTGCAATGCCCTGTGAACCGCTCCGCCGTTTTTTTTGCTGTCGCAAAAGTCGATTCTGCCTGGCCGCTCCTGGTATTTTGCAATATGGAGCGCATGCTTTATCAGCTCATCGACACCTTCATTCCTGGATGCAGATATGGGGACAACGGGAATGCCGAGGGTTTCCTCCATCTCGTTGATATCGATGGTGCCGCCGTTGCCCCGTACTTCATCCATCATGTTCAGGGCCAGCACAATTGGTACATTCAGCTCCATCAGCTGGAGGGTAAGATACAGGTTGCGTTCAATATTGGTGGCATCCACAATGTTTATGATTCCGGTTGGTTTCTGATCGATAATGAATTGTCTGGATATCATTTCTTCATTGCTGTATGGTGATAGGGAATAGATCCCCGGCAGATCGGTTACGAGGGTTCCCGGATGACCTTTGATGGGTCCGTCTTTCTGATCAACGGTAACGCCTGGAAAATTGCCGACGTGTTGGTTGGCTCCGGTTAACTGGTTGAACAGGGTGGTTTTCCCTGAATTCTGATTTCCTGCCAGGGCAAAGGTGAGCTTTGTACCCTTTGGCAATGGATTTTCCTTTGTTTTTACGTGATATTTCCCACTTTCCCCCAGCCCGGGGTGCACGATTCGGTTTCTCTCCAGTGTCGTTTCATGCTTTACCATCCGGGGTTTCTTCTGTTCCAAATTTTTTTCCGTTATCCCTATTTTCTGGGCATCAGAAAGCCGCAGGGTAAGTTCATAGCCATGAATCAATAATTCCATTGGATCGCCCATTGGTGCATATTTCATAAGCGTCACTTCTGCACCCGGTATGATTCCCATATCCAGGAAATGCTGCCTGAGTGCACCTTTCGCGCCTACTGAGGTGATCACTGCTGTTTTTCCGAGCTCCAGATCCCTTAATGTCATAGATCTTTCAAGTCCTTTCTCTCAGGCTTCTGCCAATATCCTCTTCCTTTTTCCAATAAAGAATCCTTTCAAAAGGTTCCTTATAAGTTAGCAACA
>DHDO01000057.1 GCA_002399435.1 Firmicutes bacterium UBA4874
TCATTCATGAGTGCTTTCAATACCTGAGATGCCGCAGATGAACCCGGAAGCCATGCCGGCAATGGAATAACTGCAATGTGTATGCCCCACCATCAGCCGGAACTTTATTTTTGACATATCATATCGGAAATGCTCCATGGTTTTCAGCATCAGTTTCGTCTGCTCGTAGCGGTTGACCATGTCATGATCCGAAACAAGGAACATGAGTTCGCTTTGCTCCGCCTGATTCTTATCCCGGTCCACAAAATACAGTGGTGCCGCCTCATCCACTCTTACCAGCCGGGTATCCAGTCCGCGCTCCCGCAGTATATTGAAATGAACCGTCGGCTGACCCGCATCAAATATCCATCCTTTTATGTCGTCCGGGGAAATGCCGTATTGTCCAAGGTAATGGGGATTAAAATAAACCATCATGGATAAATATGCGCCGGCTGAGGTGCCGCCCACATAGATTTCACGGAACAGATTTCGTCGCTTTCCGTAATCCAACGTATAACAAATCGCCTTTGCAGCATCTTCCACGAACTCAGGAAACCTTGCTTCCGGGTACATACGGTAATCCGCTGATACCAGGGCAATGCCTTTCGAAAGGAAAGGCGCAATAAATTCCTGAGAAAGCTCCCGGTTCCCGCTCTCCAATCCGCCGCCATGAAAAAATATGAATACCGGACAGGACGCATCGGTATCCGGCAGATACATATCCAAAAGACAGGTATCCTGATGCTGCAGGTCATATGCAATGTGGAACAGTTTCTTCATAACAGAACTCTCCCTTTTCTTTTCGAAGCAATCATTTCCGAATAAAAGTCAATGGATCTGTCAATGGCTCTCTTCCGCATCCTTCAGCTTATCCAGCGCTTCCTCCAGCGTATGCCAGGAAAGCACCGCGCATTTGACCCTTGCAGGCATATTGGAAATATTCTTCAGTGCCACGGCGTCCTCCAGCTCTTCCAGTTCCTTTTCATCGGTTACGGTTTTCCGGATCATGCCAAGAAACAGTTCCGCCAGATGTTTCGCCTCGGCGGTTGATTTTCCTTCAATCAGGTCCGCCATAATGGAAGCAGACGCCTGGGAGATGGCACAGCCGCTCCCCAGAATCGCAGCATTTTCAATGTTGCCGTCCTTCACTTTCAGCTCCAGACTGATATCATCCCCACAGCTGGGATTGACTCCCCGCACTTTGACATCGGGATGCTCCAAAGGATGCCGGTGCTTTTGGGAACGGCTGTATTCCGTTACAACTTCCGTGTAAATATCACCTAACTCCAACGTTCAGCCACCTCCTGACATTTTTCAGGCTTTTCGCCAGACGGTCTATGTCCTCTTCCGTGTTATACAGATACAGACTGGCCCGGCAGGTAGCCGTTACACCCAGGCGGCACAGAAAGGGCTGGGCGCAATGATGACCGGAGCGGACAGCAATTCCGTCTGCATTCAGTATCGTTGCAATATCATGAGGATGGGCGTCCTCCATCACAAAGGAAACCACCCCGATCCGCTCCTGTGGATCGTCCGGTCCCAGGATGCGAAGATGCGGCACGGAATGCAGCTGGTCCATCAGGTAGGAAGTCAGCTCTTTTTCCCCTGCCCGAACGTTTTCCATGCCGGCTTTGTCCAGATAATCCATGGCGGCCGAAAGACCCACAGCTCCTCCCACGTTTTGGGTGCCTCCTTCAAACTTCTCCGGCAGAGGAGCATAGGTGGAGGCCTGTTCCTCCACATATTCGATCATATCCCCGCCATATAAAAACGGAGGCATTTCGCGAAGCAGTTCTTCCTTCCCGTAAAGTACGCCGAATCCCATGGGCCCCAGCATTTTATGGGCGGAAAATGCAAAAAAGTCCGCATTCATGGAGGACACATTCACCGCCATGTGGGGAACACTCTGGGTTCCGTCCACTACAACCACCGCTCCCACCTGATGCGCCCGTTCTATAATCCGTTCCACCGGGTTGATGACTCCGGTCACATTGGACGCCTGTGCCACAGCAACGATTTTGGTTCGTTCATTGATCTTTTCTTCGATTTCCTCCGGGATAATACGGGCCAGTTTGTCCGTATACAGATAGACCAGCTCGGCTTCCCGGGCCTTTGCCACGATCTGCCACGGCACCAGATTGCTGTGGTGCTCGGAAACTGCCAGCACAATCCGGTCGCCGGGATGCAAAACGGACATTCCATAGCTTTGCGCCACCAGGTTCAGGGATTCGGTGGCGCTTTTGGTAAAGATGATTTCATCCGTCTTCTCCGCTCCGATAAAGGAACGGATTCTTTCCCGCGAAGATTCCATGACATTGGTAGCCTTCATGCTCAGGTCGTAAATCCCCCGGTGAGGATTGGCATTGGATTTCTGATAGTACTCCATCACCGCATCCAATACCGACTGAGGCTTTTGCGTCGTGGCAGCATTGTCGAGATAGGCCAGACGGCGGCCTTTTTCATCTTTCTCACACAGCAGCGGAAAATCATGCAGATATTTGTTCAAGCCATTTGGCCTCCTTTCTCAATGGCTTTTCGGACCCGTTCCCTGATCCGGTTCTGAATGGACTCCTCCGGGATCTTCTCCACAACGGAAGAAACAGCAGCTTCTGCCAGCAGTTTTTTTGCTTCCACCTCACTGAGCCCACGGCTCATCAGATAAAACAGGATTCTCTCATCCAGCCTGCCGGAAGACAGGGCATGATCCCCTTCCACGTTTTCCTCTCCGCAGAGCATGACCGGCGCCGACAGATTCCGCACATCGGGACTCAGCATCAGGACGTTCTCTTCCTCCCGTCCCCTTGAGCCGGCAGCTCCGCTGATAAAGTCCAGCGTATCCCGGAATGTCTTTTTGCACTGCTCCAGCAGGACGCCTTTTGCGGTGATGCGGGACAAGGTCTTTTTGCCCCGGTGTTCCACGCGGCAGGACATATCCAGCGACCGCTGTCCGTCTCCCAGATAAACCGCATCCAGCTCTGCCTCGCTGCCCTCTCCCTTCAGAACGAGATTGCAGCTGGAAAAGGGATTTCTTGCCCCAATCTCCGCAAGGACGACATCCAGCCGCGCTCCTTCCTCCGCAATGCCGCCGATGAAGTCCGTATGGGCCGCCGTTTTCCCCAGCACCTGCGCCTTCACCAGCTTCACATGGGCGTTCCGGTGGGCAAGAATCCGGGTCCGTCCATAATGACGGACCTTCTGCCCTTCTTCGGATGTATAGTTTATCAGAACCGTCACCCGGGAGTCTTCCTCCGCTTCGATGAAGACATCGTCCACCAGATCCGGATTTTCTCCGGTCAAATGCAGATCCAGGACAATCGGATCCTGTTCCGTATATCCCCTTGGGATCCGCAGATAATGCCTCCGGTTCGCATACTGATCCAGAAACGTACCCGCTTCTCCGGGGAGGAAAAATCCCGCGGCATCCTCCTCCATGGGAACCTGATCCAGGCTTTGTTCCTGAATAATCCGCCCCGATGCCGGAATCGCCGCATCCCCCGGAAAAGATCCCGGATCCGGCCCGGAAACTGCCATCCCGGCGTCATTCACATAGGAACGGCTCCAGGTACGTGTCTGCATCCGCTGCACCTTTTTTTCATGTTCCCCCAGGCCCTGAGGCTGCTCCATATCCGGACCCTGATGCCGCTCCAAATCCTGTTCCAACACACTCTGGTTCGGCCTCTTTCCGGTTTCCTGTCTTTTCGTATCCTGTTTCAACGCTCTTTGATCCCGCGTATTCTGTTTCAGCGTATCTTGCCGCATATCATCCCTCCTAACCAATGGTTCCATCCAGTTCAATATTGATCAGCCGGTTCATCTCCACCGCATACTCCAGGGGGAGCTCCCGTGAAATCGGTTCCACAAATCCCCGGACGATCATGGCTCTGGCCTCCTGCTCTGTCAGGCCCCTGGTCATCAGGTAGAACACACTCTCATCGCTGATGCGCCCGACTTTCGCCTCATGCCCGACATCCGACGCATCCGTGCGGATATTCAGTGACGGGATGGTATCCGACCGCGATGCGCTGTCCATCATCAGGGATTCACAGACAGCAGAGGACTTCGACCCCACCGCTTGCGGCAGGATATCCACAGTACTGCGGTAAACCGCAATTCCTCCGTCCTTGGAAATGGAGCGGGAATGAATTGTGGAATACGTATTGGGCGCCGCATGCACCACTTTGGTACCGGTATCCAGGTTCTGCCCTTTCCCGGAAAAGGAAATGCCGGTAAAGGTGGATCTTGCTTCCTCTCCTTTCAGGATGCTGGAGGGATACAGCATGGTAACGTGGGAGCCAAAGGTCCCGGATATCCACTCTATGGTGCCGTTCTTTTCCACAACAGCCCGTTTGGTATTGAGGTTCATCATATTCTTCGACCAGTTCTCAATGGTGGAATACCGCAGGGTGGCCCCTTCCCGTACGTACAGCTCCACACAGCCGGCATGCAGGTTCAGCATATTGTATCCCGGAGCGGAGCAGCCTTCAATAAAGTGAGCACTGGCGCCTTTATCCACGACGATCAGCGTATGCTCAAACTGCCCGGCGCCGGCGGCATTCAGCCGGAAATAGGACTGAAGCGGGAATTCCAGATGCACCCCTTCGGGCACATAAACAAAGGAACCTCCCGACCATACTGCCCCGTGGAGTGCCACAAATTTATGTTCTTCCGGCGGCACCAGCTTCATAAAAAGCTTTCGGACCATATCTTCATGCTCCCGCACCGCCGTCTCCATATCGGTGTAAATCACACCCTGTTTCGACAGCTCGTCCCGGATATTATGGTAAACCACTTCGGAATCATACTGTGCTCCCACGCCAGCCAGGGATTTCTGCTCCGCCTGGGGAATCCCCAGACGCTCAAAGGTATCCTTGATGTACCCGGGAACCTGATTCCAATCGCTTTTCATATTCGTATTTGGCTTGACATAGGCGACGATGTCATCCATATGAAGCTCGTCCAAAGACGGTCCCCAGTCCGGCATCGGCAGCCGGTTATAAATCTCCAGCGAACGAAGGCGGTGCTGCAGCATCCAGTCCGGCTCGTTTTTCATTTTTGATATTTCCGTTACGATCTCAGATGTCAGTCCCTTTTCCGTTTTGAAGCTGCTTTGATCCTTATCCCGAAAATCAAAACGTTCCCTGTCGGCTTCCTCCAGCATTGCCTTTTGTCTCTCCAGCTTCTCCGCTTCCCTTGCTTTTCGGTCCTTCGCCATTTGGTCCGTATGATTTCCTGTATTTTTTAGATTGCCCGTTTTTTCCATTCTATTCCCTTCCATCTCTGCTCACCCGAGAACCGAAGCATAGCCTTCCCGATTTATTTTATCGATCACAGAGGCATCCGTCGTTCGGACCATACGCCCATTTGCTATGATGTGGACATAATCCACGGGAAGATCCTCCAGAATCCTGGTAATATGAGTAATAATAAGGATAGCGTTGTCCTTGCCTTTATAACGGTGAATGCTCCCGGAAATCGTCCTTACCGCATCAATATCCAATCCGGAATCGGTTTCATCCAGAATGGCCAGCTTCGGGTTCAGGACGGCCATCTGAAGAACTTCATTCTTCTTCTTCTCCCCGCCGGAAAACCCTACATTAAGATAACGGGTTGCATAGGATGGATCAATCCCCAGTTCCTCCATCCTGGAACGAAGCTCTTTCCGAAAGGATAACAGCTTGACTTCCTCTCCGGTACAGGCTGCCTTTGC
>DHDO01000105.1 GCA_002399435.1 Firmicutes bacterium UBA4874
TATTAATATTCTGAATATTTATAATGATACTCTGCGCTATTTTCCTGTCGAAGCGGGCTAATCCCTGGGATTGGCTTGATATGCGTGCATAAAATCCTGCATCGCCTGGATGGAATCGCTGCTGATCACATGCTCAATGGCACAGGCATCCGTATCCGCTGTTTTATAGTCCAGTTTCAGGATTTCCATAAAGAACTTGCGGATAGTATGATGTTTGTTGGAAGTAAGTTTTGCAAGCTCCCTACCTTTGGGGGTCAGAAATATTTCCCCATATTTTTCATTTGTGATCAGGCCTTTTTCAGAGAGTGTTGCCATGGCACTGTTGGTACTCGGCCGTGTCACTCCCATCCAGCTGGCAATATCGGATACTCTTGCACCCTTGTCCCCGCTCGACAGCTCATATACCGCTTCCAGGTAATTCTCCATGGAAAATGTCAGCTTCTCCATTGGCGTTCCTCCCTCCTTTTCATAGGCTGCCCATCTCTGCAATTCGCAGGTCTTCAGCAGCTGCCTACTGTATCTCCTTTTCAAAAATAATCTGATAGCATCTCGACGTAAATACTCCGGTTTTCTCGTCAAAGGGGGCGACAATCTGCTTGAATCTCCACCCTTGCTCCGACAAATTCCTGAAAGTTGAACTTCCCATAACTCATCGACTTCCCTAATCGTACATCGACTTGATGTACAATGCAACCATTTTCTGAAGTTGTTTACCCAAAGCCTTCCCCCAATCCTCCAATTCTTCAATCGAATAACGTTACTACGCCGTTACTACGGACCAGCATAGTAAAAGAGCCGCATTGTGCTGTAAACCCAGCAACCATGCGGCTCTTTTGTGCCATTTGCTCAATTTGGATGCAAGTTCTGCTTATACTGAAAATTATAATTAATCAGACACAACTTCGCCATGTATACATACTCGTCCGGTATCCGGCCATTTTGCATCGAAAAAATTCGCCTTCTTTTCACCACAGTCTAACGTTCCGCCATTTAACAGAATTCCGTTTAATCCCCCACTCCGAAGTCCGTATTATGATATAGAACTTCAATATAAGGATCTTCATTGAGATAGGCGTATTTTTTCATAAACCACTCGACTAGCTTAGGGTCCTGTTGGATTGCAGTGGAATTGTTATTAAAAACATTTATGGTTCCCAAACGGAAATACTTTTTTAAAATTCCAATATCTTTGTCGATCATGTCTTTCGTCTGCCCTTTTATGCAAACCATTATGCATGGGGAATCAAAATAAAATGCTACTTCCTCCGGTGTACGGAAAGATGCGTGTTTATTCAGCACATTTTCCCGGAATTCGTTATCAAATGTTTCCACTCCGATTTTAAAGGTAATGGGAATTCCCATGAATTTTCGCATTTCCTGCAGTCGATTGCGGTAAATCCAGTGACTTTCGAAAAATAGCTGTCGTATATTTTTCTCTTTTATAATTTGGCGAATACGATAAAGTGTGTTCTTTGGAAGTTCAAAACAGCTACCTGAATTAATAACTTCCAACACACCGGTTTGGCCGCTGACACGAGAAAGGATTTGGAGATTCAGGCTTGTCATTTCCACTTCGTTTGTCGAGTTGTCTGAGATATAATCGCAAAAAGCACATTTTCCCCAGACACAGGGATGGCCTTTCAGCAACACAATTTCTCTGCTGTTTTTCTTCGTAATCAGGTTATAGCGCTCCATTTGATTTTCCCCCGTTCAACAGTACCTTTAACCGCCCTCCAAGGCGCGACAATAGGACGCTGGCAATTATAACCGTTATTAACCGGTCCAGATAATCCGACAGAATTTGCACGATAAAGGAACTGGCCACCATACTCAACCCCATATGATGTAGAATCTGCACCAGAATAGAAGTACCGGAAGAAGTTACGCCGCCGAATATGAATGCGGTAATGCAAGAACTGACAATTGTTCCCGGTACCGTTAAAAAGAGAACGCCCAGAGGAAGTTTCCATTTTCGGAACCAGCCTGTGCGGAACAGAAGCCCAGAAATAAGTCCGATGATCATACCTACCGGTATAAAGTAAAAGGAATAGACATCTGAGGTAACGCCGCTGAAAATGCCGCTTAGGCAGGCAGTCCACATTCCGAAGACAGGGCCGAACAGGACAGAATTCAGTACGGTTCCAATGCTGTCCAGATAAACTGGGAGCCGCAACGCCAAGGCAATGTATGCGCCAACAATATTGATGACTGCGCAGAGCGCTGTGATCGTTATTTTTATGGTGGAGACCTGTTTCATGATATGATACCTCCTGCCATGATTTTTGATAGAACCGGCTGAATTTGGCCGGATTCTTTCTGAAATAATCTGGATAAAAACATAGTCATAAAAGCGAGCGGGTCGGTTTGGGTAAGCACGTAGCTGTTCGGTTCCTTATGCCAAAAATTCATGGAATCTACTACTGATTGCCCCATACAGATACCATCGGTTTCAATGGCGGTATAGGCGTCAAAGCCGTGACAAATATCAGGGTTGATAGCATAAGCTATAGCAAGGGGATCGTTTATTACGCAGCCGATAATGCCTTCCTGCTTCCAATGAAAATCAAAGTAGAACCGGGTGATTTTTTGTATAAAGTCTGCCGTGTGTTGATTCAGAACATGCATATATTCAAGTAAATTCGGCGTCAGAACAATTTTTCGGGTAACGTCGAGGCCGACCATATAAATTGGCCTCCCCAAATTTTCAAAAACCTCACTGGCGGCATCCGGGTCGCACCAGTAGTTGTATTCTGCCACGGGGGAACAGTTGCCATAACTTCTGAAATTTCCTCCCATGGAAACTAATTGGCTCAGGTTTTGAAATGCCTTTCTGTCGCGCTGCAGAGCCAATGCAATATTGGTCAGCGGTCCGAGGGCAACAATAGTAAGTGATGTTGTTGTATGCAGCGTATCCAGGATAAAATCTACAGCACCTGAATTCCAGGAAATGTCTTGTGCCGGCGGAATTCCACTTTCGCCCAGCCCATCTGCTCCGTGGGTATCCTGAGCGCTGACGTAATCGCGCACCAGAGGCTTTTCTGCTCCACAGTAAACCGGAATATCCAGTCGGTTCATAAAATTAAGCGTACGAAGAGCATTGTATGCCCCCAGGTCGGACGGTACATTACCACTGACAGTGGTAATTCCACAAATGTTTAGTTCCGGTGATGACAGGGCCAGCATCAGTGCGAGGGCATCGTCGATTCCAGGATCGCAGTCCAGAATGATTTTCTTTTTTTCCAAGGTTCAATCTCCTTTTCTTCATGGGCACCTTTTCAGACTTTCTGGAGAATTTGCAGTATAAACTGTGGAAATTTTGCGGGTGGCTTCATGTCAGCACATACAAAAAGCCATGTCCCGCTAAGGACATGGCAAATAAAGCTGCCTGTGCATATCAATCCTTAGTTTTTTATACTGGGAGGTTCTCGAACCAGTCCAGGGAAAGGTCCCTGCTTTTATAAGTAAAGCGAAAGACCGATGATTCAAAATCGTCGGTCTTTCGGTGGTGTACCCGGAGGGATTCGAACCCACGACCTCTTGATTCGTAGTCAAGCACTCTATCCAACTGAGCTACGGGTACAAAACAGTCCTTTTTTAAGGACTGTAATCTATTTTAAGCCATTCGGCCTTTTCTGTCAACAGGCAGGTCCGACAAAAACACTGCTTTCCCTGATTTTTTTATTTTCGATTGGCGAGCACGGAATCCTCGTATTCCTTCACACTGTTCAGCCAGTCTGCGCCCACGGGTACATGCTGGTCGAGACAGAACTTGTTCCATACCGCGCCATAGGGCAATGTCTTGAACTCCTCCATCAGGGCGAGCCGGTTCCCCAGGTTCCCGTTCTCCTCCGCTTCCCGCAGCAGGCCGGCAGGCTCAAGCATGGCAATCAGCATGGCCTTCATCGCATTGCGGGTGCCGATTATCCAGGCAGACAGGCGGTTGATGCTGGCATCAAAGAAATCCATGGCAATGTGTACGCGGTCCAGGACATTGCAGCGTATGACTTCATGGGCAATCGCCATCAGATCATCGTTCAATAGGGGAACATGATCGCTGTCCCAGCGGACTCCCCTGCTTAAATGAAGCAGAATCTCTCCGGAAAAGTTCAGAAGAGCGGATATCTTGTCCGCAATCCCCTCTGTGGGATGAAAATGTCCTGCATCCAGACATATCATAATGTTCCTGGTCAGGGCATAGCCCATATAAAATTCATGGGACCCCACGACATAGGCTTCCGAACCAATGCCGAACAGCTTGCTCTCCACTGCATCCTTCACATAGCGCTCATCGTATTTTACGGACAGGATCTCATCCAGGGAATCCTTCAGAATCCGGCGGTGTATCATGCGGTCCGCCGGCAAGTCCTTGGAACCGTCCGGAATCCATATATTGTGGATCACCGGGCTGCCCAGCTCCCTGCCAATGGAAGCCGCGATCTCGCGGCATGCCTTTGCGTGCCGGATCCAGAACTCCCGGATCCCTTCGTCCCGGCTGGCCAGGGTAAATCCGGAATCCGCCATGGGATGGGAAAAGAAGGTGGAATTGAAATCCATGCCGATATGGTTCTCCTTCGCCCATTTCACCCATTTTTGAAAATACTCCGGCTTCAGCTGATCCCGCTCCACAAAATTCCCGTCCGTCTCCGCATAACTGGCATGCAGATTCACCCGCTGCTTTCCCGGAATCAGGGACATGGCTTTCTTCATGTCCGAGCGCAGCTCTTCCCCGTTCCGGGGCTTTCCGGGATAGTCGCCGGTGGCCATGATGCCTCCGCCGGACAAACCATTGGCGTTTGTCTCCAGCCCCGTTACATCGTCTCCCTGCCAGCAATGCATGGAAATCTCCAGATCTGCCAGCCGCTTCAAAACCACATCCGTATTAACACCGAACTTTCCGTACAGCTCCCTTGCACGACCATAATCCTCTTCCACCTGATCGTCAGAATAGATCTGAATCATTGAAACCTCCCCCTGTCATCCGGTTTTTTGTTTGATATGTTTTGGTTGCATCGTTCCACTCACCAGGACCTGATAAAAAAAAGATCCCCGTAAGGATCCATAATCCTTCCTGATTATATAGTACGACACGGATTGACAGATTCCTTCCGGAAAAACAAATCCGTTGTGCCAGAGGAAGGTTTGCGGGAGATCGAATCATTCAAGCTTCTGTGCCACGGCGTCAAAACAATCTTTGCAGTACCCTTCATAAAGCGTAGCACATTCATCACATACGCACTCTCCGCATTCGGGACAGCTGTGGGCAATCGACTCGTCACAGGTGCATCCGCAGACCGAGCAGGTAACCTGAGCCATAAAAACTACCACCTTTCCGTTTTGATCTCTCTTTCTCTTTAGTATTTTCCCAAATTCCACAGCAATTATTACGAAAACCTTTCCATTCTTCGTGTGAAAATTTGTATGGAAGATTTGATTACTTTTTCGTTTGACAAGGAGCATTCCTTTCAATATAATATATCGTAGCCGGGTTTGTTTTTTACAATAATTGCCCGGTCGGAACGTTCCAGAAAATTTATCACAAAGATAAGAAGGGATGCTGTTTTTATGGGCAATTTAAGCAAGCTGCTGAGCGGCATAAGAGGCTTGACCTGGCAGAATGTACTAATGATGGTAATCGGTTGCGTTTTGATTTATCTGGCAATCAAAAAGGAGTATGAGCCGCTTTTGCTTCTCCCGATCGGATTCGGCGCAATCATGACAAACATACCCGGCTCTGCTGCAATTGGAGAGCATGGTTTTTTGACCATTCTCTATGATGCAGGTATTGTAACAGAGTTATTCCCAATTCTCATTTTTATCGCAGTAGGCGCCATGATCGACTTTACTCCATTATTGAAGCAACCTGTCACTCTTTTCTTCGGCGCAGCTGCCCAGTTTGGCATTTTTGCCTCCATGCTTCTGGCAGCCGGTGCCAACTTAATATGGCCGGGCATCTTCAGCCTGAAGGAGGCAGCCGCCATTGGCATCATCGGCGCAGCCGACGGCCCCACCTCCATTTTCGTCGGGAATCTGTTTGCTCCAAGATTTATGGGAGCCATTACCGTAGCGGCATATTCCTATATGGCATTGGTTCCGATGATTCAGCCTCCGGTCATCAGGGCATTGACAACCAGGAAAGAGCGCAGGATCCACATGGATATCAATTATGATGTAAAGGTATCCAAAATGGTACTGATCCTGTTCCCCATTGTTGTTACCATCGTCGCAGGGATTGTTGCCCCCATCTCCGTTCCGTTGATCGGCGCATTGATGTTTGGCAATCTGATCCGTGAATGCGGTGTGCTGGAACACCTTTCCCAGACCGCTCAGAACGAGCTGGGGAATCTTGTTACGCTGCTCCTTGGCATTACCATCGGTTCAACCATGGTGGCAAAGGAATTCCTTACTTTGAATACTTTACTGATCCTGTGCATCGGCCTTCTTGCTTTTGTCTTTGATACGGCATTTGGCGTGTTGTTTGCAAAGTTCGCAAATCTGTTCCTGAAGAAAAAAGTCAATCCAATGATCGGCGGCTGCGGGATTTCCGCGTTCCCCATGTCTGCCCGGATTGTACAGAAAATGGCTCAGGCAGAGGACGACCAGAATTTTATCCTGATGCCCGCCATCGGAGCAAATGTTGCCGGACAGATCGGATCCATTGTCGCAGGATCCATTATACTGGCATTACTCAGTTAGGAGGTGTTTCATTACATGGATATCGTTATGGGCGCACTGGAAGTCATGGGAGTTGGAGTAGCAGGAGTGTTTCTGGTTCTGGCCCTTTTTTACGGGCTGGTCAAACTGATGATGAAACTGTTTCCCGTGGACTGATTCTATTCCCCGGTTTTTTGTAGTATCATGATTCTTTCTTCAGGCGCAGGCAGTCATAATACTGTAAAAAGCCTTATAGAATATTTCTGATAAGCATCATTGTATTTGTATACAACACGGCTCTTTAGGAGGAGGAGTCCGCCGGTCCGGTACCCGGGGGGCCAACAAGTTTCAAATGTCCGGCCGGCTCCGTTGTTGCATTTATAATATGATGTTTCAATATAAACATATTACTTAATGATTAGGGGGAGATAAAAAGTGTTGTGGACGTATCTTTCATTGGTGATAGCTGCCATAGCCATTGGTGTGGCAGTCTATTTCTACAAATGGGTTCAAAACCTCCCTGTGGCAGAAGGAAACATAGCACACATCGGCCAGCTGGTACGAAACGGTGCCTTCACCTTCCTGAAGAGGGAATATCGTATTCTGGCTATTTTTGTCGGCATTGTTGCTGTTATTATTCTGATCATCTTTCCTTCTCCCATATGGAAAGGCCATATCGGCAGTAACCTATTCGCAGCGGTCTCCTATATCGCCGGCTCTGTACTGTCTGCCATCGCCGGCTATGTCGGCATCAGCATTGCAACACTGGCCAACGTGCGATCGGCCACTGCAGCGAAGAAAGGCCTGGCCCCGGCCTATATGGCAGGTTTCCGCGGCGGTGCCGTAATGGGCATGGCCGTTGTCAGTACGGCTCTGGCAGGTGCGGCTCTTCTTCATCTGCTGACGGGCAATGCCAATATGGTAATGGCATTCAGCTTTGGTGCCAGCTCTCTCGCACTGTTTGCCAAGGCAGGCGGCGGGATCTTCACCAAGACAGCTGACATCTCCGCAGATCTGATCGGCAAGGTGGAACTGAACCTCCCCGAGGACGACCCCCGAAATCCTGCCGTTATTGCGGATAATGTCGGAGACAACGTCGGAGACGTCGCCGGAATGGGCGCAGATCTGTTTGACTCCCAGGTAGCCTCCCTTGCAGCGGCCCTGGTGATTGCCGCTCCGCTTGGCAAGATTGAAGTGATCTTCTGTCTGGGTGCCCTGGGACTTCTTGCCTCCGTCATCGGCGTGTTATTTGCCCGTGTCGGCGAAAACGGAAATCCCAGCAGGGCCTTGAACGGAGGTACCTACCTGACGTGCGGCGTCTTTGCCGTACTGACTCTCCTCGCTTTCCTGGCATCCAGCTTCAGCCTGCGCATCTGGGGCGCTGCCATGCTCGGAATGCTGGTCGGTATCATTATCGGCATTACCAGTGATTTCTTCACCGGCGACGACAAAAAGCCGGTTTCCAAAGTTGCCGAATCCTCCAAAACCGGCCCGGCCTTTACCATCCTTTCCGGCTTTTCCTATGGCCTGGTAAGCGTGCTTCCTGCCCTGATCGGCATCGGGATTGCCGCACTGGGTTCCTATAAGCTCTGTGAACCTTTGGGCGGAAATTATGCCATGCTCGGAATCGCCATCTCTGCCATCGGAATGCTTTCCATCGTCGGTATGATTATTTCCAATGATGCCTACGGCCCCATTGTGGATAATGCCCGCGGCCTTGCAGAAATGGGCAATATGGGGGACGACGTTCTGGATACGACGGATAAGCTGGATTCTGCCGGCAATACCGCAAAAGCCATCACCAAGGGGTTTGCCATTGGTGCGGCAGGGCTGACCGTCATCGCCTTGCTGGGTGCCTTCCAGGAAACAGTGGAAGCCGCAACCGGCACCGCTCTTACCTTCGATCTGATGAATCCGCTGGTATTCTTCGGATTGTTGATTGGTTCCGCCATTCCTGCCGTGTTCTCCGCCATGTTGATGCTGGGAGTAAACCGGAACTCTCAGAAAATGGTGGATGAGATTCACAGACAGTTCAATACCATTGATGGCCTGAAGGAAGGAAAACCAGGCGTCGTGCCCGAATACGACAAATGTATTGATATTGCCGCGGTAGGCGCCATTAAGGAATTGATTCCTGCCGGCGTTTTCACAATCATCGGTACTTTGGTGGTAGGGTTTGTCGGAGGTCCCCAGGCAATGGGCGGTTTCCTTGGCGGAAATATCGTTACCGGCCTGTTCCTGGCATTGCTCATGAGCAATGCAGGCGGACTCTGGGACAATTCCAAGAAGTTCATTGAATCCGGAAACTACGGCGGAAAGGGCAGCGATGCCCATAAGGCCAGCGTAATCGGAGACACGGTAGGCGATCCTTTCAAGGATACTGCCGGCCCGTCCATCAATACGCAGATTACCGTGGTTTCCCTGGTGGCGACCATTACCGCTACCCTGTTTGCAACCTTCTCCCTGTTTGGCTGATCCCATCCATGGAAACCGGGAAGAAAGAATCAGGACAGAAAGAATCAGGAAAAAAAAACTGCCGGGTGAAATCAGATGCCCGGCAGGAATCGAAATAAAAAAGCAAAGAATGAAACAAGGAAAGAAACAAAAAAAGCACCCTGCGTGAAATAGCCTGCAGGGTGCTTTCCTTATCTGTCATCTGTTCCATCGATTATCGGCTCGATTATTACCGGATCGATTATGATCGGTTTACGGACTGCGGTTATCTTTCGATCACGTCGTCTCTCTTTGGTCCGTTGGAAATCAGCCGGATGGGGTATCCGATCTTCTTCTCGATAAACGCCACATATTTCTTCGCATTTTCCGGAAGCTCCTCAAAATCATGGATCCCGCTGATGTCGCATTTCCAGCCGGCCAGATACTCGTACACAGGCTTTGCCCGATTCAGGAGAGGAGTAATGGGAAAGATATCAGTTACTTTTCCGTCAATTTCATAACCGGTACAAACCGGTATGGTATCCAGGTAGCCCAGTACATCCAGCAGCGACAAGGCAACCTGGGTCGTCCCCTGCAGCAGGCAGCCATATTTTGTCGCCACCGTGTCAAACCAACCCATTCTCCGCGGCCGTCCTGTGGTGGCTCCGTATTCCCCGCCGCGTTTGCGCAAATCTTCCGCCTCGTCTCCAAAAATCTCGCTGACAAACGCTCCGGCTCCCACACAGGAGGAATAAGCCTTTACCACGGTTATGACATCGGAAATCTGATTGGGTGCAACCCCGGCCCCTACCGTGCCAAATCCTGCCAGTGGAGAAGAGGAAGTCACAAAAGGATAGATCCCGTTGTCCGGATCCTTCAGCGCACCCAGCTGTCCTTCCAGAAGAATGCTTTTATCCTTTGCCTCATGCAGGTATACCGCAGCATTGACCAGCATTGGCCTCAGCCTGTCCCGATAAGAGGTAATCTCCTCATAAATCGCCTGTGGGTCAAGAGGCTCGGTACCTTTGTAAAGCTCCCGGATCATCGCATTTTTGATTTCACAGACATGGTCTAGACGCTTCTTTAAAAGTGCGTCTTCATAAAGCTCGCCGACCTGAATCCCAATTTTTGCATATTTATCGGAATAAAACGGTGCAATACCGGATTTGGTGGAACCGAAGCTCCTGCCTCCCAGACGTTCCTCTTCCAGCTTGTCAAATAAAATATGATAGGGCATAACAATCTGAGCCCGATCGGAAACAAGAAGATTGGGCGTCGGAATGCCCTTTGCTGTCAGACTGTCCAGTTCCTTGAAAAAGGTGGGCAGATGCAGGGCCACCCCCTGCCCGATCAAATTTACAACATCAGGGTGAAATACACCGGATGGCAGCAGGTGAAGTGCCGTTTTTCCATATGCGTTGATAATCGTATGCCCCGCATTGGCTCCTCCCTGAAATCGAACGACAATATCCGCCTTTCCTGCCAGCAAGTCTGTTATTTTTCCCTTGCCTTCGTCTCCCCAGTTTCCTCCCACAATGGCCTTTACCATAGATTCAACCTCCCGCTGTATTTAAGTAGCTTGCTGCCGGATTCATCAGCCGACAGCGCGGACTGCAGTTGCTTTAGCGGTGCAGCTTTTTTGCCTGCTCCTGCAGCGCAATGTCTTCCTTACTGGTTGCTTCAATTACAACATTATGTGGAATGGGACGTCCATTCTTTCCAACATTGACATAGGTAATAAATCCGTTTACAATCTCCGCATCGCCCACGCGCATGCAGATATTGGCGATCAGACTGGTCCTCCCCGCCAAAACAATCTTTCCCGTAAACTCAACAATCTCCCCGAGCTGGACGGGCTTTTTGAAAACCATATTGTGTATATTCAGACAGACAATATTCTCCACCGGAATAAAGGCAGCTGCAGCCATCAGGCCGGTCTCCACAAACCACTCGGCCATACGTCCGGCAAACAACGTCCCATGATGGTTCAAATCCGCATTCTTTACCAAATGACGGGTAGTTACAGGTACAATATCCATAAACAATCTCCTCTCCGCCTCCAGGCGGGCTTCCTATTATACGGACAACAGCAACAAAATTTCAGTAGTATTATTTGTTTTCCTTTGTCCGGGCATACGGATTATATCACATCTGCAATAAAAGAACCAGACACAGGGGGCACTCAAATCTGCAAGTTCGTATTGACAGATGGGAAATCCGGTGTTAAGCTGGAATCATAGCAGTTAGGTATAGCTAACTGCTGGCATTCCATACCCGGCTATGATCTGTTATTCAAGCAGCTTGCGCATGATACGGGCTCGTGATGCCAGAATGTATGGTGTTCCTGCAAGGAGTTGGAGGATATGCCT
>DHDO01000044.1:0-11879 GCA_002399435.1 Firmicutes bacterium UBA4874
GATAAGTCTGATAAGTCCGATGAAGAAGAAGTTGATGGAAAAGGATCTGATGAAAAGGAATCTGCCGGGGAAGGGGTACAGCCTGGGGAGACTGGGGAACATAATGCCCTTTCGCAGGAGATGGAGTCGCCGGAGTCTCTGGATCAAATGGTGGAAGCCTATTTGGCCCTGTGTGCGGGCAGGGAGGAACTCCTGGCCTTAAGGCGGAAGATGGATTCCCTTGACCATAGTCTGAGCCGGGCAGCTTCAGCAGACCGCCTGAAAGCTGCAGTTTCCCTGGTGAATCCCCAGGGGAGTGATACGGTCCGCTACTTCTTTACATGCTATGAACAGTATTCTTCCCGGGAAGCCCTCCATGCGGTATATGAAAAGAAGTCCCTGGAAGTCCGGGACCTGGAGGAGCAGATCGAACAAAACAGGGAAGCGATACAGAAAACAAAAAGCGAGCTGGACAGGCTGGCCCTGACATCCGAGCTGGAGCAGGCGCATAACCGGATTCAGCAGGGACGGGCCGGGCTGTACCCGGTTGCCCGGCAGTATGCCGTATGGAAAGCGGCAGCCTGGCTATGTCAGGATATCCGAAACCGGTTCATGGGGAATATGAGGGAGGAGCTGCTGAAAAATGCGGACAGCCTGTTGGCAGAACTCACCTCCGGAGAATATCACCGGATCCTTCCCAATGAGGATCTTCGGAATCCGGATTTTTCCTTTTCCCTGGCGGATGGATCTGTTGAGAGCAGTACTGATGTCCTGAGCCGCGGGACCAGGGAACAGGTATTTCTGGCTGTGCGGCTGGGCAGGATTATGGAAATCAAGCCGGCGATGCCCATCATCCTGGATGATTCCTTTGCCAATTTTGATCCGCCGCATCTGGAACGGGCAGTTTCGATTCTGTGCCGCATGAGCCGGACACACCAAATATTTATCCTGACCTGCCATCCCCACCTGATCCATCGGATTATGGAAAACGGAGAGCCGTGCCAGTACTGGCAGCTGGAGCACGGACAGTTCTCCCGGTCTGATGGGGACTCGCTCATGAGACATCTGCGGTGACAGCCATAGCCCGCGCCTTTTACGATTCTTACGAAGTACTTATTTTTGACGAACCGTCGAGTGCGCTAATCCCGCTCTCCCGGGGTTACCGGAACACTGAGAATCTTATCACTATCATTTATTTATTCTATGGGAAACTCAGGTTTGATTTGCCGATGGCTTTCGGGTAATATATGGCTTTCATCTTGTCAAAGCAGCTTCCTATCCTAAATTCAACTGTCGAAGTCAGGCAAAAATGTAAGGGGGCGGGGGGAGGGCTTACTTATGATGATTATGCAGCTATCATAATGTATTGACAGATATACAGGCGAAATATTGCGTTGGCCTGAATATATGAGACTTAGGCTTTCAATGGCTTTCACCCACATAAAACAGCGAAGAGTCTCATTTTATGATCAAAGGACGGCTTCTCATCCGGTATTTACTCTATTAAGATACAGGCATCGCATCTGTTTTAACCATAAACATATATATGTACTTGTTCTCGTTCCATTCACAAGTAAGCTTAAATCCACGGAGTACTGCACCAGGCTTGTAGTCATCGCTATCAGAACTTAATGAAGCAGCCCAGTTCTCTTTAAGGACAAATGAACCAGTTTTGCTGTTTAAATTCATCGGTATTGTCTGTACAGTTTGCTCAGAAAATTTAACATCTCCTTTCTCATTTAATATATAATCTTTCAATTCATATGTATCAGGTATGGCTCTAGAAAATCTAATCTTTATGACTGTTCCGAGTTTAATATTTAAAATTTCAAATTCTGAGTCATTCTTCATAATTGAAGAAAACGAATTCCCTTTTTCATTATTTTCTCCGTGCCATTTCTTTATCTCATAAGCATAGTCAATTTCCTTATTCCCTGCAGTAATTCTTATTTTGGGTGGTTTTTCTTTTTCGCCAAACAGGGTTTTTGGCATTTCGACTTTTATTGAAACGGTATTCTCATAATAGTCTCCCTGCCCGGCAGGGCGTATTCGGACGTAGCTTTTGTCATTTCCTTCCCATGAAACTTCCTTTCCATTCAAAAGATCATCCAGGGAGTTGCTCATTGGCGGTGTAGCAAAGAAGTCTTGCGCCTGTCCTTTTATTTTCGTAAGGAATGCTTCATAATCGGATTTATTGTCGAATTTGAGTAAAATTTCACCGCTGCAAAATCGGTCATCCTGGAAATTGTAAAAAACCGTAACCTCTTTGCTGCCCTGCTTTTCCTGTGTTTTAAGTCTTGTCAGCTTTTCTTCATAGGATGCCTCGGGCACCTTCTCCTTTATTTCTGTCCGTTCCGCCTTCCAGTCGATTTTCTGAAACTGAAACCCTTTATCCGTTTTACTGACCACATCGTTTAATATATCTTCTTCATTGATGCGGACATCTGCTGATACACCCGATTTTGACTTGTCTTGACCACACGAAGCACAAACAATCAAAAACACTGCTGCGAGAAGAAGACATACAAGCTTTGATTTCAAACTTATCATCTCCTTTTTCAAGTTCATGCAACACATTGACGATATTTACTTTCCATAACCATACTTGTAGAAAGGATACTCTCAGTATTACTTTCTTCAGCCATTACTATAGAGGCATTAGAACAAACAAACACCAGCGATGACAAATGTCAATACAATTACGAACAACTTCTTCAAAGACTTCATTGAATACTACCCTTTCATTAATTTAGTTTCTACTAACTATATCTATGCCAAACCTTTACTGATGTAAACAACGAAGTTCCACTGATGCCTATTTCATTGTATGCTTATTTGCCTCATAGTTGCAATATAAATCGTTTGACATATTTCGACCTCGTGAATAGAAAAAGCAACATCCAGAGTCAAGCAACCTCATTGGATATAAGTCTTACGGTAAATTCCAGAATAAGATTGCAAATCCAGGTTCCACAGTTCATAATGAAGGTGTACCACCAAAGGAGGCCAATGATTATAAAGAGACAACTGCTTCATGACAATACTCATCTATCTTTGGAGGACAGTTATGCTATAATGCTCTCCCCTTTTCAAGATGTTTTTTTGGAAAATTTTATAGCACAATATGGCAATATTTGCATATATGCACAAGTATAAGTTAAGGTCGAGAGATATCGTTTAGCAGCGACAAGGTTGGTGGGATATAAGTATAACGAATTAGCAGGATACAATCAAGATGATTCATAGATTTCTTAAGGAGCAATCTTCATGACTGCCAGTCAGGAATATAAATGAAATAAGTGCAGAATTATGTGCTGTCCTTCTTTTGCTGTTCCTTCGATTCGATCTGCTTTTTGACCGCCGCCTGATTGCTTCCAGCCGGGTGATGACCCGTTAAAGGTAAGCGTCCAATAAGTTGGTGGATGTAAGCTTCCCTGCGAGTATGAGATAATACCCTTGAATTCAAGTTATTAGAGTTTTTCAAGTTTGGTTGAAAAACTTCAAAGGGGGATTAAAGTGAGTTGCATCAACATCATTAATAGAGAACACCCGGTATGGGTGAGAACCCGGTGCCGGTTGTTTTTGAAGGTTCCATGTCGCTTTTTAAAGGAATTGCAGCCTATTTGTAGAATGTATTAAAACCGATTTCGGATTTGCGTCAATAGAACAAAGTTTTAAAGGACTGTGCGCCAAACAGCTCCGTTTACCTGACGAAAAAAGTGGTTGACATTCTATTATATTCCGGGTATATTAGATTTGTAGAAGATATATTTCCTAATGGTTATGTGGGACATTTTATGGAAGTACTAGGCGTTTTACCGGTGTTGGTTCGGCTGTATTTGGTAAATAAAACCAGAAGGTGCTAAAAAATGCGTAAAACCATCAATAATAATATCTTCATTCTGTCCTATTATTGGAAGTATTGCCGCGGCTTTTTCCTGCTCAGATTATTAACGGTTCTGCTTGCCCCGGTTCATCCAATTATTTTTATCATTATCATGAAATATGCGATTGATGCGGTTGCCGCGAAAAGACCTATCGAGGAAATTCTAATTGCGCTTGCCGGTGCTTTTCTCATTGTTATAATCAGTTCGGCTCTGACGAATTTTATAAATTACGGCAATGGTCTTGTGGCAAATAAAATTGTCATGGGAAAAATCCAGAACGAGTTTTTTTCAAAGGCAGAAACACTTGATTACACCTGCTTTGATAATCCGGAATTCTATAATAATTATACGCGGGCGATGGCGGAGACGGATAACCGTGCCGGGGAAGTGCTGAATAATTTTATTTCATTTCTCTCTGAACTTGTAACTTTGCTGATGGTTTTGGCGACGATATTATTTACTTTAAGACCGTTTGTCATTCTTATATGTGCGTTGCTTATCGCCGCAAATTTCATGGCCAATAACGGGAAAAACAAGAACGATTTTAAAATGCATACTTCCTTAACGCCACCGGCCCGGATTATGTCCTATGTGAAGAAAATCTTTTACGAGCCCCAATATGCTCAGGAAATCAAGCTGGGCAAACTGGGGACTTTAATGAAAAAGAAGTTCGGCAACGCCGTTGAGAAGGATATTAAAATCTCAAAAAAATTCATGATATCCAATGCTTTCTATAATATGAGCTTTAACGTAATTGGTTACATTTTAACATTTAACATTTTCAATTATGGCTATTTCATGCTGGCAGATAACGGAGGAAACACAGACGATCGGAGATTTTGCCGCGTCTCTCAATGCGGCTGAACAATTGTTTAAAGGATTTTATGGGTTACTCGGCAGTATCACCCAGATGAATATGCATAGCAGATTCATCGATAATCTGCTTTATGTATTAAACTATGAGCCGGAAATAATGGAAAATGAGGACGGGCTTGAAATCCCGGAAAGCGCGCCACAGAATATTAGGTTCAGCAATGTGTCGTTTTCTTACCCCAATAAAACAAATCTGGTGCTTAAAAACATTAGCCTGGATATCAAGCCCGGTTCCAAGGTCGCCTTTGTCGGGTATAACGGCGCCGGAAAGACCACGCTTGTTAAGCTGTTGCTTCGCCTTTATGACCCGACAGAGGGAACGATATATCTTGGTGAGAATAGCTATCCACAATATCGTCTGAAAGATATACGTGAGCACTTCAGCGTTGTTTTCCAGGATTACAAATGTTATGCGGTGAGTGTAGCCGAAAATGTATCGATGGATGATTCTGACACGGACAAAGAGTGCCTTGCCGAAGCATTGAAGGAGAGCGGCATTTCTGAGAAAATCGAAATGCTTGAAAACAAAGAAAACACCATGCTTTCCAGGGAATTTGATGATAACGGCGTTATTCTCTCCGGGGGAGAGCAGCAGAAGGTCGCCATAGCCCGTGCCTTTTACGATTCTCACGAAGTACTTATTTTTGACGAACCGTCGAGTGCGCTGGACCCGCTCGCTGAATATGAATTAAGCGAACGGATTCGTGAACTCAGCAACAACAAAACAGTTATTATGATATCTCATCGGTTATCTACAATTACATTGTTTGATGAGATTTATATGATCAACGACGGTATGATCATCGAAAAGGGCTCGCATAATGAACTGATGGGGCGAAAAGGGAAGTATTATGAAATGTTCGTCAAACAAGCGAGTAATTACGCGATTCCGGAGGAGCTGAGAGCATGAGCAGCACTCTGGATACGGTCGCGCAATCGTTTGATGTTACACTTAACTTGCTTTTCATTGCTATGGAGTAATCTTTTACCTTTTTGCTGGAATCATCATGAAAATCAGATTAATAGGAGAAAAAGTATTAGCAATATAGATGGAGCTTCCCGAAGAAGCAATGGCGGGCCTGTGCGACATGCCGGAGCGTTGTCCGCTTGTTACAGACGAGCGTCTATCCTGAATGGGATACTGGAAGTTAACCGTGTACAACTACATCATGTTCTTTTCCAGTGACGGGAAGGATAAAGTGGTTAACGTCGAAAGAATTCTGTAAAGGCTTCACAACATGGGGAACAAGGTGTATAGAGGGGGATAAGCTAAATAGGCTTCAAGAAGAAATGGAAATCATCTAGATGAAAATCCTCAGCTAAGGAGAGCTTATGAAAGAGAAAAGCCAAGCCCCCGACATAAGCAATAAAGATTTAAAAATTCATGAAGAATCATTGAAACAAAAGGCAATAAATGATAAAATTTAAAACACAAGGGAATATATAAAATCGGATGCACAGATTAAGACGATTGATATAGGCCAACAAAATAAACACATTCCTGGTACCAATGAATATAAGCAGTACCATGAAAGCTTTTCTAAAAAAGGGCAATATGGTCCTTCGAGGGTTAATCTTAAATTGGAGGAACTGCAGAAGCTGATTAATCAATATGCCGTCACAGGACGCATCAGCTTAAACAGCAAAGATAACTGGACACGAAGCAAAACAATTTTGATAAATGATGTTATAGTGGGCAGTGTTGTCAATAATCTTACAGGAGTAGAGGCAGAAACAGCAGTATTCAAAATCCATTACGGGAAGAATGGAGCGCACATTGTACCTGATTACCCTAGTAAAAAAAGGAGGGGAAAAAAGGATGATTGATTTTCATGATTATCTCGGTAGTAAGGTTAAGATTACAGATAAAGACGGGTTAGTAGTTGAAGGACTTGCAATATCTTATGATGTCGGATTAGAAGATGATTTGGATTACGATTCTATCGGAGTAGAGCCAATCGGTAAGGACTACATAATCGTTTTTCCCATTCCTGACATTGTATCAGTTGAGGTCATGAAGGAATAAAGGCGCTTGCTAAGTAAAAATGGTAGGTGCTTTTATTATACCCATTTGGAGGTGATTTGAAGGGCTACAGCTACACGGATAACGGCAATCATATGCGTTACATTGGTAGTTTTGTCCATTATCAGTAAGCAGAAGGACGATTAGCTGGAGGTGATCCTGGTGTTCGAAAAAAATTCTGTAAAGGCTTCACAACATGGGGAATAAGGTGTATATTGGATATAGATAGGAACGTTATCATAATAAACTCTGCTTCAGGAAGTTCATGGGAAATCAACGGGAAAAGACATTGCTTCCTGCAGTCTTTACTATGAATCATCAAATTGTTGCGCATCCCTATAAGAATAATTTGTCATAACCAGGATAAGTCAGGCATCTCATGTTAATACTGTAAGGAATGGTTTTTATCATTAGGAAAGGATGGTAAAGATGAAAAGAAATGCAGTAATCGTTTGTTCCGTTATTTTAGTGAGTGCCGCCATTTTGGCTGGTTCTGGAAGGCCCGCCTCCGGAAATGATCGCAGGACTTCCAGTCAATCGGACTATCCGGAGCTTCCTACGTCGGGCCTGGTTTGCGAACAGCCTGCAAGTCTGTCCGATCAGATTCAGGAATCCAGCCTCATCGTGGACGCCACGGTTTCCAGGGTGCTGGAGGACGAAGAGCGGGAGTATGTCCCGGAAAAGGGTTCTGCGGAAGAGAAAATGTTTAAAAAGGCTGGCACCACCAGGGATCAATTTACCGTCCGGCCCATTGAACTCAACATCAATGAAACACTGAAAGGCCATCCGAAAGATAAAAAAATCATGATGTACATCCCGCCGGTTGCACTGGAATCTTCTCCAGCATTTAAAACCGGCGATCGCCTGGTGTTTATGCTGAACCCTTATATTGACGGTGGATATTCTTCTGTGACAATGCAGGATGGATATTATTATGTTTCGGAGGACGACCGGGTTTATCCGGCGAAAGTGACAGAACTGCTTCAGAAGGAATCCGGAAAAAAATTAAAGGACTTTCGGAGCGAGATCAGGACGCTGTCTTCGAAAAGTTGACCATTGGCAGGCATGGGAGAGCCAGAGAATAAAGAAGTGAGCCGAAAAAATCACCAATGGGGATAAATAAAACGGAGTCACCCTGACATCAAACAGGGTGACTTTTTTTGCACATCAGTCGATACTGGTTTTCTCTTCCTGTTTGTGCTATTTTATGATAGGATACAGGAAAATACAGATAATGAAAAACAGAAGCAGGGGAAGAAATCAGCAGGAAAAGAGGAATGTCAGATGAAGGATGGGCCAAAGACGCTTCCGGATCTATTTCATCCGGCTGTGAAGGACTGGTTCACAAAAAACATCGGGGATCCCAGTCCCCCTCAGGAACAGGGCTGGCCGATCATTCACCGTGGGGAAAACGTGCTGATCTCGGCGCCCACCGGTGCTGGGAAAACCCTGGCGGCTTTTCTGGTCTGCATCAATTGGTTACTGGAACAGGGCCTGAAGGGGTCCCTCCGGGACCGGACCTATGTGCTTTACATCTCTCCGCTGAAGGCTTTGAACAATGACATTTACCGCAATCTGGAGCTGCCTCTGGAAGGGATTGAAAAGGAATGCGCAGACCGCGAAATTTCCTTTCCTTCCATTACCAAGGCTGTGCGCACAGGGGACACACCATCCAGGGATCGTCAGAAAATGCTGCGCAGGCCTCCGCATATCCTGATCACCACACCGGAATCCCTGTACCTTTTGCTGACTTCTGAAAAGTCCCGGAGTATTCTGAAGGGCATCCGTTATGTCATTGTGGACGAGATCCATGCCCTGCTGGACAATAAAAGGGGCGTCCATCTGGCTCTTTCCCTGGAGCGTCTGAGGCATCTTACAGGCAGGGATTTCATCCGGATCGGCCTGTCTGCCACCGTTCGCCCCCTGGAAACAGCTGCCCGGTTCCTGGGAGGGTGCATGCGGCAGGAGAATGGCTGGAAATACCGGCCGGTTGCCGTGGTGGCGCCGGACAGAAAGAAAAAAATGGATCTGGAGGTGATTGTGCCGGTCCATGATTATCGGGTGCTGGAAGAAGGAAGTATCTGGCCGGCCATCTGTCAAACCATCTACCGGTATATCCGGAAGCATAAATCCACGCTTGTCTTTGTGAACAACCGGACCACTGCGGAAAAGATTGCTGCCAATCTCAACTTCATTGCAGGAAAATCCATTGCCTGGACCCACCATGGCAGCATCTCCCGGGAAGCCAGGCTGAAAGTGGAACAACAGCTGAAGTCCGGGAAAATCCCCTGCCTTGTCGCCACATCCTCCCTGGAGTTGGGAATCGATGTCGGGGATATCGATTTGGTCCTCCAGGTCGCTTCTCCCAAATCCGTCACAAGGGGAATGCAGCGGCTGGGCCGTGCCGGGCACCGGTTGAATGCTGTCAGCAAAGGGCGGATTATACCACGGACCCGCGGGGATTTGCTGGACAGTGTCGTTATTTCCCGGGAAATGGTGAATCAAAACATTGAAACGAGCAAAGTGCCGAAAAATGCACTGGATATCGTATCGCAGCATCTGGTTTCCATGGCCTGTACGGAAGACTGGAAGCTTTCGGACATCATGGATCTGCTCCGGTCCTCCTGGCCTTTTCATACCATAGAGGAGGAGGAAGTTGTCAGGGTCCTGAACATGCTTTCCGGGGAATATGAGCATCAGCAGGACGTTCCCAGCCGTCCGCGGGTTTACTGGGACAGGGTTCATCAGGTCATGTCCGGAAATCATTACTCCCGGATGCTGGCTTTTCGCGGCAGCGGAACGATTCCGGACAGAGGCTATTTTGGAGTCTATCTGGAGGACCGCGCCACCCGGATCGGGGAACTGGATGAGGAATTCGTATTTGAAGCCCGGATCCATGACCGGTTTTTGCTGGGGACTTCGGCATGGCAGATTGTGAAAATTGAAAGGGACCGGGTATTGGTTGCCCCGGCCGGGTCTGCCGGAGCTAAAACGCCGTTCTGGAAGGGCGATGGTCTGGGAAGGCCTTATGAACTGGGTCTGCGTTATGGGGCTTTTCTCCGGGAACTGGGAGAAAGGGCAGGAAGACCAGGATTTTCCCGCTGGCTGACAAAGATTGCTCCGGTAAAGGAGGAAGCGGCGAAAAATCTGGAAACCTACATTCTGGAGCAGAAGGAAGCTCTGGGAGGGCTGTCATCAGAGCGCAGGATTCTGGTGGAGTGCTTCGGAGACGAAACGGGCGATACGAGGATGGTGGTTCATTCCCATTTCGGTGGGAGGGTAAACAGCGGGCTTTCCATTCTGCTTCAGCATGCCCTGAACCATGCGCTGCATTGTGAACTGGAGAGCAGCTGTACCGACGACGCGATACTGCTCCATCTGGTGGGATTGAATACTCATCCCGGAAACATTTTCTCTTTGCTGGATTCCCACCGTGTGGAGCAGGTGCTGGTGGAAGCTCTGCCCCTGACCCATGTGTACGCCATGACCTTTCGCTACAATGCAGGCCGGGCCCTGATGATGGGGACCGGCAGCGGGGGAAAGCGAAATCCGCTCTGGGTGCAGCGGCTCCGGGGGCTGGAGGCATTGAAGCTGGCGCAGAAGTACACGGATCATCCGCTGGTGGTGGAAACACTCCGGGAATGTATGGAAACTATTCTGGACGTCCCCAATCTGATCCGGGTGCTCCGGGGGATTGAAACGGGCAGAATTGAGGTGGCGGAACGGTTTGTCAACAAGCCTTCCCCTTTTTCCTCCGAACTGCTCTTTCAATTCAAGGGAGCGGCAATGTATGACGATCAGACACAGAAGACCCTGGAGCCGGGTCAGAAAATTATTTCGGGCACGGAAGCCCTGCATCTGGATCACCGGATGGACGGGGAGAAACTGATTTCTGAATCCGTGGTAAGGCGGTTGTCTGTGCAAACGCATCCCCTGCTGGGAGAAAAGCCGCCCCGTTCCGCCAATGAGCTCCATAGCGAGCTGCTGACCTACGGCGATTTGTATCCGGAGGGGGATGTTTTCCGAAGCCTGCCGGAGAACCGCCGGAAGGAACTGCGGGAGTGGTTTCAGGAACTCTGCGCAGCGGGGAGAGCAGAAACTTTAACCGTTTCATCGAATCATCTGCCCGATCCTTTGTCAGATGAAACAGAACTGCTGCCGGGGAAAGGTCTTTCGCAGGATAAGGATACTATTTTGTGGATTGCGGCGGAAGAATTGCCTTTATACCGCACGGCACTGAAACGGGTCTCTTCTTCAGAGACAGACGATGGGATAAGCAGATCGACGATGGATAAGCAGGGTACAGGGAACACATCCAATGCACCGGACACATCCGGCCCGGATACCGGGGAGATCCGGAAAGCTCAGAAACGAATTGTCCGGAGGTATGCCCGATACAACAGTCCGTTTCAACCGGCAGATTTGGCAAAGCGATATGGGTTTGCGGAAGAAACTGCGGAGAATCTTCTGGAGGAACTGGAACAGGAGAAGATCGTGATCTGCGGGAACTTTCGACAGAATGCGGGAAATGAATGGTATCACATTACCGTTCTGGAGCGGCTGCGGTACGGCAGTATGCGGGAAAACCGCGGGTTGACAAAAACAGCGAAGGTATCGGCACTGGCAGATTTTCTCGTCGCCTATCAAGGCATCGGAAAGGAATGGGTATCTCCTGCAGACAGCCTGATGGATATTCTTACGCAGCTCAAGGGTCTCTTTCTGCCGGCGGAGTGGTGGGAAAGCATTGTCTTTCCGGCCCGGTTGCCGGGCTACCAACCTTCCTGGCTGGATGTGCTGTGTTCCTCCGGAAAGGTGTTCTGGCGCGTCCACAGTGCGGAAGGCAGAGAGAGCCGGTTGACGCTTGCTTTCTTTACCACGGAGGATCTGGACTTTTTTTACAATACGGCAGCGGAACAGAGGTCAGCTGATACCGAAGACAGATCAGGCATTGTCATTGCTAAAGAAGCGCCGGACAGCAATGAAAAAAAGACGGACAGCCCCGAAAAATCATCCGCCGATGGGAAAGCGAATGAAGACGCGGGACCGGATGGGAATCCGGAGAATCCCGGCAGTTTAACGGAAAGGGAGGAGCAGATTCTGTCCGTGCTGAAGCGCAG
>DHDO01000044.1:12110-12433 GCA_002399435.1 Firmicutes bacterium UBA4874
GTGGTAAACGATTCCTTTGAAGCGGTCCGGTATTTTATATCCGGGGCTTCCCGCAATGCAGCCGGCAATGGGAAGCAAAGGGCGAAGCGGCACTCCATGGCCTGGCGGATGCAGATGGGCAGATGGGAGATCCCGCAGCCTGTCCGGAAGCCGGAGCCGGAGGAACTGCTGAAAAGGTATTTTGGCCGCTGGGGCCTTTTGACCCGGGAGATATTTCAAAGGGAAGACTCTTCCTTTTCCTGGGCAGATGGCTGTGAACTGCTGAAACAATGGGAATATATCGGGAAGGTGAAAAGAGGATACTATTTTTCCGGCCTGTCGGG
>DHDO01000044.1:12751-13879 GCA_002399435.1 Firmicutes bacterium UBA4874
GGAACTTCAGGAACCGGAGGAAATCCAGGAACCGGAAAGCACGGCTAAGGTGGATTCGTATCCGGGGAATCCGGCCGGGGAGGATGCCGCCATCCGGGCGATGAACGCCCTGGTGGACGCCTTTCATCGAAAGCAGATCTGGCCGGACCGGAGAAAGATCACCATCCGGCAGTGGAATGGGAATCCGCCGACGCTGTCTTCTTCTGTGGAAGGACTGCAAAAGCTTGGCTTTGAACGGGAAATGCAGGATATGGTGTTATGGAGGAAAAGGAGATAGATAGTAAGACACTTGATGAAGAAACAGGAAAGAAAATATTGGACATCTTCAAAACGTTGAATCAGAACGGAATGACCGTCCTCATTGTAACTCATGATCTGGAAATCGCATCGGCCTGTAAAAGGAGAGTAGTCATTGAAGGATGGTATGCTAACCTGAGTTTAAGAAAGTTCTGTCGGTAAGCTGTGTTTTACTAAAACGCTGTTGGTATTTCTCATTTGGCATCCTTTTACTAAAATCTTATTCCACGCGCACTTCGTTATATTTTACTAAAATGAAAGGAATCAAATATAGACATTTTAGCAAAAAGCATTGACCAGATAAAGAAATCAATGTATACTGGTTAGGAAGATAAAGAATCTTCCTAAGGAAAAGCCGGGATTGTTGGGTGAAACGTTTTTTATTTTGTTTCAAACAGCAAAAGCAGCAGGCCTGTGAGCAGGCGGGTATCTGCAAACGATCAAATAGGGGGGTTACATATGAATCATCAAAACACGGCGTAGGCAAGGAAATTTCACACGGAAGCATGTCAACGAAGCGGATCAATGAATTGTAAGGCGAGTGGATACGGAGAGATCCGCAGGATGGTATTTTTATGGAAAAGTTCAAAGGAGGTTGGGTAACATGAAAAAGGGCAGCAAAATAATTGCTCTGTTGATGGTACTGGCTCTTGCAGGTTCTTTGCTGGCAGGATGCGGCAACTCTGGGGGGAATAAAGAGAAGGTAAATGCCGGGAAGCATACGGACCAAACTGAGAAGAAAGAAGAGGAGAAAAAAGGCGAAAAAGAAGAAAAGGGCGGAAAGGGCGGAAAGGACGCCGATTCTCTTCCCAGGGATGAGACCCTTTATTT
>DHDO01000008.1 GCA_002399435.1 Firmicutes bacterium UBA4874
GGGGGGGGGGGGCGCCCCCCCCCCTTTTTTTTTTTTTTTTTTTTTAAAATGGCCGAAAGGAGCAGTTTCAGGCGTTGACGCAGACCATACTTCGTGCCAGGAGTGAGATCCGGTACTGTTCCGTTTGCTGCAACATGACCGATCGGGATCCCTGTGCCATATGCAGCAGCAATAACAGGGACAAATCGGTTATCTGCGTTGTAAAGGATCCCAGGGATGTTGTGGCAATGGAAAAAATGCACGATTACCGGGGAGTGTACCATGTCCTTCATGGAACCATATCGCCCATGGAGGGAATCGGACCGGATGATATCCGCATCCGGGAGCTTCTTTCCCGGATCAACGACGGCGAAGTCCGGGAAGTGATCCTTGCGACCAACCCGGATGTGGAGGGAGAAGCTACGGCTGTTTATATCTCCAGGCTGATCAAGCCTCTTGGGATCCGTGTAACCCGCATTGCTCACGGTATCCCGATAGGCGGCGATCTGGAATATGCAGATGAGGTAACTTTGTCCAAGGCAATGGAAGGGCGCAGGGAAATGTGACAAAAGCCAAACCATTTCCTTTTCTGTTGAAGCAAAGTCTGAGAATGTAAAAGCGGAAGATCGGGATGGGATCCGGACGGTTTCGGTGCCGAAGGCCGAACCGTCCGGATCCGGGGGAAGAGAATCGACATGAATCGACATTCAGTAAGCCGGAACCCGGCAGCCTGGTGAATTTCATCAGGCTGTTTTTTATGTAACTTTTTGCTCATTAGGTATAACAAGTTTATACACAGAATAATATGGTAATACTATAAGCAAAAACTTATTGGGAGTGGAGCTTATGAGAAATTATTTGCTTTCCTTATTGGGAAATGACATTCATGTGGAGGAACGGCAGACAGAGGATGGAAAGGAGCTGCTGGAAGAAGTTACCGCAGCCCGTCAGGAATGGAATGCCGCCCAGAGCTATTTCGAAAATGTCAGTGATCCGGAGTTGGTGGACTATGCTATTTTCAAGCAGGAAGCAGCGAAGAGAAAATATATATATCTTTTAAATCTGGCACGAAAAGAAGGACTGGCCGGGAACCAGATCTTTTTCCCGGAGTAAATAAGATTGTCCGTCATAAAAGCAGAACCCTCTCCATATATATAACTGGACAGGACAGATAATGGGTCCTGACAGAAATAGTATGATACAGGGTGTGGTGAAATGGGACTGGATATCCCTTTTAATGTAGTCGCTTCCTATGCCGTGGGATTGGTTCTGCTTTACTTTGTTGGATGGCTGCTTCTTGTACCAATGAAATGGCTGCTTCGTTTTCTGCTGAATGGCGCGATCGGCGGTGTTGCACTGTGGGTATTGAATCTGGCCGGCGGTCTGACCGGCATAACGGTCGCCATCAATCCCGTTACAGCGCTTACCGTGGGATTTTTGGGCATTCCGGGGCTGATTTTGATTTTGCTCCTTCAATTCGCGTTATTGTAAAGGCATATGATTGGTTTTCTTGAGTATCAATTTGTTATTGGGCTTTCATCAGCTGTGCATGCTCACTTGTCGTTCTGTCGTCCTGCCTGAAAACTTGCCCAACAGGGCAGCAACTGCTTGAATCAGAAAAGCAGGACGTGTTACAATGGTGGAAAGAGAATAAAAGGATGTGACAGAACGATGGGAAAGAAAAGGATTTTCAGCGGTGCACAGCCCACCGGGATTCTTACCCTTGGAAATTATTTGGGAGCCCTGCGGAACTGGGTCACCCTTCAGGATGAATATGACTGTATTTATTGTATTGTGGACCTGCATTCGCTGACAATTCGCCGGGATCCGGCAGAGCTTCGGAAGTGCAGGATGTCCCTCCTTGCCCAATACATGGCATGCGGCATTGACACAAAACACAATATTCTGTTTATGCAGTCCCATGTCAGCGCTCATGCGGAGTTAAGCTGGATTCTAAGCTGTTATACCTATGTGGGAGAGCTGGGCAGGATGATACAGTTCAAGGAAAAGGCAGCAAAACATTCCGATAATGTCAACGCAGGCCTTTTTACCTATCCAGTGCTGATGGCTGCTGATATTCTGTTGTACCAGACCGATCTTGTTCCGGTGGGGGATGATCAGAAGCAGCATCTGGAGATCGCCCGGGACATTGCCGGCCGCTTTAACGGGATTTACGGCAATGTATTCCGGATTCCGGAAGGATATATTCCCAAAACGGGTGCCAGGATCATGAACCTGCAGGACCCTGCTGTCAAGATGTCCAAATCTGCCGAAAATGCAAACACCTATATTTCCCTGCTGGATCCGCCGGATACGATTGTGCGGAAATTCAAGCGTGCTGTCACTGATTCCGAAGCCGTGGTACGGTACGATGAGGAAAACAAGCCGGGTATCAGCAATCTGATGTCCATTTATTCTGCTGTTACCGAAAAAAGCCTGGAGGAAACAGAAAGGGAATTTGAAGGAAAAGGCTACGGCGATTTCAAAACAGCAGTGGGCGAAGTGGTGGCAGAGACGTTACGACCGATTCAGGAACGTTATCAGCATTTGATGGATTCAAAGGATTATCTGTGCGATGTTATGAAAAAAGGGGCAGAGGATGCAGGATGCATTGCTGAAAAAACGCTTCATAAAGTTTATCGGAAAGTTGGACTGGCTTAAGCCGGTTCCTCTGCGGCAACGATACGTTTTCGTCTGTCTGTTATTGCATAATGCGATATAGTGTGGATCATACTATGTTCAGATGATTGGAAAGGGTGAAATCTATGGATTTTTTCAATGACCTGGGGAAAACCCTGAATAACGTGGCCAGACAAGTGGGAGAGAAGTCCGGGGAGCTTTTGGATGTCGGAAGATGGAATATGGATATCCTGAAGCAGGAGGATGCCATACGGAAAGCCTATCGAAAAATTGGGGAACAGATATATATGGAATACGATGAGGGAGAAAACTATGCCGGTACTGTGGATGAATTGTGCGAGGAAATTCGCCGGCGGAAAAGCAAAATAGAATTTTTGAATGTAAAGATAACCGAGGCCAAAAAGGCGGAGAAACGGGCAGAAGAGAAAGCGGAAACAAAGGCAGGAAAAGGAGCAAAGCGGAAAGAAGAAAAGCCTGAGGATCCGGAGGAAGACGGGGAAAACAAGATGAGCCCGGATCAATTTGCAGCGAGGATCCATATCAGGGATTCCGAAGAAGCCCGGAAGAACAACAGCGGGAATTCATCGACATCCTATTTTGAGGCAACGAAAAAAATGCAGGAAAGAAATAAAAACGAGTAAAATTTTGTTTTACCACTGAGGAACGGGGTAAATTATTTAGGGATGCACATTTAAGATTAATATCAAGGATGAAAAGGGGGGAATCAGAATGAAGAAATATCAATGTACCGTGTGTGGCTATATTTATGATCCTGAGGAAGGGGACCCGGACGCAGGGGTCAAGCCCGGCACCGCCTTTGAGGATCTGCCGGATGATTGGGTATGTCCGGAATGCGGAGTGGAAAAGGATATGTTTGAGCCTGTGGATTGAGATCGTTCGACATTGTCCATGCAGAAGGATACTGCGCAGACAAAAAAACAGTTGCGGCATGGCATTTGTCTGCCACGACTGTTTTTTTGATTCCGGCTGCATTCACCTGCTGCAGCTATTTTCCTGTTGTGGGTTGTCGCTGGTATAAGGAGAGGGGAGAAGCGGAATGGCACAAAGCAACTTTAATGATTTGGAAGCACTGGAAGTCGCGATAGACATAGAAAAGCGCGGGGAAAGTTTTTACCGGCAGGCAACGTCGCTGGCACCGAATGACGATGTAAGCAGGATGCTGACGGATCTGGCGGATCAGGAAAGGGATCATGCCAGGACATTTCGTGGCATTTATCTTGAACTTTCAGAAAAGAAACAGGGATTTGATGATACCTATCTGTATGATCCGGAGGTGTCGGCTTATCTGCAGGCCGTATCCGAGAATACCATCTTTCCGTCGGATGCACGGCAGCAAGAGGTAATGGAAGGGCTTCAGAGCATTTCGGATGTTTTTAAAACAGGTATCCAGGCAGAAAAGGATTCCATTCTCTTTTATACGGAAATGACCATATATGCGAGGTATGTCGATGCAAAATCAGCATTTCGCAGGCTTATGAAGGAAGAGAAGAATCATTTGATTGAACTTCAGAAAAAATGGAACGAATACAGGCTATCGGAAGGATCAAAGCCAAAAGATTGAACATGAAACAATGGGCAGCAAGAGGATGAAGGAAAAGTACTTGCAAAGCCCGGCGATTTTTGATAGAATACTATGTACTGCGGGTGAGACAGGATGCATAGCGAAGTTTCAGTAGACTTCATATTCCGCAAGAAAGTTTCATCGACCGCAGCAGATTGTTTAAAAGATTGAAAATAGTTGTTGACAAAGCGGAGACGAT
>DHDO01000094.1:0-2632 GCA_002399435.1 Firmicutes bacterium UBA4874
CTGGTTTGCTGATTTATGTTGCACTATTGGCGGGTGCGGGTTCACAGGATTCCCGTTTGAGGATCTGATGTCTCGCATACAGGAAGCTGGCGACCTGCCCCAGCCCTGCCAGAGTCCAGGTAACCGGATAGCAGGCATAAAGCATCATGATCGTCGGTTTCCATGCAAAAAGGGTATAAATCCAGACGATCCGCAAGACGCATGCCCCGACCAGCGTACAGATCATCGGCAGGATGGAATAACCCATTCCCCGGGTAAGACCCGGAAACACGCTCATAATACCACAGGTAAAGTATACGGCCATCATGATAATCAGACGAACATTGCCCAAACGGATTACCTCCGGATCCGACGTATATATATGAAGCAATGGCTTTCCGAACATCATGATACCGCCGCTTAAAAGAATCCAGGTGGCAAACACAAATATCGTGGAAATCTTTGCTATGGTATCAATCCGCCTATACTTCCGTGCCCCCATATTCTGACCGGTAAAGGTAATGGCAGCATTATAATAGGCATTCATCGTGGTTCCCACCAGGTTTTCAATGTTACCGGCTGCGGAATTGGCTGCCACCATGGTGGATCCAAAGGAATTCACGGCAGACTGAACGGTCACATTGGAAAGGGAGAATAACAAATTCTGAAAGCCTGCCGGCAATCCGATTTTCACGATTCTCTTCAGCTGCTGTCCGTCAATACGGGTCTCCCGTGGCATAAACTGAATGGCTCCGTTGCTTCGGTACAAGCAGAGAAGGATCAGTACCGCAGAAATGTATTGAGAAATAATAGTAGCCCAGGCGACCCCTGCAACACTGATATGCACCACCAGTACGAAAAACAAGTTGAGTATCACATTGACAATGCCGGTAATGGTAAGATAATACATTGGATGACGGCTGTCGCCTATGGCACGTAAAACTGCCGCACTGAAGTTAAAGACCATACTGGCCGGCACTCCAAGAAAGTAAATCATCATATAAGTTGTGGACAGATCAATAATATCCCCCGGAGTGCCCATCAGCTCCAGTAACGGCTTACAGAGAATGAGCCCCAAAACCATGACTATGATCCCGCCGATGGAGCTGATGGCAATGGAAGTATGAACCGTCCGGCTGACGCAATCCGGCCTGTCCGCGCCATATTCCTGAGCAATAATAACGCTGGTACCAACGGACAATCCCATGAAAAAGTTGACAAGAAGACTGATCAAAGACCCTGTGGCTCCAACTGCGGCCATTGCTTCCTTGCCTGAAAAGCGCCCGACTACAATAATGTCAGCAGCATTGAACAGCAGCTGCAGAACATTCATTGCCATAATGGGCAGGGCAAACAACAGCATTTTTTTGAATAAGGGCCCATTACACATATCCATATCGTGGTTCCGTGAAAGCTTCAAAGTGTTCGCATCCTTTTTTGAATTTTTACCAGCACATATTCTATCATAAAACAATTGGAATAGCGCGATACATATTCTATCATAAAATATTTGGAATAGCGAATCCACAGGAACAAAATAAAAACCTTTTCCCCTGAAACGGACTCAGGAGAAAAGGCCAAAATCCATTCCCGCACCGCAGAAATGGCTTTCAATCCACCTTTACTCTTTGGATTTATGCAATGCTGTCTCGTAATCGTTTACATACTCCACTCCTTCCGTCCAGCCGGGAATGCGCTGGCCGAGCCTTTTGAACTGCATAACGGTTATGGTATTCCCCTTGGTAACCAAATATCTTTTCCGAAAAGGAACACTCATGTATCTTTGCAGCAAAGTCCCCAGCATTTCTGCAACTTTGCTGCCGGATGGCTTCAAATCCGGCACGTTGATGACAAGAGCGTACTCCTTTGTGGAAAAGGTCTGAACAGTCCTGTCGTAGTCCTCCAGAAAAGATTTCCCGTCTTCTTCATTGAAAAATCCTTCTGCCTTTAAATGCAGCACCTTGTTCACCCGATCCACATTCATCTCGTAATTTGCCTTGTTCTTTTGATATTTTGCCATTTCTTTTCTCTCCTGTCTTTTTATAATTATTGGAAACAACACAATCCGCTTTCTGCAATCCCCTTTCCCGCACATCAAAACAGGAAAATATATTAGAACTGGAACAGCAGAACACTGACCGTTGTACCGGATCCCATGGAACAAATTGTAACATAGTCCTTCCTGTGGATTTTCCCCATCTTCAGGGCCCGGTCCAATGCCAGTACCGGGCTGGTTGTCCCGGTGTACCCGTATTCCTTCCCCACATAGGTCGTCCTGTCGTAACTGATATTCAGCTTGTCCAGCGTTCGTCTGGCATCCGGCATGGTAAACTGAGAAAAGATGAGATGTCCAAGATCGGAAGGCTTCAAATGATTGTCTTCCGTAAGCTCCCGGATGAGCCTTTCCCAGATATCGGAAATAAAGCTGCCGTCAAACGGCTCCCAGTACCATTTCTTATCTTCGTCGTGTTCCACTCCATCCCGGATAATTCTGGAGAATCCTGCCTTGGGCATGCGTATGCAGTTACACTCGGAAGTCTGTGTGAAATGAACGGAATCCAGAAATCCTCTTTTCCCCTCTTCTTCTTCTGCTTTCTCCAGGACCACAGCCGCGGCAGCATCCCCAAAGTTGGAATAGGAAACCTCATCGTTC
>DHDO01000094.1:2885-4632 GCA_002399435.1 Firmicutes bacterium UBA4874
TTGGAATTGGTGTCATATGCCATTTGTATGGTCGCGCCCCCCAGCATGTCCAGCAACTTGATGGCATTTGTCGGTGAAGTGTATTCCGGTGTATCCGTTGCAAAAACAAGCAGATCCATTTCTTCCATACTGACATTTGCGTCCTTCAAAGCTGCCCGACAGGCATGACAGCCCATTGTAACTACGGTCTCCCCCGGATCATCCGACAAGTACCGGTATTCCCTTTCCAAATGTTTCAATAGACCGGAAACGTCTTTGCCCATCTTCTTAAAATGATCAATGAAATATTGGTTGCCAACCCGATGCTTCGGATGATAGATGCCCGTACCTGTGATGTTGATGTTCTGATGTCTCATGTAAACCAAGCCCCCCATATTTCTCATGTAAATCTCCGATATTATATATCGTCTGTTTTCAAAAAGGGTTTAGGAGACTATAAAATATGCTTGATCCTTTGGTCAGTGCCATACCATCCGTGCAGTAAAAAAAGGAGAGAAGCCAATTGCATATGCCTTAGCCTCTCTCCCGGACTGAATATCTTACTTTCATTACTATATCATTGTTAATCTGAAAATTCGTCAAGCCATCCGCTTTTGATCAGGAATCAGGATACTGACGCACGATAGATCTTCTCTATCGAATCAGCAAGCATTGAATGAAACTCCTCATCGGTTTGCTTTACAGAAAGTCCCTCGGACAATGCCCTGGAAAAGCTGGCAATAAGCCCATGGTTCCGGGCAAGCTTTTCATTTGCGGTCTCCCGGCTATAGCCTCCGGACAGCGCCACCACACGCATAACACGGGGATGCTTAATCAGGTCCGCATAAAAGTTATCCTCTGTTGGAATCGACAGCTTCAGCATAACCTTCTCGTTCTCCTTCAGGCTCCTGAGCCCGTTCAGGATACCATCCCGAAGAAGCCTTTCCGACTCTTTCTTGTCCGGACTCTTGATATCCACTTCAGGCTCCAGGATGGGGACAAGACCGGCATCCAAAATCTGCCTGCCATATTCAAACTGCTGATCAACGATCTGCCTGATGCCCTTTGGATTGGCACTTTTTATCACAGAGCGCATCTTTGTACCAAAAATATGATGCCCCAGCGCACGTTTCAGAAGCTTATCCAAATCAGGGATCGGCTTCATCAGCTGCACTCCGTTTTCAGGATCTGCAAGACCTTTGTCCACCTTTAAAATCGGAACGATGCCCTTTTTCTCCCAGAGATAGTCTCCCGTTGGCATACCTTCAACTTCCCGTTCCATTGTTTGCTCAAAAAGGATTGCGCCGAGAATATGCTCGGAAGTAAATGCCGGACTTGTAATGATTCTTGACCTCATCTTGTGTACGAGGTCAAACATCTCCTTCTCTCCGGAGTACGAACCTTTCGGGATCCCATATGCCGCCAGTGCTTTGGGCGTACTGCCCCCGCTCTGGTCGAGCGCCGCAATAAATCCCTTTCCCCTGCTCATTCTTTCTGCCTGTTCCAGATTCATGCTTTTGCACCTCGCTTGTTATTATTTGGATGTCCCAAGCCAACAAACCCTTTACGTCAGGCAATAAGCCTGTAAACTCATTCCGTGTATCCATAACAAGTATATCACTTCCATTGAGCTGATACAATCATGTCATAAGTGCAGCCTTCTCTGAATTTCTGCCCATAATGTTTTTCTTTCAAACAATAACAGGGCTGAAAGGAAAATAACAGAAACCCCGAAGCAAATCGCAGAGGGGATAATCACACGGACCGT
>DHDO01000094.1:4910-6777 GCA_002399435.1 Firmicutes bacterium UBA4874
GTAAGCCAGAAAGGATATGAGCACCGCCTGCCACAGGACGTTCTTCGTAAGATTATTCCGCTTCTGGATCAGAATAGCAAAATCAATCCAAAGGCTGGAAAAACCGGCGATAACAAACAGGGACCACCAGCCGCCCGCCGGCAGAATCAGATTGATGGTAACACAGATGGCGGCAGCACAGATCGTTCCAAAAGCAATCAGGGTGAGCAATTTCCGGCTGACTTTCAGGAAGCCGTTCAATATGGGAAAACGATTCCCACTGCCGTCGGGTGTGCCGGACAGAGTACTTTGGCAAAGGGGGCAACGGACTGGATTCCCCGGTAAGTCAATTCCACAATGATCGCATCGAAGCATGAAACCCCTCCTCTCCGCTAATTTGTTCCAGATTGGACACGACCTGTACGGAAAACCCCATATCGGCCAAACTGTGAAAAAATCGCTGCTGAATTCCTGTATCAACCAGTGGAGACGACACACTAACCGCCAGAGTATCGCCAAAGGAACACAGGCAGAGCTGTGGACGTCTGGCACTCATAAACACATCAAACAGCCGGATGTAACCTGCCGCTTCGGGCGGCATGACAATACACCCGACATTGGAGAACGCTGCGGTATCCTCCCTGTCCTTCCAAAATCCTGCCAGGCGAAGAATCGGTATTTTAATCAGCAGAGGGATGGCCTTGATCAAAGGGGCATTCTCCAAAGCTGTATAGCGGCTGACAATACCCTGAAGGTATTCTTTTGTCAGCTGCTGTTCAAACGACTGTTTGACATGGACAAGGACCTGTTCAAAATCCTGCCCGTCCCTGCTAAAATTATGAGCGACCTGAATCAAGCCGAAAAAATTACGCGCTGTCTGCGCAGGAAAAAAACGCCGCAAGTCCACTGGAACGGTAACGACCACCGGGCGTGTTTGCTCGCGGATCGCCATTTCGCCATAAATGGAACACATCAGCAGCGCAACTAAAAATTCACTGAGGGTAGCATGGTGTTCATGTGCCTTCTTCAATACAGCTCCGACGGATAAAAAGCCCTCGATAATGCTCATGCGGTTATTGGGCCATCTTTCTCCACGGATACGGAAAGGCCGGTATCGTTTTGTTATGGGAACTTTGCCTTTTTTGTCAAAATACTTATAGAACGCATCCAGACTTTTTTGATTCACTGCAACGTCATAATCCGGCAGCCGCCCCGGGACTCCATACATCTCTGCCAAATAGGCAAAGACCATGGAGCGCAGAAACTGCAGGGCGCCGGTTCCATCCGCCAGGGCATGAAAAACTTCAAGATTGATCCTTTTCCCATAATACGACACACGATACAATAAACACGGTTTGTCAGCGTCATAGATGGGAGCGCAAACCGGCAGATTTTCCTCAAACACCTCAGGCCGCAGACTGCTCTCCTCAAAATAGTACCAGAATAATCCTTTTTTCAATATAGACCGATAAAGGGGAAAGACTTCGACTGTTTTCTCCAGCGCATGCTGGAGTACCACGCCGTCTACCGGTTCGATCAGTTCACAGACAAAGCGAAAAACCTTTGTACTCCGTTTCGAGCTGGTAGGGGGAAATATTTTTGCGGCGTTGTCCAGTCGGCTCCATTGCTTTCTTTTACCCATGGAATTACCTTCCTGTCAGAAAATATTTATGCTTTCGTTATTATAATAAATAATAGCACAAATTACTCGAACCATCCACATTCAATAGAATTTTGGTATGCCAGGTAATCGCATTTTTCCGCGCATAGCTATCTCTCCCATATTCTTTGAGTCCTGTTATAAGATGGCGCAGTACGACGGCAGCCGTGACATGGCACTCCTGAAATTATAAAAAAATGGCTCTCGCCGGACTGTAAAGGATCCGGC
>DHDO01000094.1:6951-7436 GCA_002399435.1 Firmicutes bacterium UBA4874
ATTACAGCATTACAACTTTATTCTGATGTCACTTGAATGATCTCTACTGCTTGAGAAGAATTATCATTTCCCAATGCCTGGATATAAATGCGGTCATGAAGGGATCGGTCGCCATATTTCCAGGTGAAAGACCATCCATCACTTCCATCTGTATCGTAACCAATCAGCTCTCTTTCCGCCCAGGTTTCTGTTCCTGTGGGTGTGATCCAAAACAAAACGGTATCTGTGTTTTTAGCTTCTGTAAAAAAAGTTATTTCCTGTGTTCCTTTCGGTACAACCCACCACCCGGATTTCTTTGATAAGTCCGTATACGCTTTTGAAATCTGGGCATGTGTATCGAACTGTTCCGACTGTTTCAACGACATTTTTTCCCGAGAGTCCGTAGGTTGGTTACATGCCGTGAATAATAAAGCGATCAACAATATAGGTACTGCAAATACTCTGCTTCGCATAAATGACTCCCTCTATTCGATGGAGGACGACTA
>DHDO01000097.1:0-22118 GCA_002399435.1 Firmicutes bacterium UBA4874
AGCACTCATGAATGATCAGCAGGGAAGCCCTTTAATTTATGGATGGAGAGGAATTGTAAAAAATTCAGCAGATCGACAATAAAAGTAATTCATAATACATAATATGCCAATGTATTTTATTGACATTTGTTCAATGAGCTTCTATACTTATAAATAGTCATTCTGTACAGAAGGAATCGAAAGATAAAAATGGGGGTAATACAAGTATGAGGAAATCGTGGAGATCACATCTGAAGCGGGTATTGTTGCTGTCCATTGGTTTTGTAATCCCTTTTGCATCCATAACGGCTTTTCCTTTTGGCAGGTTGGCTTTTCCCGGAAAACATAATTCGGGACGAAGGCAGACATCTGCTCTGGCAGCTCCACTTAAAACGGACCGGCTCATGACACGGCAAGGAATCTCCCGGACAGGCAGCTCAGGAATCATCAGGGACGCCGGGAGGAATACAGGAGAATACATCAAACCCGGCTTTGCCTGGTCCATGGGGACTGGGAAAGTTGCGTTGCTTTCATTTCCGAGATTTTCTGCTTCAAGTTCGAAAGGCAATTTCATGGTTGGTTGGAGGGTACGGGATCCTTGTGTCATAATGGGAAACGGTGCCTGTGGCTGGAACAGAGGGCAGCTTAGGGGCTCCTAGTCAGAAAGTTTGTAGGAAAAGCATCCGGAAAATGTGTTCTATCGCATGAAATGTGAATGAAAAGCTTTACTTGAAGGAATATCGTGGTATAATTGGGATGGTGAATTCTAATTATACAGGGAGGCAAGAACTATGAAAATGGTAAAGAAGAAGGGAATCGTGTTACTGGCCGCTCTTTTGGTTGTGGCTATGTTTGCAGGATGCGCTTCGAAACCGCAGAAAGGATCAGATGGTAAGCAGCCGGATGCACAGACTTCTGCATCAATCGTAAACGATGAAACGGCTTTTATTAAAGCGGTCGCTAAGGATGGGACATGGATTGTCTGTACATTGAAGGATCTGAAGGTGGACCAGGATCTGGTCATCGAAGGGGAGTTCCATGACAGAGGCGATAAATCCCAGGATCTGATCCGAAAGATTGTGCTTTGTAAAGAGGATGACAAGTACAAACCAACGGACCGGTTTAAGCTGACGGTACCCAAGCTGACGGTCAAGAGTCCCAATACCGTGATAATAGGCGGCACAGTCGTTGGAGACGTTTATGTGGAAAGCGGAGACTTTAAGCTGAATGAGGGCGCCAAGATTGATGGAAATCTCTACTTTGCCAACAAGGAATACCAGGATTCTGCCGACTTGAAGGGCGGCAGCGTTTCAGGAGATGTGAAAGTACAGAAATAGTGTAATAACAAAGCTGTTATTATGGAGTCGCTTCTTTGATAGAGGCGGCTTTTTTTCTTGCTTCTTGCTGTTATTTGTAGCCATAGGTCCCCATCCAAATACAAGGTGAAAGCGGGGGAATAACCGCAAGGAATTAAACTGCTGTTTCTACTTGTCAGCTGTCAATATATAAAGTATAATAAGTAACGTAACAAAAGTAACGTTATGAGTAAACGGGTTACAACAAAATTGCGTATACGCAATTTTGCGCTCTGACATGGGGACAGAACAGGAATCAAGGGTTTAGGAGGGGTATATGGATGAGCCTGAAGCAGTGGAGAGAAGAGTTTGAAAAGACAAACAGCAGGAAGGACGGCAGGATACTGACCTTTCATGGGGTGGAAGGATATGATGTTTATAATTGCTCCATCCCGTTTGAATACCGGGGGCACAAGTATCTGTATGGCAGGGTGGAAAAGAGGGAAGATTGGGCCAGGTCCGTGACAATGCTGTTTCAGTGCGTCCGGCCGGATGAGTGGACACGGGTGGACAGCATGATCTATCAGCTTGAAGATCCAAATATTGCGGTAATCCACGGACAGTTTGTGTTGAACGGGACATTTGTCATATATCGGGGCGGCGCAATGGATGGATTCCGCGCGTTGTTTTACCGGGGAACCGATATAAAGGATATGAACTATTTTGCCACCGGTCCGGACAGTATGAAGGACATCCGGCTGGTTGAGCTTGCGGACCATCGGATAGGAGTGTTTTCCAGGCCCCGGAACGATGAAATACTGAAGCGTTATGGTAGCGAATCGCAGATAGGATTTACCACCATCGATCACCTGGATGAGCTCACGGACAAGGCAATCTCCGGTGCCGTATACATTCCCGGCCTGTTTTCGGAAGGTGAGTGGGGCGGATGCAATCAGGCCTATTTGCTGGACAGTGGATATATTGGCGTGATCGGGCACAAGAGTTATCAGTCCGATCCAAATGGGGAAGAGTTCAGCCAGAGCTATATCAATACGGCATTTGTTTTTGACCCGGTTCATCATAAGGTGCTAGAGGAACGTATTCTTGCCACCTCTGCCTCCTATCCCGCCTTTTCGGCAAAGGTGCCCCGGCTGAAGGACTGCTGTTTTACAAGTGGTATCGTCATGCGGGAAGATGGGAAAGCCGATCTGTACAGTGGACTGGGGGATACTGCGGAAGGGCGCATTGTGATAGACTATCCTTTTGAAGGATATGGGAGGATGGAATCCCTCTCCACGAGGGTGCCGCTGAGATAGATTCTGTGAGGGGCCAGGCCGGGATTGTCCAGTCGGTTTATCATCTGATTGAAGCTGTGGAGGGCAATTTGCTTTTTGTCGATGTTTACACTGGACAGTTTCGGAGTGGTCAGCTCGCAGATGCCGGTGTTGTCAAAGCTGGTGATGGAAACATCCTCCGGGATTTGGACGTGGCAGGATTCCAGCTTTTGCATCAGGGTAAATGCCGCCTTGTCACAATGACATACAAATGCGGAAGGCAGTTCTTTGGGAAGATCAAAGTTTTGGGTATAGACCCCATCCAAAGTATTGATGCCCGGAATGTACCAATCCTTTTGAATCGGCAGATTCCTGCATTTCATGGCCTTCAGATAGCCGAAATAGCGGTCACAGATGCTGTTTGTGTGATGGATGTTTCCAACGAATCCAATCCTGGTATGGCCTTTTTCAATCAGATTGCCCGTGACTTCATATCCAATCGTGAAGTTGTCAACAATGACGCTGTCAAACGGAAGGCCGGTCATAGTAAAGTCAATGGCTATTTTTTCTGCTTTCAATCCGGCCAGAAGGCTCAGGTATTCTTTTTTGAGTTCCCCTCCGATAAAGATCCCGTCATATTTGACAAGAGTCAGGTCCGAAGGAAGAATGCCGCTTTCCTCCTCATGATTTCCCACCACAAAACAGTTCAGGGAACAGTTTTTATCCATACACTTTCGATTCAGATAGTAATAAATCGTAGTATAGAATTTTTCATCCTCCAGAAAAAAACGTTTTGCAGAAATAAAAGCAAATCGATATTCCTTTTGTATTTCATCGGCTTTTATTTTTGCATAGCCCAGCTCCCTGGCTGTGTGAAGAATGCGTTTCCGCAGGCTGTCGCTGAGGCCGGGCTTATTATTGATTGCCTTGGATACGGAAACTTTTGTCACGCCAAGCTGGCTGGCAATATCCTGCATGGTTATCTTCTTTGACATCCTCTCGACCATCACTTTCGATTAAATTTGACACATTTGACTGTCTGGATAAATTACTTTACAAAATACAGTGCTTTTATAGTTTATCATAGTTACAAAATGGAGGCAAGAAAGCAAGCACAAATTCAGATAAGAAAAATCATAATATTGGATAAGCGGGAATCGGATGAAACAGGTATAATAGCTATGGAAAGGTGATTATCTATCGTGTATAATCTAAGGGAACAGTAGGAGTGATCACAGAAAACTGGAGGGATTATTTTTGAAGAAAGTAAAAGTGGCAGTCATCGGCAATGGTACCATTGCCAACAGTCAGCATGGTCCGGCGTATCTTAAGAACCCACTAAGTGAAATCAAGTATTGCGTGGATATTATCCCCGAACGCGCGCAGGCTTTTCGTGAGAAATTCAATGGTGAATATGCCATTACGGATTATCATGAAGCCATCGCGGATCCTGAAGTGGATATCGTGTCGGTTTGCGTACCAAATTACCTTCATGCTCCCATTACCATTGACAGCTTAAAGGCAGGAAAACATGTATTGTGCGAAAAACCCGCGGCTCTTAACTATGCGGAAGCGTCTGCCATGAAGAAAGCGGCGGACGACAATCACCGGATTCTGAATATCGGCGTGGTAAACCGCTTCAATACGGCAGTCAACAAAGTGAAGGAAAAAATCGATGCGAAAGAGTTGGGCAAACTGTATCATATTTATTGTTCCTTCCGTGCCTATCGATCCATTCCCGGTCTGGGCGGACCTTTTACCACCAAGGATATGGCCGGCGGTGGTGTGTTGATTGACTGGGGCGTACATTATCTGGATTTGATTCTGTATTGCATCGGAAATCCGGCGATCCGGACGGTTTCTGCGGCTACATACAGCGAGATGGCAAAGGATATGAAGGATTATGCCTATACCAGCATGTGGGCAGGCCCTCCGGATTACAACGGAACATGCAATGTGGAGGACTTTGTAACCGGAATGATCCGGACCGGTGGGCCCACCATTACCCTGAACGGTGCCTGGGCTCAGAATATCAATGATAAAGCCACGTTCATCGAATTTTTGGGTGACAAGGCGGGCATCAAGCTCCAATACGGCGGGAATTATACCATGTGGAGCTCCAGGGACGGTGTACTGTATGAGACCAAGCCTTCCTTCCCCATGGCGGATATGTTTTATGATGAAATCGATGCATTTATCAAATGCTCACAGGAAGGCAAAAAGATCCGTTCCAATATCGATCAGGTTATTGCGAGTTCCCTGCTGATGGACAAGATTTATGAGTCCGCCGCAAAAGAGAAAGAGGTGGGGATCGGTTGAACCGGATTGGATTTATTGACTACTATCTGGATGAATGGCATGCCAATCAGTATGTCCGATGGATCCATGATCCGGCCAAACGCGGAAAGTATCAGGTAGCCTGTGCATGGGCCATGACAGACCGTGCGGGCGGTGTTTCCACGGAGGATTGGTGCAGGAACAACCAGGTCCCCTGGGCTTCCTCCATCGAAAAATTGGTGGATCAATGCGACAGTATTGTCGTTTTGTCTCCGGACAATCCTGAAATGCACGTCAAACTGTCGGAGATCCCGTTGGCGTCAGGAAAGCCGGTTTATATCGATAAAACATTTGCCATGGATCTGGGTTCGGCAAGGAAGATGTTTGATCGGGCAGAACAGTATCATACTCCCATGTATTCCACATCTGCCCTGCGGTTTGCAACGGAGCTGACGGATTACAGAGGACCGGGAACCCTGGGAAAAGATATTGCCATGGTTGCTGCGCAGGGCCCGGGACTTTTTGAGAATTATTCCGTTCACCAGCTGGAGATGGTCGTAAAATGCATCGGTCTGGGGGCGAAACGTGCCATCTGCACCGTATCCGGATCTTCGCCGATGATTACCTATGATTACGGGGACGGAAGGCGTTCGGTGATTCACTGCATGCCATGGGCAAATTTTGGCCTGCAGGTTCAGGCGGAGAGCGGGGAAGGTGTCAGTCTGCCGATTCAGAGCGATTACTGGGCGCCTTTTATGGACAATCTGCTTGGGTTCTTTGATACGAAACAGCCCGCTGTCCTCAAAGAGGAGACGTATGAAGTCGTTTCTCTGGTGGAAACCGGCAGCAAAGCGATCCAAAATCCGGATCAGTGGATTGCTGTGGAAAGATGAGAAGGGAATAGTACGTAGTGCTTTCAGTGTCTGGTGAAGAAGCCGGCTCCGTTTCACATGCTTTTTATGATTCCGAAAAGCCGTGAACAGAGCCGGCTTCTTTATTGTCTTTTTCATTTCAGATGCTACTGCTTAAGGTGAGACTGAAGCCTTTTCACTGCTTTTCATTTCTTCCAGGATCGACAGGGAGTAATCCTTTGAGTCATTCGTGAGGCAGTTTGACATCTTCAACAACTTTCAACAGGTCGATATATTCCACTACCTTCTTTTTCGCTTCTGCAGAAAGCTGAATCAGTTTTTGTATTGTATCATCAGGCAAAACGGCATCATTTATAGTCGGCTTTCTGTTACGTGGTTGGAAATGCCCCATGTTATCGGAAATCCCCATTATGAAGTCAGCAGATACGTCATACAGTTCAATAAGAGCTTTTATTGTTCCAGGATCAGGGGATGTTGCATTGTTTTCATAACGGGATAGAGATTTATTGCTCAACTTGATTGTTCTGTAAACTTCCAGCTGAGTGAGACCGGATCTTTCACGTGCCATACGTAGACGTTCTCCAAAAGTGAGCATCTCCAATTCCTCCCATTCATATGTTTCTGACTTATCATAACAATTCCTGAATATTTGAGAATATATTTCTCAAAAAAGTAGAAAAAGTTGTTGACATCTCAAAAATTGAGTACTATAATATAGACGTTCTCATTAAACAAGACTAATATAAAACCATGCATTTTGTTGGCGCTATCGAGAATGAAGCATTATCAAAATGTACTGTGTTTATTCTATTACAAAATTTTTTTGAAATAACCTAATCAGTGTCCGGCCTAAAAAAGATGAACTTTGAAAATGAAGTTACACTCCTGTAAAGATAAAAGAGCCAATGCCTATAAGAAATGACTTGGTGTATGGCTATTAAAATATAGAAGGTAATAAAATCTTACAAAATTGACGCATAGTATCTGGACGTTAGCAAAAATGCAGATATTTTGAGCAGGAAAAGTGGTGGTGATTATGCGGGCTCCATGGTAAACAACCAGATTCACATTTAATGGATAAAGTACATTCATTATATTGAAAAATATGGATGATTAAGGAGTTGATGAACTTTGAACGCAGGAACAGCAGCGCAAAAGAACAGCAGGGCATCTGAAAAGAGATTTCAAAAAATGCACCGGAGCGGATTGCTGCGGGAGAATGCAGAGCTGTATGCCATGATGCTGCCCACGTTGATCATTATTTTTCTTTTTTGCTATATTCCGATTTATGGAATATTGATAGCATTTCAGGATTATTCACCTGGTATGCCTTTCTTTTCCTTTACCCAGGATATCAAGTGGGTTGGATTGAAGCATTTCAAGCGATTTATCAGTGGACCATTTTTCGGGCGAATCATGACGAATACCATTTCATTGAGTTTTTTAAATCTGTTGTTCGGATTCTGGCCTCCCATTCTTTTTGCTTTGCTGCTCAATGAAGTACGGTCCGTGCGCTTCAAGAAGTTCACTCAAACGGCCAGCTATCTGCCTTACTTTATCTCCGCCGTTGTGGTAGCCGGCATGGTGCTGTCTTTTGTAAAGACAGATGGGCTGGTCAATAATATCATTGCATTGTTCGGCGAGTCGCGGAAGAGCCTTAATACGGAGCCCAAGGCTTTTCCGGTGATCTATACCATTACAAATATATGGAAATCGTTTGGATTCAACTCCATTCTTTATCTTTCTGCCATTACTGGTATTGATCCATCGTTATATGAATCCGCCTACCTGGATGGTGCTACCAGGTGGCAGTCCATGTGGCATATTACCCTTCCCGGCATCAAACCAACGATCTCCATCATGCTGATCATGGCGGTTGGATCGCTGCTGTCATCCAATACCGATCTGATCCTTCTTTTGTATTCCCCTGCCACGTATCCCACTGCGGATGTTATCGGGACTTATGTTTACCGTCTTGGGATCGAAGGAGGACAATTCAGCTATACCACGGCAATCGGTTTGCTGTCAACAGTTATCAATTTCCTGATGGTTTTTGCGTCCAATAAAGCCAGTGATAAGATCGCAGGGTATAGCTTATGGTAATGCAGATCATTCATACCATGGAAAGTGAGGAGTCTTTATATGACGGTAAAGCGTAAATTCAACGCAGGGGATATCGTGATCAATCTGGTTATGATACTGGTTTGCTTCATTACATTGTATCCCATGTACTATGTATTCATTCTCTCCATCAGTGACCCGGTTGTTGCCGCCAGCATGAAGGTATACTTTTATCCCAGGGGGCTGTATTTCCGGTCTTATTCCATACTGGCTACGGACGGTAAGATGTGGCGGGCTTATGGATATACCATATTCTATGTGGTGGCCAATACTTTGTTGGTCCTCCTGACCAGTATCACATGCGCTTATCCCCTGACCTCCAAAAAGCTGATGGGGCGAAAGTTTGTTGTGGCCTTTCTTCTTGTTCCGATGTATTTTGGCGGAGGTCTGATCCCATCTTTTCTGTTGATATCCAAATTGGGGCTGTACAATACCGTTTGGGCACTGATCATACCGTCGTGCTTTAATATCTGGTACATCATTCTGACCAGGACGTTTTTTGTCGGAATACCCGAGTCCCTGAGGGAATCAGCGCAGATTGACGGGGCCAACAATTTCACCATCCTTTCCCGCATCTATGTGCCGCTGAGTAAGCCGATTCTTGCGGTGGTGGGGATATATACCATAGTAGGTGTATGGAACAGCTGGTTCACCTCCAATGTTTATCAGCCGGATACTTCGATTCAGCCGCTGCAGATGTATCTGCGCAGGGTACTGGTTCAGCAGACGGTGGATCTGACGAAGTTATCCCAGGCAGAGGCGGAAGCTATGGCCCGTCTGAAGCTATCCAACAACCAGCTAAAATATTCCATGATCATATTTACCACGCTGCCGGTTATCTTTACCTACCCCTTTTTCCAGAAGTACTTTGTAAAGGGCGTTATGCTGGGTTCTCTGAAGGGGTGAGGCGGCGGCTGCGAACAGTGTTAAACAAAAGCCATGGAACATCATGGACATTGTTTATAGATTATTTTATGAGGAGGAGAGTATATTGGAAAAAAAGCTTTGGAGGTACTTGTCGGTCACACTCGCTGTCTTGCTTATGATGGGTGTTCTCAGTGCTTGTGCCACAAGTCCACAAACAACGGGAAGTTCCAATAAGAATAAGTCAAAAGGAAGCAATCAGGCCGCAGACAAAGCCGGCAGCAAGACGATTCATATCATGGGTCCGGAGACTGGCAATCCCCATATTCACTTCAAAGATCGGGAAAAGTATAGCTCCTGGAAAGAATTTCAAAAGCTTTTTAAGGAAAAAGGACTCAATCCCAAGTTTGAAGTCGTTGCCAATGATCAGTATCAAACAACGCTGCAAACCCGTATGGCATCCGCAACGGATATGCCGGATTTTTTGAATGTAACCGGCTTGGGGGACGACACAATTCTGAATTTTGTGGACAAGGGAACAATCCTTCCCGTCAATCAGATTATCGATGAGCACAGTGATGGAACCGCTAAACAATTCTTTGCGGAAGGCGGAAAAGGCGCTCGTTCCAATGCATTGAATGCAGCAGAGAATGGGAATGTTTATTGGATCAGCCAGATCCAGGCGACAACATATGATGGGAAACCCGGTTCTACCAACCAGGTTATCTCCGTCCGAAAGGACTGGCTGGATAAATTGAATCTGGAAGTTCCAAAAACAGCGGATGATTTTTACCATATGCTGAAAGCATTCCGGGAGAAGGATGCAAACGGGAATGGACAGCAGGATGAAGTCCTTGCCTTTAATCCGGCTGCATGGAACAATGGAATAGCCCAATGGTTTGGACTGGTGAACGAGATTTCCTGCTTTGTCATAGAAGACGGGAAAGCAGTTTCCCCATGGTATCAGCCAGGAATCAAGGATTACTTTAAATATTTGAATAAACTGGCCAAAGAAGGACTGATGGATACCAGTACGATCGGTGGTGGGGACCCCCTGGATCAGGTGATTGCAGAGAATAAAGCAGGAGCAATCTTTGATTACTGCATGCAGACCTGGCAGGAGCCTGGCACAGGGGATCCGGACGCTGCCTATCTGCCGATTGGTCCGCTTAAAGCCACGGATGCGGCAGAACCAATCCTTGCTATTGAACCTCCGTATCTGTCCTATAATCGTTGGGCATTTACCAAAGAATGCAAGGATCTGGATGTGGCCGGTACTCTGCTGGATATTCTATGCAGCGACAAATATATGGAACTGACCCAGTGGGGCATAGAGGGAGAGACCTATGAAGTTAAGGACGGAGAGAAAAAACTGCTTCCCATTGCTCTGAATGCCAGTTGGGAACAAGCGGCAAAAGAAGGAAAAGAGATCGGAGATTTAATCTGGGCCAACGGAAGCATATTCCCGAAACGGAGATTCGTTCCCATGGAGAACGAAATCAGTATTGTGCCGGAGTACAAGGCAGAGTTTCAGCGTAATATCATAGATTATCATCCGACGACGCCGCTGGGAAAAGAAAACTATTTTCCCGTACCGACTCAGGAACAGGTACAACGTCGGTTGGAACTCAACACGGATTTGGGTACCCAATCCAGCCAGCTGGCAACACAGCTAATCCTGGGACAGATCTCTATGGATGATTGGGACAGTCATATTCAGAGCCTGAAAGATCTGGGATTGGATGAGATTCTTAAAATCGATCAGACCCTGCTGGATCGGTACAAAAAGAACGTGAAAGACTAAAACTGTCAAAGTGATAAAGAGCGATAAAGAGTGATAAAGGGCGATAAAGAGTGATAAAGGGCGATAAAAAGCGGTAAAGAGAGAAAGGCCGGATCATGGATTCAAAAGAAGCTGCAGAAAAGATTCTGTCTTATCTGCAGCTTTAACTCAGCTTCTGCTGGTCATATACAATTCAAACTTTCTGATATTCTCGCGGTTGCCGACTACCACTATCTTGTCATTCTCATGGAAGACCAGATCCGGAGTAATCTCGCTCGTCGCATTGCCATTATGCTCCATGGCAATGATGTTCAGGCTGTATTTCCGGCGCAGATCCGCCTGAAGTACGGACTGCCCTTCCATTTTATTGGTAATTTTCATTTCGGAGATATTGAGATTGTTCCGTAATTCAATGGATATAAGCGTTCTCGAAGAAATCAGAGTGTTCGCCAGACGGATCGCCATATCATGTTCCGGGTAGACGACTTCGGCGCCAATCTTTTCCAGAACAAGGCCTTGTTCATAGGAGACTGCCTTGGAAATCACCCGGGGCACTCCCATATTGATGATGTTGAGACTTGTCAGGATGCTGACATCCACTTTTTCTCCGATGCAGACAATTACGGTGTCGCAGTTCTGAATGCCGGTATCCATCAAAGTCTCCTTATCCATGGATTGAACCACAAAGGCGTTTGCCGTGTTGTCCCTTATCTGTTTGATCTTGTTTTCATTGCTGTCCAGCGCCAGGACTTCCTTGCCGGCATCGGTCAAGGTTTTTACCAATGCCTGTCCGAATCTTCCAAGCCCGATAACGCCAAACTCTATAATTGGTTTTTGTTGATTCATATCATTCTCTCCTTTACCCGATCGTAATCGTTTCTTCCGAATAGCTGGCATTGGACAATGGCCGGTAAGACCATATCATGGCTACGGTAAGGGGACCCAGTCGTCCGATATACATGGTCAGTATGATAATAGTCTTGCTCCAAGCGCAGAGGTTCGGCGTAATGCCGGTGGACAGGCCAACGGTACCAAACGCGGATACCACCTCGAACAACAGCTGAATAAAGGTAAACCGCGGTTCGAGGATACTAAGCAGATAGGAATTCAGGCAAACCAACGCCAGGGCCAGTGCGAAAACAATAAAGGCTTTTCGGACCGTTTCCCTTGGAATGCGCCTTTTAAACGCAGCGCAATGCTTATTGGTTGCCATACTATATGCGCTCTTCATTATGGTAAATGCGGTGGTTGTTTTAATGCCGCCGCCGGTGGATCCAGGGGAAGCTCCGATGAACATCAGAATGATCAGCAGGAACAGTCCCGCATTGGAGAACTCCCCCAACGGATAAGTACTGAATCCGGCTGTCCTTGCGGATGTACTGAAAAAGAATGCTCCCAGCCAGCTTATATTTTCCGTTGCCTTCAGCAGTATGGTTCCGACAGCCAGCAGCGTAGCGGTCATGGTGATAACGACTTTCGTGTGCAGGCTGAACTTTTTGAAGTGCCGTTTGGAAAGGATCTCACGAATGACCAGAAAACCCAGTCCGCCGAATATGATCAGTCCTGTGGTCGTCAGATTCAGCAGTACGTTATTCTGATAAGGTATCAGATTCCGGAATCCTCCCAGGATGTCGTAGCCGGAATTATTGAAGGCAGCAATAGAATGGAAAACACTGATCCATAAGGCGTGCAAAGGTGCGTAATCCTGTGAAAAAACGATAAAGTTCAGGAGCACTCCCGTTCCTTCAAAGCACAGGGTCATCAGGAGGACAGACTTTACCAGCTTTACAATTCCTCCCACAGAATTCAGATTCATGGCTTCCTTTACCAGTATACGATCCTTGAAGGTGACCTTTCTCCGGGCGAGAAGAATAAGGCTCACCCCCACAGAGGTGACGCCAAGGCCTCCAATCTGAATCAGTGCTGCAACAACAGCCTGACCGAACACATTAAAATTATCCGCGATATCAATGGCTGCCAACCCGGTAACGCAGACCGCGCTGGTCGAGGTAAACAGTGCATCAATGAAGGGGACATCGATTCCGTCGTTTTGTGCAATGGGAAGCATCAGAAGAACGGCTCCCAACAGAATGACCGTTGCAAATCCCAGGGCGATAGCCTGTTCCGGCCGTAACTTATGAAATAATGCAGGTATGGCAACACACCTCCTTCTGCCGTATTTATGCCATATATCATTATTCTACAATACAGCAATATTAAACATCGATCCATGGAGCTGCCGATTCAATGGCAATGCATCCACTGTTCGATGACAATTTTATATGATAGTGGAATTCGTATAAATATAGTATAAAGAAGAATAGGATAAGTATAAAAAATTCGTTAATATGTATGGAATACTCGTGACAAACCGTCCTGCAGAACACAGCAAGGTGCTGCAGCAGTAAGCAGTAGGATGCTGAACGTGCTGAAGGATGTCCTTTATATAAAACTAACACAACACAGTACAATGATGACACCGTCTTTATTGCCTTTCTGGTATTCTGAAAAGGAAAACGAGGTGGTTGACTTGATACTATTTTTGATTATAGTGTCTGCAGGTGTTGTTATGCTTGGTTATCTTGTCATGTGCCGCATTGATCATTTTATAGAGAGGGGCGGTATCCTTGAAAGCCCGCAGGGACGTGCCAATCAAGGCGTTTTGGTATATGGCGCACCGGATGTTGCGGAGAAAATAAATAAAATGGGTATGAAATGCAGAAATATTACAGCGCAATCCTATCCGGAGGATGGCTGTTATTCCATCCTGTTTGCTCTCTCTGATGAGGATAAAGACAACCTGGCAATATGCCATGATGCCAAAAGCACGGATCCCGGGATTGCAATTGTTGCGCGCTGCAATACACCGAATCTGCGGGATATCTTCATAAATGAGGGCGTGGACAGATTGCTTTCCGCAGGTGAGCCCATTGACTCTCTGCTGACAGAGCTTTGGGGCGCAGACAAAGGAAAATGACGTAATTCTGGCATATTCCTTGCCATTATTGGTAAAAACTATTATCTATGGAGACATCCATTGCTGCCAGGGAAGCAAAAGGATATAATGGGTATGCTGAAAATGATATGCAAGAAGTGATATGGCAGTAGGAGGATGCGATACGCTGAAAAATGCAGTGAAAACAGTTTTAATCATGTGTCTGGTTACGGTTTTATCGATTTTCACCGGACATATGGGTGTGGAAAACGAGAGTACTATCATGATATTTCTGCTCGGCGTCCTGTTTACGGCGGTGCTAACCAGCAGTCGGAGATGGGCAATCTGTGCGGCGCTTCTTTGTGCTCTGCTGTTTAATTTTCTGTTTACACGTCCTCTTTATTCGTTTCTTATATATGGAACGAACGATTTGATGCTGCTTTTGTTTTTTTTGATTACGGGCATTGTATCCGGTACGATTACTTCCAGACTGCAGAACGAAATGAGGTTGGCAGCGCAAAATGAGCACACTGCCTGGATCCTTTACCGGATCGCTTCAGGATTTCTATCCGCCAGCGGCCGGGAAAATGTTGTAAAAAAGGCGGAGTTTCTTTTAAAGAAATACACGGGACTGAGCTGTACGATCCATCTGGATTGGAAGGGCCCGAAAAAAGGTTTTGGAATAAACGGCGGTAACGGCACGCTGGGAATGATGGAAATCAAGGAGGAAGAACCGGACAACAGCCAGCTTTTAATTGTAAAGGCTATCTGTACACAGCTTGGTATTGCATTGGAACGGGAAAGGCTGGTAGCCGACCGGGAAAAAATACGACTGGCCATGGGGCGGGAACAGCAGCGCAGCATCTTTCTCCGCTCCGTGGCGCACGATCTCAGGAGTCCGCTGACAGCGATTTCCGGAGCCGGGAATCTGCTGGCGGATAGCTACGATATACTTTCCGAGTCGGAGCGCAGGAAGCTCGCTGTCGATATAAGCGAAGAGATTGTATGGCTTACCGGTCTTGTGGAAAACATTCTCAGCATGACCCGTATCAGCGAAAAAAAGCTGGTGCTGCACAAGCAGGATGAAGTAATTGATGATGTGGTTGGGGAAGCAGTGAAGCAGACCGAGCGGCTGTTGCGCAACAGGAATTTTAAGGTAAAGCTGCCTGATGATGTGGTAACGGTGCCGATGGATGGGAAGCTGATTGCGCAGGTAATCATCAATCTTCTGGAAAATGCCGCCCGTCATACGCCGCCTGACAGCGCCATTTCGCTGACTGTGGAAGCTGGCCGGCATTTGACTGTTTCCGTAGCGGATACCGGAGACGGTATCCCTGATGCGATCCGAAGCCGCTTGTTCGAGCGTTATGTGACGCAGGAAAAGGATATTGTGGATGGACACAAAGGTCTGGGACTTGGTCTCTCCATATGCAAGGCCATTGTGGAAGCTCATGGCGGACAGATCTCTGTGACAGACAATATTCCCAAAGGTTCTGTTTTTACATTTACGCTGCCCATGGAGGAAAACCTATGAATAATAATCGGAAGAATCGGAAGAATCGAACGATCCTTGTGATAGAGGACGATAAATATATTTCTCATTTTATTGACATTTCCCTTACAAAAGAAGGGTACCATGTTCTGACTGCAGAAACGGCTGCTGAAGGAATGTTCCTGTTTTCTTCATACCGGCCTGATATTATCCTATTGGATCTCGGTCTGCCGGACAAGGATGGTGTGGATTTGCTCCGGGAGCTCAGGGCATTTTCCGATGCTCCGGTTCTGGTCGTGTCGGCGCGTGGACAGGAAAAAGAGAAAATTGCAGCGCTGGACATGGGAGCCAATGATTACATTACAAAGCCCTTTCATATGGGTGAACTGACAGCCCGCGTCCGCGTGGCGGAACGATCTTTGCAAAAGGTCGAAGGCAATACGGGAGAAACGACGTTTACCTGTGATTGGCTTACGGTGGATTATGAAAAACGCAGGGTCCTTGTGGATGGCAAGGAAATTCATCTGACCCCGACGGAATACAGGATCTTGCTTTTACTGATTGCAAACAAGGGTAAGGTGCTTACCCATAACTATATTATCCGGAAGATATGGGGCTATGAAGGCAGCGACAGCAAAAGCGTGAGGGTCTTTATGGCCAGTCTTCGCCGTAAGCTGGAAAAAGACACCGTCCACCCGCGCTTTTTACTCACCGAAGTAGGCGTCGGGTATCGCTTCGCTGATGAATAGAGAGCCTGTTGGAGGGTACCAATATATGATTTTCGTGGACAATAAAATCTCAAAAGGAAGGCACTCAACAAAGTGCCTTCTTTTTATATAGTACATATAGTGTATATAGTGCATACAGCGTATATAGTGCATATGGTAGGAAAAGCAAAGGATGGAGAAAAACTTTTTCACTAAAAAAAATAAATATTGACAAGGTTTTTTGCTCTGGTATAATAAATATGTCGAAACTTCCCGGACAAATATTGAAGCTGTTTCCGAATATTGAAGTTGTTTCAATATCCTGAGTCAGTATAGAACCGGTTCGGAGAGGTAAAATAGAGGAGGTCCCAGTACAGGAAAAAAGTGCTTTTCAAGGAGTGAGGTAACAAAATGAAAAAGAAAATAGCTTTATTGCTGAGCCTTGTAATGATTGTCGGTCTTTTCGCAGCCTGCGGCAGCGGCGCGAAATTCGGAAAGAACGGCGGGGGTGCGAAAGGCAAGAACGCCAAAATCACGTTCTGGACATTGTCTCTCAGCCCCACATTTGACGATTATCTGCATGGCGTGATCAAGGACTTTGAGAGCCAGCATGCCGGAGTAAAGGTAAACTGGCAGGATGTTCCGTTTGAACAGGCGGAGCAGAGGACATTGACTGCCGCATCCGGAGGAAATCTGGCGGATGTGATCAATCTGAATACGGACTTTTTGAAAAAGCTGGCCGCAAAGGGAGCCCTGGTGGATATGAACAAGGCTGCCGCGGATGTGAAGGATGATTATTTTGAGGGCGCATGGCAGGCAGGAAAAGTCGGCGATACCGTCTATGCGCTTCCATGGTACCTGACAAGCGGGGGTCTGATCTATAACCCGGAGATATTAAAGAAAGCCGGATTTGATGCCCCTCCAAAGACGGAAGAAGAAGCATGGAAAATGTCCGAAGTGATCCATGAGAAAACGGGAGCGTATGGATCCACACCTAATTCTGTACACCTTTATCTACCCTCCAATGGGGTACCCCTTGTATCGAAAGACGGGAAAAAGGCAGCATTCAATACCCCGAAAGCATTGGAGCTGTTTCAATTCCTGAAGAAGGAATACGATAAAGGCCTGATTCCGGACGAAGTGGTACTGGATCAGGTGAATATGCCGGAATGGTACGCACAGGAAAAGCTGGCCTGGTGGGGCACAGGGCCTCAGTTGTTCCGACAGGTCAAGGATTTGTCCCCGGAAGTTTATAACAAGTCCGATGCGGCTGCTGCCATAGTGGGATCCGTAGGCAGACGCAGTATGGCAGTCATGAATATCGCAGTTTCGTCCAAGAGCAGGCATCAGAAGGAAGCGGTGGAATTCGCCAAGTTCATTACCAACGCGGATAATCAGCTGAAGTTCTCCAAGACGACTCCGGTGCTGCCTTCCGTTAAGAAAGCAGCGGAGGATGAATTCTTTACAAAGGGAGCCGACTCACACGATGTGGCGGAAAAGGGCAGGTACTATTCCGCAAAACAGCTTGGAAGCTCCTATGATATGCTTGCACCTGTGGAAAATGTGACGCAGATCAACAAGGTGATCAACGAAGAGTACCGAAAGGTACTGCTGGAAGACAAGAACCCGCAGAAAGCATTGGATGATGCGGAAGCAGCGGTCAACAAATTGTTAAAGTAAGCAGGGATGGTGCGAGGATACTGGTTGCAGGAAACTGCAATCAGTATCCTGTTTTATCGCAGACCGATCCATCCATGACTTTGTGTTAGGAGGCTATCATGTATAAAGCACATCATGCATGGTTATTTCTTGCAATCCCCGGTATCCTGTTATTGATATTTACCGTCATTCCAACTGTGGCAGCGTTGTTCCTGAGCTTTACGAACTACAATGTATTTTCACCGGTTGGGTGGGTAGGGCTTGCAAATTACAAACAATTGATACACGACTCCAATTTCTGGAGTGCCATGAAGAATACCCTGACGTATTGGGTGCTGGTTACGCCGGCTCTTTCGATTCTTTCCATTTTCCTTGCCGTACTGGTGAATCGAAAAATGAAAGGCGTTTCCGTGTATCGGCTTATCTATTACTTCCCGGTCCTTGTTTCTGTAGTCGTTACCGCAATGCTGTGGAAATGGATGTTCCAGGAAGATGGAATCATGAACTATCTTTTGAGTATTTTCAACATTGCCCCGGCAAAATGGCTAACCAGCAAATCCATGGTAATGCCCAGCCTGGCGATTGTCACCATATGGCAGGGACTGGGGTATTATATGCTGTTTTATCTGGCCGGGCTGCAGTCGATTTCGGAGGAACTATACGAAGCTGCCGATCTGGAAGGAGCCGGCTTCTGGAAAAAGCAGTTTTACATTACCTTTCCGCTGCTGCGGCCGGTTATCTTCTTTGTTGTCGTCGTGTCCACCATGTCCGCATTCAAGGAATTTACAATGATGCTGACCATGACAAAAGGCGGACCCATTGGTTCTTCCAAAACGGTCGTATATATGATTTATGAAAAGGCATTTGAACAGCTTGACATGGGGTATGCAAGCGCCATTTCATTTGCATTGTTTCTGATTATTCTGGTCCTGACCCTTATCAATCAAAAGTTTCTTGATAAGGACAATCAAGCATAATTGAGGTGAGAAGATGAGCAATAAGAACGAAAAAGAATTTTCGGTTAAACGGGCTACCCGGGTGAATATCGGATATCACATCCTGCTGATCCTTATCGCCCTGATTATGGTGGTACCCTTTATCTGGACCCTTTCGACTTCGTTGAAAGGGCAGAATGAGGCAGTGTTCTCTTTTCCCCCTCAGTTTATTCCCGGGCATCCTACGTTTGGAAATTATGCAGTTGTGTGGAATACGCTGCCTATTGGCAGATTTCTGATCAACAGTCTTATCCTGGCTGTCTTTGGGGTCGCCCTGCCTGTGGTTCTGTGCTCCATGGCGGCTTTTCCGCTGGCGCGCATGAATTTCAGGGGGAAGAATTTTGTTTTCATGATCATCATGGGGACGATGATGATTCCCGGAGAAGTCACCATGATCCCGGTTTACCTGATCATCAACAAGCTGGGCCTGATGGGGAATTATGCGGGCATTATTCTGCCGGCTGCGGTCCCTGCCATGAGCATCTTTTTAATGCGACAGGGATTACTTGGCATTCCAAAGGAAATGGAGGAGTCTGCAATTATTGACGGGGCTAAGGTATGGCAGATTTTTCTGCATATTATGCTCCCCATGGTAAAGCCCACACTGGCTACCATGTCCATCCTGAATTTTATCGGAGCCTGGAATAACTTCCTGTGGCCGCTTTTGGTACTGGAGGATCCCAATACCTATCCCCTGACCCTTGGACTGTATAAACTGCAGGGGACTTTTGTCGCCAATACGAGAATGATTGCAGCAGGTGCCATCATAGCGCTGGTACCCATTCTGGCGGTGTTTATTTTCTTCCAGAAATACTTTATTGCCGCGGCTTATTCCAGCGTGATCAAAGGCTGAGAACGAACAAAGAAACCGTCCGGAGCCGGCCGAAAAGGAAGAGATGTGGGCAGGCAGCCAAACAGGGGAATGGACGGTAGAGATGGAGTTGTAAAAATGACATATTTTCATCCTGGCAGAAAAGATTATAACTATATGAAGCAGTTTATTCTGGTAGGCGGCAAGACCAGCGATACCTGGGGGAAAGACGCATTTTCGCGGTATGTCACCCACCTGGACGCAGGCGGTCAGGCCGACGACTGGATGTTTGACACCTTTGCCTTCTGGCATAACCAATCCCCCCATGGAGGATCCCTGTATTCCGATATCAATATTGGAACCACGCGGACCGGGGAAGGCGATTTTTTTGCCGTCCCGGTGCCCAACCCCGGGAACCGGGAAGACTGGCTTTCCGTCCTGGACTGGTATTTTGCGCCGAATGTTTTTGCCCATGCGCTGGATGAGGTAATCGACCAGGCGGAGCAAAAACTCGGGAAACGGGATCATAAGGTGAACCTGGTGATTACCATACCGTATCCGGGTCCCCTTCAGACACAGTTTGGGGAAATAAACGGGCAGAATTTGAACTTCACAACGAAGGGACAGAATCTTGAAAAAGCGACCAGGCAGCGCCTGGCGGCCTGTGTCTGGTTTGTGGATGAAGTGATCCGGCGCTTTCAGCGGGAGAACTTCCGGCATCTGAATTTGCTTGGATTTTACTGGACATTTGAGACGGTTTACCGAAGCTGGGATATGGATGATCACTGGCTTCTCAAGGAGCTGCACAGGGAACTGGGGGAAAGGGACATGAAGTTTTTTTGGATCCCCTTCTGGAGCTCCTACAATGTGCATTTGTTGGATGATTATCAGAATTATTACTTTGACTGTGCCTTTTTGCAGCCGAATTATATGTTCTATCAGAATATAACGGATGTAAAGGAAGCAGCTCAGGCTGCCAGGCAGCGGAACGCAGGTATAGAGATGGAATTTTATGCTGCCCGGAATGAGCCGGCGAAAGTAAAAAAGGAACGTTTGCGAAGATTTGAGAGGTATTTATCGGGCGGTGTCGAATTTGATTATATGAAGGACTCTGCCTGTGCATGGTTTGACGGCGGAAGGGCCATTTATCGCCTTTATGGGAATCCAGATCCAGTGGAAGGGCAGATCTATGACAAAATATACCGCTTTATAAAAGGAACGTATGAACCGGCAGGGGAAGAACCGGGGGTTGTTTGATTGTCCTGCATTTGAAGAGGAGATGTTTGGTTTTTGCAACGTGATTTTTTGACTGCGACGAAAGGCGGGCTGATTGTGTCCTGCCAGGCATTGGAGGAGGAACCGCTTCACAGTTCCTATATCATGTCCCGTATGGCCTATGCGGCGGTATCGGGAGGCGCCTGTGGAATCCGGGCGAATTCGGTGGAGGATATCCGGGAGATCCGGAAGACCGTTTCCGTTCCCATGATCGGCATCATCAAGAAAGATTATCCGGACTCGGAAGTTTATATTACGCCTGCCATGAATGAGGTGGATGCCCTGATGAAAACAGGGGTGGATGTGATTTCCATGGATGCCACCAACCGGGTACGTCCCGGCGGACGGACCCTGACCGATTTTTTCACGGAAGTAAGAAGGAAGTACCCAGACCAGCTTTTCATGGCGGACTGCGCCACATACGAAGAAGGCTGCCTTGCAGAGAAACTTGGCTTTGACATTGTCAGTACGACGCTGAGCGGATATACCAGGGAAACCCGTGGGAACCAACTGCCGGACATCGCATTGATAAAGCGGTACTGTCAGGACCTGAAGGTACCGGTGATCGCAGAAGGCGGCATATGGAGTCCGGAGGTTCTCGCCGGTCTGTTTGAAATCAGGGGGCTGCATGCGGCAGTGATTGGATCGGCCATTACCCGGCCGCAGGAGATTACAAAGCGGTTTGTTCAGGCACTGAATGATGGAGGTCCGAATGAAAATACTGACAATTGATTTGGGGGGTACGATGACAAAATACGGCCTGTTCACGGACGGGGTGCTGCCTGCGTCCTATGAACGGCCGACGGATGCAAAAAAAGGTGCAAAGCATATCATCGACCTGATCTGTGAGATCACCGCGCAGTTTGAAGACGTTTCCTGCCTGGGGATCAGCACCTGCGGATATGTGGATCCGTGGGACAAAAAAATTGTGTTCTCCACAGACGCCGTACCCGGTTATACCGGAGTTCCCATCGGGAAGATCCTTGAGCAGAAAACGGGTCTTCCCGTTGCTGTGGAAAATGACGCAAAATGTGCCGCCATCGGAGAGATGCAGGAGGGAAAGGGAATGAAATACAATAATTTTTTATTTCTTTCCTATGGGACGGGAATTGGCGGAGCCATTGCCGTAAACGGTGCGATACATCACGGGAGCCATGGGCTGGCGGGCGCCCTGGGCCATATGACCATTCATGCGGACGGCCTGGAGTGTACCTGCGGAAGGCGGGGCTGTTATGAGATGTATGCCTCCACCAATGCCCTGTTGTCTTCGATCAGGGACCGGACCGGGGTTACCATGAATGGGCGGGAGGCATTTGCCCACAGCGGCGATAAAAGGATCCGCAGGGAAATCGATCTGTGGATCGACGAGGTAACGGCAGGCCTGATTTCTCTGGCAAATATTTTTGATCCCTCTGCATTTATTCTGGGCGGAGGAGTCATGGAACAGGAAAATCTGATCCGGGAAATTGGAAAACGGCTGAACGGTCAAACCATTGGCGGATTTACCGATATTGCAGTATGCCAGGCGAAGCTGGGAAATACTGCCGGACTCTATGGCGCTTATTATAATGCCATGGCGCTGCTTACGGAGAAACAGCCATAAAGAGATATATTCAGGTATATCTTTAAATATATGTTATGAAAGATGCGTTATAAAATATATGTTTTGAAATATATCTGGGTATATCCATAAAAGGAAGAGAAAAGGGAAAACAAGAAAATAGGGAAAAAGAAAAGGGAAAAACAAGAGGAAAAATAAGAGAACAGGGACAAACAAGA
>DHDO01000097.1:22312-23911 GCA_002399435.1 Firmicutes bacterium UBA4874
CAAGAAAACAGGGACAAACAAGAGAACAGAGAAAAACAAGGAAACAAGGAAGAACAAGAAAACAAGGAAAAATAAGAAAACAAGGAAGAACAAGAAAACAGGGACAAACAAGAGAACAGGGACATAAAAAGATCAAAGGAAGAGATGGACAATGCCGAGCAGTGATTTACTGAATCAGATATCCACATTTTACCCGAAGCTGACCAGATCAGAGTGTAAAGTTGCAGATTTTGTACTGTCCTCCCCCAGGGAAGTTCTGAATACAACAATAAGCGACTTTGCCAATATGTGCGGCGTGGGAGATACGACCGTCTTCCGGTTTTGCCGTTCCCTGCATTTGGGAGGATATCAGGATTTCCGGCTTTCTCTGGCACTGACTCTGAATTCCAACGAGCTGCTGGATTCCGGGGAGACTGAACCGATGGATCCGTCGAATACATCCAATGATTTGTGCGAAAATGTTTATAATGCCTATCGAAAGGGCCTGGATGAGGCCTATCACAAAATTGATCTGAAGGCTGTCCGAAAAACAGTGGATCTTATGCTGAAAGCCAACATGATTTATTTTTTTGGTTTTGGAGATTCCGGAAGTTCTGCGCTGGAGGCGCAGAATAAACTATTGAAAATCACGCCCAATGTGGTGTTCAACAGCGACAGCCATTTACAGCTGACAGCCGCTGCACTGCTTGGGGAAAAGGATCTTGCCATTATCCTCTCCAATTCCGGGATCACGAAGGATTGTATCCAGATTGCACAGCTGGCAAAGGAAGCTCGTGCTTCCGTTGTGTTTATTACCCAGTTTGCAAAGACACCGGCCCTGCAGTATGCGGATGTCCTCCTGCTCTGCGGAGCGCAGGAAGGACCTTTTCAGGGTGGCTCCATTGCAGCAAAGCTGTCCCAGGTGTTTACCCTGGATGTTATCTATACGGAGTTTTTCAGCCGGATGGGGAAAAAAGCGGAGAAAAACAAGAAACTGACCTCTGCCGCAACGGCGGAAAAAATGCTGTAATGGTCTCAAAAGATTTTGTCTTGAAAAGTCCCATTTGACAACGGCGTTGGGATAGGCGGAAAAAAATGCAGTAATGGTCTCAAAAGATCCTGTTTTGAAAAGTCTCATTTGACAACGGCGTTGAGACCGAGTACAATCATCTTAGGATTGTTTAACGGCGTTGGAATAGAGTACTATATTCTTAGGAATTTAACGGCGTTGGAATAGGGTACTATATTCTTAGGAATATTTAACGCGTTGGATAGAGTAAGATATTTTGAGGAATGTTTAAAGGAGAATCGATATGTATTTTACCGATCGTCTTACAAGGAAACTCAGCTCTGTACAATCCATTCCGATGAAACATTGTGCAGAGTATAGCGTATAGATGGACGTGACAGGATTTCATCGGAAACAGAGCAATAGGTACCGAAATATTGGTGCGGCATTGCTTGTTTTCGTATGCAAAAATCAGCATCTGTGAGGCTATGGGCAATGTTTTATCCATAGCCTTTTGTTTTTTATGGACCCTTTAAAGTTCAGAAGCAGAAGGCAGAATACAGCAAGAAAGAATGCCTTCTGCTTTTTTTGTTTTGGCGGATTGTTGCCGC
>DHDO01000007.1:0-2598 GCA_002399435.1 Firmicutes bacterium UBA4874
GTGTCCGTGCTGGTCATCGCATGCCCCTGTGCGCTGGGGCTGGCTACGCCGACGGCCATTATGGTAGGTACGGGAAAGGGTGCGGATTACGGGATCCTGATAAAGGGCGGCGAAGCGCTGGAGACGGCGCACAAGATCCGGACCATTGTGCTGGATAAAACCGGGACCATCACGGAAGGCAAGCCAAGGGTCACGGATATTCTTCCGGCCGGTCCGATGGGAGAAGAGGAACTCCTGCTCCTGTCCGCTTCAGCGGAAAAGAATTCCGAGCATCCGCTGGGCGAAGCAATTGTCGGGCTGGGCAGGGAAAGGAATCTGGAATTGCTGGATCCGGAGAGCTTTGAAGCAATCCCCGGGCAAGGCATTGAAGTGGCTCTCCGGGGGCAGAAGATCCTTCTCGGCAATCAGAAGCTGATGGACGACCGGAATATTGTCTTTCCGATGCAGAAGGAATACGATCGCCTGGCTGGAGAAGGCAAAACCCCCATGTATATTGCGGTGGACGGCGATGCGGCAGGCATCATCGCAGTAGCGGACATCATGAAGAAAAGCAGCAGAAAGGCAGTTAAGACACTGGATCAAATGGGGATTGAAGTGGCAATGATTACCGGAGACAACAGGAGAACCGCAGAAGCCATTGCCAGGCAGGTGGGAATCTACCGGGTATTGGCAGGGGTGCTCCCGCAGGATAAGGCAGTGGAAGTGAAAAAGCTTCAGCAGGAAGGGAAAAAGGTAGCTATGGTGGGAGACGGGATTAACGATGCACCGGCTCTGGCCCAGGCGGATATCGGCATCGCCATTGGTTCCGGTACGGATGTAGCCATGGAATCGGCCGATATCGTCCTGATGAGAAGCAATCTCATGGATGTTCCCACGGCGATCCAATTGAGCAAGCGTACGATCCGGAACATCCGGCAGAATCTGTTCTGGGCATTTGCCTATAACACCGCCGGGATACCAATTGCGGCAGGATTGCTGTACCTGTTCGGCGGGCCTCTTTTAAACCCGATGATCGCAGCAGGCGCCATGGCGTTCAGCTCGGTATCTGTTCTGACCAATGCCTTGCGGCTGAAAAGGTTTCAGCCACTGCACGGGTAAAAGGGAAAAAAGTCCGGGAAAGGAAGAAAGGATGATAGAAATGGAAGAAAAGAAGACGGTATTTGTGGAAGGAATGACCTGCAGTCATTGCGAGCAGCATGTGGAAGAAGCCCTGAAGGAACTGGATGGGGTTCAGTCTGCGAAGGCAAACCGGAAGAAGAAAACAGCGGTGATCAAACTGACGGGCGAGGTTTCGGACGACAGCATCCGGAATGCAGTCAAGGAAGCAGGTTACGAAGTCACGGATATCCAATAAAATTTCAGGAAAGAGAATTGCCCGGGAAAAGTCTTTGCAGACCATGGGCAATTCTTTTTTTTACACATAATATAGAACGGGAACCACAGGTTCCCGGACAGGAGGGAATAAATTGGATAAAAAAGGGCAGATAAGAAGGATGTTTCCCGGAGGAAATACAACGGCTGGTTTTGTTTCCTGGTTTCAGTACATGATCAGACCCGATGCCAACCGGATCTTTATTCTGAAAGGCGGGCCCGGCACCGGAAAATCCACGTTTATGATGGCGATCGGTCAGGATCTTATGGACAGGGGCATGGACGTGGAATATCATCATTGTTCCACCGATCCGGATTCCCTGGATGGTCTGGTGATTCCTGCACTGAAAGTGGCCCTGATGGATGGCACGGCGCCTCATATCAATGATCCGAAAAACCCAGGCGCAGTGGATGAGATCATTTCTCTCGGCGAATACTGGGAGGAAAAGGAGATCATACGGCACAGGGATGAAATCGTTTCCACGAATCAGAAGGTCAGCCGGCTTTTTCAAATCGCATTCAGCTTGCTTCGTCAATCCCGGGCCGCTTATGAGGAATGGGAAAGTTATGTGCAGGAAACGGTAAATCGGGCGGAAGCCTGCCGGATTCTCAGATCACTCCGGGAAAGAGTGCTGGGGGCCGGGACAGCCCCAAACCAGAGTGCTCCAAAGAGCAGACATTTATTTGGATCGGCCATAACTCCAAAAGGAGTGGTGGATTTCCGGGAAACCCTGCTGAGGGAAAGCAGCAGAATTTTCTTCATCAAAGGACAGCCGGGAACCGGTGTCCGGCAGATGATCGCGGGCATTGCGCGGTCTGCGGAAGAGCTGGGTTTCTTTACGGAACAATACCATTGCCCCTATGAGCCGGAGGAGAACAAACTGGATATGCTGCTGATTCCGGACATTCAGACGGCTGTGGTGAACAACAGCCCGCCCTGTCCCTTTGGCCTGGGCAATCCGGTAGGTATCCGTCCGGTTGCGGAGATTGATTTGGATGACTGCATGCAAAAGGGCAGGCAGGAGGAATACGAACCGGAACGGGCAGACGCTGAAATCCGATCCCGTGATCTTCTGCAAAAAGCCGTGGATCACCTGGCACGGGCCAAATCCGCCCACGACGAAATCGAAGGATTCTATATCCAATCCATGGATTATGACCGGGTTCGGCAAAAAAGAGACGAAGTATTGCATAAAATCCTGCAATATCAATAAAAAGTAATAAAAT
>DHDO01000007.1:2808-4897 GCA_002399435.1 Firmicutes bacterium UBA4874
GAGGAAATGAAATGTTCACAAGAGATGACATACGAAATATAGCAATCATAGCACACGTTGATCACGGAAAAACCACACTGGTGGATCAGATGCTGCGCCAAAGCGGTGTATTCCGTGCAAACCAGCAGGTGCGGGAACGGGTCATGGATTCCAATGATCTGGAGCGGGAGAGGGGAATTACCATCCTGTCCAAGAACACTGCGGTTCGGCACAACAACATTAAAATAAATATTATCGACACTCCGGGCCATGCGGATTTCGGCGGTGAGGTGGAGCGTGTCCTGAAGATGGTAAACGGGGTTCTGCTGCTGGTGGACGCTTTTGAAGGACCCATGCCGCAGACGAAATTTGTCCTGAGAAAAGCTTTGGAGCTGAAGCATCCGGTGATCGTGGTTATCAATAAAATTGACCGGCCGGAGGCAAGGCCCCATGAAGTGATTGATGAAATACTGGATTTGTTTATTGAATTGAATGCCACGGAGGATCAGCTGGACTGTCCCTTTGTGTTTGCCTCTGCCAAGGATGGAACGGCATCTCTGGATGCGGATGAGGAAGGCAAGGATATGCAGCCTTTGTTTGATCTGATTCAGAAGTATATTCCGGCACCCAAAGGGGATTTGGACGGACCTCTTCAGATGCTGGTTTCCACCATTGACTATAACGATTATGTCGGCAGGATTGCAATCGGCAAGGTGGAACGGGGCAGGATTGAGGTAGGCCAGGAGGCATTGCTGTGCAATGTGGACGGGGATCAGCGCAAGGTGAAAATTACCAGCCTGTATCAGTTTGAAGGATTGAAGCGGATTGCCGTGGAGAATGCCGAGCTGGGGGATATTGTGGCGGTCTCCGGAGTGGAGGGGATCAATATCGGAGAGACCATCTGTGCGGTGGATCATCCGGATCCCATGCCCTTTGTTAAAATTTCCGAGCCGACCATTTCCATGACGTTTTCAGTAAATACCAGTCCTTTTGCCGGGCGGGACGGGCAGTATGTCACCTCCCGCAATCTGAGGGACCGCCTGTTCCGGGAGACATATACCGATGTCAGCCTGCGGGTGGAGGAAACGGATTCACCGGATGCATTCCGCGTTTCCGGAAGAGGCGAGCTTCACCTTTCCATCCTGATTGAAACCATGCGCCGGCAGGGATATGAATTCCAGGTATCCAAGCCTACCGTGATCTTTAAGGAGATCAATGGAAAGCTTCATGAGCCCATGGAGCGGCTTACCATTGATATTCCGGAGCAATTTACGGGGATTGTCATTGAAAAGCTGGGTTCCCGCAAAGGGGAAATGGTCAACATGGTGAACAACAGCAATGGAAGCGTAAGGCTGGAGTTTACCATCCCCGCCCGGGGTCTGTTTGGATATCGCCCCGAATTCCTGACCGATACCCGCGGGGAAGGGATCCTGAATTCGATCTTTGACGGTTATGAGCCCTACAAGGGGGATATCGAAACCCGAAGCCAGGGTTCCCTGGTGGCATTTGAAACAGGAACATCCGTAGCTTACGGCATTTTCAACGCACAGGACCGGGGTACCATGTTTATCGGACCGGGTGTGGAAGTCTATGAAGGCATGGTCATCGGGGAGAACAACCGGCAAGGAGATATAGAGGTTAACGTCTGCAAGAGAAAGCATGTCTCCAATATGCGGGCTGCCGGCTCGGATGAAACCCTGCGGCTGGTTGCACCGAGGCACCTTAGCCTGGAGCAGGCCCTGGAGTTTATTGATGAAGACGAACTGGTGGAGATTACGCCCAAATATATCCGGATTCGCAAAGCGGTGCTGGATACCGCCCAAAGGAAAAAATCATTGAACCGAAAGGATACCCACTGAACCGGGGTACTGTAAGGCAGTAAAAAGCATAAAATGCAAACGGACGGAGAGAATTTTCTTCTCCGTTTTTTTTGTAATAATAAATATTTTATTTGGATACACTATGGTTGGCAAAACACATCATGGATAAGGCAGAACAGCATACAATTTTATGATTGGGGCTTTTTTCTATGGCAACTGAATTGGAGCTATGTTATAATGAAATCAGAAGGAGTCCCTAATATAATTTATAATGGGAGGCGGTTCACATG
>DHDO01000006.1:0-7484 GCA_002399435.1 Firmicutes bacterium UBA4874
CTCCGTTCTTTCCTGCGGTGAACGGCGCCCAGCCTGCCGCACAGAATATCCAGGTTTGGCAGTGCAACATTATCCCGAATGGAAAGCTTGGTGCAAAGACCATCCCGTTTGCGGTCTTCCGGAACCAAAACAATCCCGGTGCGGATTGCATCCTGTGGACAGCGGATCTCCACCGGCTGTCCATCTAAAAAGATCTGACCGGATTCCCGGGCGTCCGCTCCGAAAATCACCCGGGTCATTTCGGTTCGGCCCGCCCCCATCAGGCCGGCTACTCCGACAATTTCCCCTTCATGCAGTTCAAAACTGATGTTTCGGACCATTCTGCCGGCATTCAGCTTTTCCACCTTCAGTATGACTTTGCCGACCCCGCATTGTACCTTTGGGAACTTTTCCTTGATTTCCCGCCCGACCATGTTGGCAATCATGCTGTCCATGGTAAAGGAGGAAAAATCCCCGGTTGTAATCCGCCTCCCATCCCTCATAATCGACACGCGGTCCGCAATATGCTGCAGTTCTTCCAGACGATGGGAGATATAAACAATGCCACAGCCAGTATCCCGCAGCTTTCGGATGATGGCAAACAAATCACTTATTTCCCTTGAGGTGAGTGCGGAGGTGGGCTCATCCATAATCAGGATGCGCGCATTGGCGGAAAGCGCTTTTGCAATTTCCACCATCTGCTGTTTGGAAACAGCAAGATCCCCAACAACCGTTTCCGGGTCGATATCCATGCCGAGACGTTCCAGAATGTTCCTTGCTTCCCGGTTCATTTCACTTGCAGACAAAACCATGCCCTTTGTCTTTTCCCGTCCCAGAAAAATATTTTCCGCAACGGTTAAATGCGTACACATGTTCAATTCCTGATGTATGATGGCAATGCCCAGCTCCTGCACCTTTTTGGGCGTCAGGCCTTCCACGGTGACGCCAAAAACCTTTATTTCCCCGGAATCCGGCTGATATACGCCGCTGAGAATTTTCATCAAAGTAGATTTGCCCGCACCATTTTCCCCGATCAGGGCCATCACTTCGCCCTCGTTCAGATCAAATGAAACATCATCCAGTGCCTTTACACCAGGAAACGATTTGTTGATATGGGAAAGCTCCACGATCCTCCGCTGCATTCCATTCCACCACCCTTTCGTTTTCTGACTGCAATTACAGTATAGCATCCTTCCAGGCAGGTTGGCAGGGGAGTCATTTTGGTTGGATGGGGGGTTTTTTCAGGACTTTGGCCAATCGTACTCCGCCGGTCCCTGCTGTTCCTGCTCAGCAGCTTACCTGATCCGGTGAGGATCGTACCAAGGTTCAAAAGATGGCCGGAGTGGATCTGGGGGCTTATCTGATCCGGTGAGGATCGTACCCTTCCTGCGGGCTGAGAGTATGGAAATCATCCCGGGCATATTCCCGGATCAAACGGCCATTTTCCAGAATCAGAAGCCGATCAGCTATGGAAAGGCTGTCCGAAATGTTTACCGATAGCAGTATCGTGGATGTCCTGCGCTTTCGCAGCATCTCCAGAAGAGTAATAATATGATGGCGAAGATACATATCTGCTCCCAGAAAAGGCTGCATGCAGAAAACAGCTTTGGGATGATACAGATGCATCCGGTAGTATATCAGGTCATACTGTTCCCGATGGGACAATGCACGGACATCCTGTTCCGCAAGATTCGGCCCCAGATACGCCGAATACTCCTTCCTGATACTGCGCCGGATTCCAGGATTCAGCCAGATCCGTGGAATGCGCTGATCGGCTGAAATGCAGAGGTTATCCAGTACACTCATTCCCGGAAAAAGCATGGAATGGACCGGATCCTCCTGGATAAATCCCAGTTCCTGTCCCGGCTCCGGACGGAGATGTGGTCCGCAGGGAGCGCCATTCACCTGGATGCTTCCTTTTTTTGGCTTGCATTCCCGGTTCATGAGAGACATGATGTCACCCAGAATAGTGTTGCTCCGATCCAGAATTACAACACACTCCCCCGGCCAGACAGAAAAACTCAGTGAATGGATTGCATCGGTACACACCTGATCCATGCAAAGAACCGGCATGGAAACCGGCCGGGCAACGGGGACAGCCGGCCGCCGGAAATCCAGTGCACGATACCAGATCGCCTCATCGCTGGAAAACGGCTGATCCATTGAAAGAACGACACTTCCTTCCTGCATGACGGAAATGCGGTCGCAGAAGGGAAAGGCTTCTTCATGATGGGCACAGATATAGAGAAAGGAGAAACCTTTCCGGATGCAATGACGCATGAGCTTCTGAAAACGCTTCAAATCAGACGCTGACAAAATGTTGCTGATATCACGCACGACCACCAACTTTGTTCCTGCAAGAACCGCACGCAGAAGCTCCGCCACACACCGCTCATAGACAGGCAGATCTTTTACCAGCGCATCCGCCGGAATCGATACTCCAATCTCCCGGGTGCACCGTTCCAGCTGATCCTGCAATATCCGCGGGCGGATCCAGTATTTTTTGAACCCCCGGCGCAGAACAAAAATATTGTCCGCCACCGTCAGATCATCAATCAAACGGCTCTGCCGGTCAATCACCGAAATCGCATTTTCGGTCATGGGGCTTTTTTGATAACTGTTTACCAGCTTTTCGTCCAGATAGACAAATCCGTAATGCAGCGGCAAATTCTTCTGCAGAAGCAGCACCAGCTCGTTCTTCCCCTGATCATTCATGGGAAGCAGCCCCATGATTTCACCTTGAAAGATATGCATGCTGAATCGATTGAGACGGGTTACCCCGTCCACAATGCGTGTGACACGATCCATCCGCAATACTTCCTGTTTCATCCCGTCACCTTCACACTGCGGGTGGTACGCGGCAAAGTGATTTCCACATCCGTGCCCACTCCGGGCGTACTGTAAACGCAAAGTCCGTATTGCTCGCCGAACAGCAGCTGAATCCGGTTGTTTACATTCACCAGGGCAATACCGCCTTCCTGGCTGTTATCCCCATTCACATGCTGAAATCGTTTCGTAGCCAGCTGACGGTTCAACTCTGCAAGCACTTCCTTCCCCATGCCCACTCCGTTATCCGATACGGTAATAATCAGACGTTTTTCGGTTCCTTCCAGCTTGATGCGCAGATTTCCCCTGCCCATTTTTCGTTCCACTCCATGCACTATGGAGTTCTCCACAATGGGCTGTAACGTCAGCTTGGGAATACGGCAACGGATTAAACCGGCATAATCCTCTTCTTCGTATACCACCTGCATTTGCAGCCGTTCTCCAAAACGATACTGCTGGATGAGAAAGTAGTTTTCAATATTGCCGAGTTCATCTTCCAGGGTTACCAGGTTTTCCAGATTGGAAATGGTATAGCGGAAAAACGTAGCCAGAGCCTCGGTCATTTTAGCTACCGTATTCAGCCCGGCGGCAATGGCTTCCCCCCGGATTCCTTCCAGAGTGTTATACAGGAAGTGTGGATTGATCTGATTCTGCAGTGCGATGTACTGTGCCTGCCTCTTGGTCGCATGGATCATGTCGTTGGTGGACAGAAGCTCCTGAAGCTTGTCAAAAGCCGCTTCCGTTGCGGGACTGGCAGGATGGTCCTGACTGGAAACGCCTTGCAGGGTATACCCTTCCGTAAACAGTTCCATCATTTTTTCTGTTTCCTGAAACGGGCGTTTCAGCTCCTTCCGGATCAGGACAATCAGCAAAATATACAGAACTGCAGCAGGCAGCAGGAAAAACAACATTCGATGCAAATAAAGACAGCTGACTGCCAGAGCAAGCAACAGGACAGCTCCCAACCCGAGAAGAAGGCCAATTACCCAGGCAACCCGTTCCGATAAAAATCTCCATTTTTGTTTCATCCCATCCCCTCCGTCAGGAGTAAAGCTTGCGAAATTCACCGGGCCGGACGCCGGTATTCTTCCTGAAGTTTTTGGTGAAGTATTTCAGATCTGCATAGCCGACCTGTTCACATATTTTTGCGATGGACAGATTGCTTTCCTTCAACAGTTCCTTTGCCCGATCCATTCGGACCTGGGACAAATATTCCACAAAGTTCTGTCCGGTTTCCTTTTTGAAAAGAGTGCTGAAATAGGAGGGATTAAAACCTGCCACACCACTGACCTCTTCCAGGGTAAGCGGTTCCGAAGCATGTTCCCGGATGTACTGCCTTGCCATACGGATCGGCCGGATATTCCCCCGCTGCCGGAGGGAAACCAGCTCCTCCATGGAAGATTGGATGGCTGTGCAGAGTTCCTCCCAAACCGCACGGGCCGATGCACAATCCTCCGCACGAACCTGGAAATCGCCCACAAAGCCGTCCGTATCGGGCAATTCACAGGGAAGGCCCCGCAGAAACAGGACATAGGAACTGCACACCTCGTTTGCCAGATACAGAACATCCCCGCCCGTCGTTGATCCGCAGTTGAAAAGCCCTTCCCCCATCCGGCGGACTGCGTCCACCACCGATCGGGGATCCATAATCTCCAGTCCTTCCTCCATCTCACGAACCGTACGCGCCAAAAGAGAACGATGATGCAGGTATGGACGATCTCCGGGCGGTGCATACAGCAATTTGCCCACTCCCTCCACCAACCGCTCATCCAGCGCACGGCGGGCACTGTCCATGGACTGAGCCAGCTCCACGGTGGTCCCCACCGCCTTCCCCAAACCTATTGAAAACCGTCCGGGAAGCAGGTCCATGTGTGCTGTCATTTCATCCAATGCCGCCTTGAGCTGACGGCGTACCGCCTGACGTTTTTCCGGAAGATAGTTCAGAATGCCCCATGCCCTGGTACCCTGAAAGAAAAACTCCGATTCCATGCAAAGCGGCCTCAATAGGGTACGTAAAATATGAAGAACTTTTCCCCCCAATACCTCAATTGCCTCCGGTGTAAGCCTGCCGGAACTTCCGTCCGCCTTGACAGCCACTGTTTCAAAGCAGCCGGGGCGCAGTGCATAATGATAGTTTTGATTGATTTGTTCCAGCTGAAGTGCCCGTGAATCCGTATTTTTGTTCAGCAGCAGGTCGGTAAACAAGCCGGAACGCAGTCTGTCCCGGTCACTTTGCAGCCGCAGCTTCAGCTGTTCCTTCTGCGTAAGCTGCTCGGTCCGGCGCCGATAACGGTCCTGCATTTTTTTCAAAGAGGAGGCCAGTTCCTCCTGCTTTACAGGTTTGAGCAGATACTCCCCCACTCCGTATTTAATGGCAGTCTGTGCATATTCAAAGTGTCCGTATCCGCTAATAATGATAAATTCCAGCCGGCCGCACAGCCTTTTTGCACGGCGGATCAGGTCCAACCCGTCACAGCCGGGCATACGAATATCGGTAACCATCAGATCCGGCAAAAGGCATTCCACCAACTCCAACGCTTCCAGGCCGTTGTGAGCTGTGCCGACAATCCGCATATCAAATGCTGACCAGTCTACCAGGTTGCAGATCAGCTGACAAACCTTTTCTTCGTCATCCGCTACGACCACCTTGATCACGGTACCCACTCCCCCTCCACATTGATTCACTTGTACTAAATTATTCTATCGTCTTTTGAACAATCCGTCAAATGACTTGCCCTGAACAAATGCACTCATTTTGGGCTCTCATGCATTTTCGATACTGATTGGGCGGACAGCCATACTTTTTCCTGAAGCAACGATTGAAATACCCGATGTTATTGAAGCCAATGTCCAGGGCAATCCGCAGAATCTGTTTGTCGGTATGCAGCAACTGACAGGAAGCTTCGGACAACCGCAGGTTCACCAGATATTCAATCGGGGAACAAGATGTCATCTGCCGGAACAATTTTCCAAAATATCCCGTACTCATGTTTGCTGTGGCGGCAAGCTGCGGCACAGTGATAGGATCCGACAGATTTTCATTCATATAGATAATTGCCTTCTTCACACTTTGGGCCGCTCCGGCCGCACCCTGGCCGCGCCTGGGCCTTCGAATGGCATCTGTTGAAAGCACCACATAAGCAAGCAGCTCATACAGACAGGACTTTGCAAGGAGTTCATAGGGGCCGATTGGATTACACAAAGTGTGATAGGTTTTCTCAAACAGGGGATAAATCCGGTCTCCCTGCCATATCCCCGGCGGACGGTCCGGCAGAAATATGCCGGCTCCCATCTGATTGGCGCATAACGGCTCCATATACTTTGTCTGTACAACATCGTCCAGCAGTCCCTGAAGAAAAGACATCGAAAAAACAATGCTTCGGTACCGGCATATGCTGTTCCTGTAAGGCACGGCCATATGCAGACTGTTCCCGGGTACAAAAACCACACTGTTTTCCTTCATCAGCTTCTTTTCCCCGTTGACCGAAAAGACAGTACATCCCTCATAAACGGCAAAAAACTCCCATTCGTCGTGCCAGTGGCATTCCAAAACCATTCCGCTGATATCCGGACCGTACCAGTCATATGTGGCTATGGGAAAGTCCCTGTCCCCATGAGTCTTCATTTCGCGCATCGTCCTGTCAACCATTGATGAAATCAACTCCTGCCTCTTTTTATCCCTTAGGACAAATATCCGTCGTGTCCTGAGTAAATTACTTCCTGAGTAAATTACTTCCTGAGCAAATTACCTCCTGAGTAAATTGTTTCCCGGCAGTTTGTTTAAAGATCAACTGCTTTCTGTATGTATTGTATAAAAAATATTGCAATAGTGCAATAATTCATCGGAATAATGCAAGCATAGTCATTTGGCAGGCGATATCATTGGAAAGAGAGCAGCAGAATATCTCCATCCAGACAAACTCATAATCAGTAATACAACAAAACTTTCAGGGAGGTCTTTCGTTGAAATTCACCAATGGATACTGGCTGTTAAAAAAGAACGTAAAATGTTATGGCGCAGCTGCGGTTACGGATGTGGCCATTATGCAAAATCGCGTTATTGTGTATGTTTCCCCGACAAAAGTATCAAACAGGGGACAGACTCTCACCGGCCCTCTGCTGACCATTGAATTTACTTCCCCGCATATTGATGTGATTGGAATAAGGATGTATCACTTCAAGGGCACGGTGAAACGTGGACCGGAGTTCGATCTCCATACAAAGGATCTGCAACTGACGGTTACCCAGGATGAAAAGAAGCTGACCATCCTTTCCGGCAGCCTGATCGTCCAGGTGGAAAAGGATCCTTTCCGTATCTGCTATTATTACGGTGAGAATTTCCTCACCCTGTCCGATACCAAACAACTCGCTTACCTGACGGTGGATCAGAAGCCTTATGTCCGGGAGCGCCTGAACCTGTCCGTCGGCGAATGCCTGTACGGCCTGGGGGAGCGCTTTTCCAATTTCGTAAAAAACGGTCAGTCGGTGGACATCTGGAATGCGGATGGAGGTACTTCCTCTGAACAGGCATATAAAAACATCCCTTTTTACGTTTCCAACAGAAAATATGGGGTTTTTATCTGCCACACCGGGAAAATTTCGTTGGAAATCGGATCGGAATCGGTCTCAAAAACCCAGTTCAGCGTAGACGGCGAGGAGCTGAATTACTTCATGATCGG
>DHDO01000006.1:7673-11036 GCA_002399435.1 Firmicutes bacterium UBA4874
GCGCTTCCTCCTGCATGGAGCTTCGGCCTGTGGCTGTCCACCTCCTTTACCACTGACTATAACGAAGAAACTGTCACCCATTTTGTCGATGGCATGGAGAAACGCGGTATCCCGCTTTCCGTCTTTCATTTTGACTGTTTCTGGATGAAGGAATACGAATGGTGCAATTTCCGATGGGACCCGGAAAAGTTCCCCCATGTCGAATCCATGCTTTCCCGTTTAAAGGAAAGGGGGCTGAAAATATGCGTCTGGATCAATCCGTATATTGGTCAGAAATCTCCGCTGTTCCATGAGGGAAAAGAGAACGGATACCTGCTGAAAAAGGCGGATGGCAGCGTCTGGCAATGGGATATGTGGCAGCCGGGAATGGCGATTGTGGATTTTACAAATCCCGATGCTGTAAACTGGTACAAGGGATACCTCCGGAAACTCCTTCAGCTGGGTGTGGACTGTTTCAAAACAGACTTCGGTGAAAGAATCCCGCTGGACGTGTGCTACAGTGACGGTTCCGACCCCGCCAAAATGCATAATTACTATACTTATCTCTACAACAAGGCCGTATTTGAACTGCTGCAGGAATGCAGGGGACCGCAGGAAGCCGTATTGTTTGCAAGAAGCGCAACGGCAGGTTCCCAGAAGTATCCGGTTCATTGGAGCGGGGACTGCGAAGCCACCTACGAATCCATGGCGGAATGTCTTCGCGGAGGGTTGTCACTGGCCCTGGGAGGCTTCGGTTACTGGAGCCATGATATCGGCGGCTTTGAAAACACCGCCACGGCAGACCTGTACAAGCGTTGGGTGGCGTTCGGATTATTGTCCACCCATTCCCGGCTGCACGGCAGTTCGTCCTATCGTGTGCCCTGGCTGTTTGACGAAGAATCCGTCGATGTACTGAGGTATTTCGTAAACTTAAGAATGAAGCTTATGCCTTATATCTACAGCGCAGCATGTGAAACTTCCCGGACCGGCATCCCGGTTATGCGGCCCATGGTGATGGAATATACGGACGATGCGGCGTGTGCTTACCTGGAAAGGCAGTATATGCTGGGAGAAAGCATTGTTGTGGCACCGATTTTCAACCAAAATGGTTCTTCGGAAATATATCTGCCGGAAGGAACATTCACTCATCTGTTGACCAACGAGACGATCCGCGGCGGGCGTTATATCAGGAGAACCTACGATTATTTCAGTCTCCCCCTGTGGGTCCGGCCAAACAGTATTCTTGCCATGCTGGAGGAATCGGAAGCGGATAAAGGTACCACGTATGACAGTTCCACTCCCATGCTCTTTCATATCTACGAACCGGAAGAAAGTGCCATAGCCAACCTGTATGACAGCAGAGGGGATATCATGTGCACCATACATGCAAACTCAGACGGCAACAGGGTTACGGTCCGTTTCGAAGGCAAATGTCCAGGCGGCACGGTCCGGGTGTCCCGGAAGGGACAGACCGGGACAGCGCCGATTGACAAGGAAGCGGCGGAAGCTGTCGTGCTTTTGTCGTAATTCCTGTCCAGATCCGTATGCAGCCTGGAGACAGGCCGCATATGGATATTACGCAATGCATTATATGTGATTCCATTAGAAGAAGATTTTTAACAGAAGTTCGGACGAGATCAAAACGTATGAGCATGAGAAAGGAGCTCGAATGAAACCATTATATCGTTTTCAATTGAAGTCACTTTCTTTTGAGGAAAGGGCGAAAGATCTGGTATCTCATCTGACCCGGGAAGAGAAGATTGGGATGGTAACCTCCCGTCTGGACGATGTACCCCGCCTGGGAATCAGGAAGACGAACTTTGGTGTGGAAATTGCCAGGGGGCTGGTTCAGCGCGACAACAAGCGGGAGACCACTATTCTCCCCCAGCCCTGGGGTATGGCTGCCATGTTTGACGATGCTCTCATGGAAAAGCTGGGAGATATGGCCGGAGATGAGGTGCGCATCAGCAATCAGATGGAGGAAAGCCCCAGTTCCCTGGTATTATTTGGCCCAACCGTGGATATGGAACGGGATCCCCGCTGGGGACGCAATGAGGAAGCTTATGGAGAAGATCCCTGTCTGACCGGGAAAATGACAGTTGCCTATACGAAGGGCCTTGCGGGAAAGGACCCAAAATATCTGAAGTCCGCTCCCCTGCTCAAACACTTTTATGCAAACAACTACGAAAACGAACGTCAGACCACCAGCGCAAATATCACGCCACGCCTGAAGCATGAATACTATCTCAAGGCATTTGAGTCCGCAATCCGCGAAGGTGGTGCAGTAGGCCTGATGACCGCTTACAATAGGATCAATGGAATAGAAGCCCTGAATAACCCGGATGTATCAGAAATCTGCAAAAAGAAATGGGGCATGATTTTTGCGGTCAGCGATGGCGGAGATTTTGCACAAAATGTGTCAGCCCACCGCACCTGGGCAAATCATGCAGAGTCGATTGCAGGCGTTCTCGGTGTGGGAGCAGATATGATGCTGGACAGCCGTGACATAGTAGATCCAGCTGTGCGTGAAGCATTGAACCGGGGATATCTTTCAGAAGAAAACCTGGATAAGGCTTTGACTGCCATGCTTCAGATCCGTTTCATGCTTGGAGATTTCGATCCGGAGGAAAATCCATATGCTCACATGGACCCTTCCCTCCTTGCCTGCAGTGAGCATAAACAATTGGCAGTAAGGGCAGCGGAAGAATCGATGATCCTTCTGGAAAACAGAGGCCTGCTTCCATTGAAAGACGATGGTAAATGTAAACTGGCAGTTTTGGGGCCACTTGCCAATAAAAACTATACCTGTTGGTACTGTGGCTATGCTCCGCATCAAATATCTGTGACAGAAGGATTACGGGAAAAGTTGGGAGAAGATCGGGTTCTTATGGATGAATGTTTTGATCATATTATTCTCAAATCCCGACGGACCGGAAAATATGTCCGGACTGGTGAAAATGGGGAACTGATTGCAGATTCCCCTATCGAAAGGGCAGAGGTGTTTGAATGCTGTGATTGGGGATTCGGATCCTGGACCCTCCGTTCCTTAAGAACCCGAAAATACATCACGGAAGGCAGCGGGTTGAAAAAAGCTCCGGATGGAATCAAAACGAATAATACTTCTGCCATTTCGATTCATCCGGGTATGAATTGTGTCTCAGAGGAAGCCTTTGGCTGGTTTGTCAAGGAATTGATCAAAGCCAGGAACGAAGATGGTGTCCTGTATCTTAAATCCTGGCAGGACCGTGATATTATTGCCGATGATTCAGGGCATATCGTTTCCGCATCAACTCCCGGGGACGGTCTGGAAAAGCAATTTGAAACAGAAGTCTTGTCCTCTGGTAAGGACAGAGCGTCAAAACTGGCTGGAGAAGCCGATTATGT
>DHDO01000006.1:11245-14734 GCA_002399435.1 Firmicutes bacterium UBA4874
AGCAAAGTGCATTATTGGACGCTGCATGCCATGCCAATGAGAATACCTTGTTATATTTAATTACCGGATATCCCTTCGCCATTGAGAAGGAACGAAGAATAGCAAAGGCAGTACTCTGCTCTACTCATCTTGGCCCAGGTCTCGGGCGGGTAGCAACAAATACAATTTTCGGCGATAACAATCCTGCCGGCCGGACTCCAACGACATGGTACCGGTCTGTTCGGGATCTACCTGCCATGAACGATTATGATATTATGAAAAACAGGACCACTTACCTATATTTTGATGGAGATCCTCTCTATCCTTTTGGCTATGGACAAAGTTACACTGAGTTTGACTACTCCAACGCAGAAACAGAAAAGAAGGTATACAAGGAAGACGAGAAAATCAGCGCTTCTGTAACCGTGGAAAACATCGGCCCTTGTAATGGAGACGAAGTGGTACAGCTTTATGTGGTCCCGCCTAAATCGGTCTATCCCAGGCCCCGTAAAATGCTGAAGGCTTTTCAACGTGTTTTCGTGAAAAAAGGTCAGTCCGTTTGTGTGAACCTTTCCTTTCGGGCTTCTGATCTGGCGTTCTGGTGTACGGATACGGAATGCTTTGTAGTAGAGGACGGAGATTATATCCTGCAAATTGGAGCATCTTCCGAAGATATACGATGTAAAGTTACGGTTCATGTAATTGGCACAGAGATCACCGGCAGGGATGCCCAAAAAAGGAGGAGTGCCATCGATGTGGACGATTACCGTGAAGTACAGTTTCTCACAGACAGGAAAGACGCAAAGCCCTATCTGGAAGCCAGGGATTTTCGGAGTTTTGCCGTATATAAAGGACTGGACCTAAAAGGCTGTGATGCCTTCGAAGCGTTGATTTCATCCCCTGCAGGACATGCGGACCTGATCCTTGCGGACAATAACACAGGAGAGATGATAGGCATTTGCAGATCTGCAGGCACCGGAAGCCTGACACAATTTTCTCCCGTTTACTGCAAGATCTGCCCGCAGGATGGGCTATTCGATCTTCGCATTTGCTTTACGGTACAGACTTCGTTGAAATTTTTCCGCTTCTATTTGAACAAAAGCATAATAGTATCATAGGAATCATGGGACTCATTCAAGTTATGTATTGCTGAGATAGGCGAACGCCTTGAAACGCTTTGTTCAAATCATTATTCAAACTCGTCGCCGGAGGTAGCTGCTCCATCTGCCTCCGGACGACAAGTCCCGTATTGGAATGTATAACAGCTAAGTCGCCTGGATTAGAGATGTCTTTGCATCACAACAATTACGTGGCTTTCTGTTTGTGCTTCTACACCTGTTTTTTGAAAATGATTCTTGATCCAAAAGGATTCACTTTGAGGATTTCCCTTCATATATCCAAGCTTTACAGAAGAAAATCCGGATTCTTTTAAGTATTTGCAGGCTTCCGTGATGATGGCAGTCCCAATTCCCTTCCCCTGTACTTGCTGATTCATCATGAAGAAGCCTATAAAGGCGGTTTTTGCATCGGGATACCCGGATATTAAATCCATCACCGCAATAAGCAATTCACCTTTATAAAAGCCAAGATAATATTTATCTTTCAGTGCTTTTCCCTTTGGTAATGACGTCAGATCTTTTTTTAAGCTGCAAATCGTTACAAATGGTGGACAATATTGATAATACAATGGATTGTTTTTACAAAGCATATACACTTCCGGTATATCGGCTTCTTCCATTCGCTTCACTCGATATTCCGTAGACAATAATTCAATTTCCATCTGCTATTATTCGCCGCCTCCATTCTCTTCTGCCAGTCTTCCATGATACGCAGCTTGTCTCCAATATGAGTTACGGCATATGACCATGCATCAGGGTTCCGTGGTAATATAAGTCAGGCATGTTTAAGCTCCTCTATTGCATCGTGAGTTTCGCTCTTTTATAGCTAATTGCCAAAATCCAACCTCTCCTGCAAAATTCTTTATGCAATGTTTTACCATGGCAAATATCAACTTTCAATAATTCAATGCAAAAAAAGTATAGGTGCATCCGGCCGCCAAGAGGTAGTTGCTGATCTTATAATTGATTGTGCGGCAGATCAAATATTCTTCGCATTTTCTTTACGGAACAGACTTCTGTATTTTGGTTGGAATTTCCTATTTACTTTTCATCCTCTCAATCTGATTTTTAAAATATTCGATATAGCTTTGGAATCGTTCAATCTTTGGCTCTTCATGTAATGCCTCTATCAGAGCAAGTGCTCGCCTGGTTTCGGAAATTGCCTCACTTGTTTTACCATCTGCTTCATAGCATTCGGCTATTTTCCACATCATCTGAATCAATATCTCAAAGGAAATCCATTTTTGCTTTGCTGCAGCTTCGTATTTTGGTTTTCCTGTCAAAATAAATGCCATTTCGGAGAGCTTTGTGAAATACAGCTCAGGTATTTGCTTCATAGTTGCAATGGCTGAGGTGGTATCGCCCTTTGCGTTATAAGCGTAAGCTAGAAAGCGGAGTGCATCGTATTTGATATTGTTTTCGGTAGTTTTCTCAATCAATCGGCTGGCGAGAGTAATGGTTTCATCCGGGTTATTCGTGTAGTTCATCACATAAAGAAGATTGTTAAGAAGAATGTCATTATCGGGATATTGTTTCAAACCTTCTTCAAGTATACGGCGACTTTCTTCCGGATTTTTTTCACGATATTGATATGCTTCTGCACAAATGACATCAATTTTTTCTTTCATTTCCTTGAGGTTGAACTCAAACAATTCATCCATCGTCACCCCGAAATAACTGGCAAGAGACGGTGCAAGAGTAATATCGGGCAAGGCGATATTGTTTTCCCATTTTGACACCGCTTGAAAAGATATACCAATAGCATCGGCGAGTTGCTCTTGCGTAATGCCTCGAGCCTTACGCAAAGTTTTAATTTTGTTTCCGAGAAGTAATTTCATAATGCTCACCTTTTTTAGCAAAAGTAAAGGGCGCTCTTTCTGATCCTTATTCTAACAAATGAATCAAAGCAAAGCAATAACTGCTTAAGCGAAGACAATTCTACCGTGAGTAGAATCCAGTCTTTCATGGATTTTCGCTACAGGTAGTTGTGCTTTCTTATTTTACCTCCAAAAATATAAATATAACTCAAGGCTACTCGTTCAATTCCAGTTTATCTGCATATTATATTAAAGCCTGCATCTATAATTCTGAATTTTGAGACATAGAGAAAGACATAGCTTACCTTTGGCAGAAGCTATGTCTTTCTGGTCGGGGCGACAGGATTTGAACCTGCGGCCTCTTCGTCCCGAACGAAGCGCGCTACCAAGCTGCGCCACGCCCCGATAAAATTGGAGCCAATAAAGGGATTCGAACCCTTGACCTGCAGTTTACGAAACTGCTGCTCTGCCAGCTGAGCTATATTGGCAACCGTTATGCATTACAGCTACTGATTATAACATAAAATTCTCAATCTGTCACCTATTATTTCTGAAAACCGGATTTTACCGCTTTG
>DHDO01000071.1:0-9114 GCA_002399435.1 Firmicutes bacterium UBA4874
GGAAATACTGGACTACAGGGATGCGGAGAAAGAAATGGCAGACGACGAAGAAGCCAGCCATCTGATGCGGATTTACCGGAGAATATACCAGGAGCGGGCCCGACTGCAGGCCGATCCGGGGAATAAAGCGAAGGAAATTGCAAATCTGTCGGATTCCCTGGAAAAAGCGGACAGGAAAAAGAGCGCCAATCCGCTGATTGCAAAGTACGATCAGACGGGAAATGCCTTTCAGGACCTGATCTATCAGATCAATCAGATCCTGAAATTTTATTGCATGGAGCCGGATGAGGCTTCCCAATTTGTGCCGGCAGGCGGCTGCAGGGGATGCAAAGGCTGTCCGAAAGTCCGGACAGGAATCAATATTCCTCCGTCATAAAATTATTTTTGGGAGGGAAAAGTGCACTGAGGCTTGTCAGCACGCGTTCCTCCCTTTCCTCCCTGCATTTCAGACGCCCTTCCTCCAGGGAGAAATCAGCGGCACAGAAGCCCCAAAGCAATTGTGTAAGAGTGCGGATATCCATTTGAACATCCGGTTCCTTCCCTGTGGCTGTGATGTTCAAAACGGAACTCTTTTCTTTCAGAAAATAGCATCCATTGTTGCTTTGAATCATCGGATCGGACACCCGGAGAACAAAAGGATCCCCGGAAAAGGGAATCCCGGACAAAGCGCCGATGATATTGTGGATTCTTCCCATGACGAAAGTTTCCTTTTCCAGCTTACCCCGTGAGTCCTTCATGGATAAATAGGTGGTATCCGCGGAAGGAGCTTTCCACGAAATCCGGCTTACCTGCCCCATATGATGAAAAGCCAGCCTGATCAAAGCTTCCTTTGCCTCCGGATTTTGATAGAGCAGCTCATGGATACAGAGTTCCTTATCACGAAGGGTATACAGGATATATCCGGTTGTGATATTGTCCTTTAGATAGCGAAAGCCTATGCCGTGGTCCAGTTCCAGGTCCCGAAGAATCTTCTCCCAGTCATTCTGATTTCTTATTAAATAGCCGTGAAACCCCTTCATAAAATGCAGATAGCAATCAGACAGGGCCTTTATGTCGCAGATCTCCAATCTCTGATAGGTTCCGGTTATTTTGCCGGTATACTTCGGCTCTTCCATTTCCCGATAGGTCAGCAGATCGTAGCAGATCTCCCACCCGTATTTTCGGTAGAAATCATATTGAAAAGGCAAAAGAACGGAACAATGGATATTGCGCTTCCGCAGTATCGTATCGGCATATTGCAGCAGCCGGGCTGCATAGCCTCTTCCCCGGTACTCCGGCCGGGTTGCAACTCCCACGATATAGCTTACGTCAACCGGTCTGCCCCGAAGCTGCATCCGATAAGGCAGCAGCTGAAGACAGGAACAAACCCGGTTCCCCTCTACGGTAACCAATGTGTTTTTTGGCTTATAGCAAAAGTGAAAGAAAAAATCAACGAACTCCGGGCTGTCGTCAAAACAGTATGTCCATAAGTCCTGTACCTGTGAAGTTTCCTGATCCAGTGCCAGCCTTGTTACGGTATGTTCGTTATCCATTGTAACCTCCTCCATTCTGCCGCTGTCTGTATGACAAGCCGGAATAAAAATGAACGCAAGCCTCCTGCCGCTTTTTATACATAAAATCCAGTGTATTTTTTGATCATCCTTACCGGATGATAAGATTCCTTTGCCTTGCGCATTCCCAGAATGCCCATATCCTCTTCCCGATTGATGTAGGGAACCTGGGACCAGGCCTTTGCGGTAAACAGCTGATTTATAATTGGAAAGGAACCGTCATAATCCGTATTCGCCTTTTCAATATGTGTGACTGCCATATAGGGATTCAGCAGTTCCCCAAGGGTAAAAGCCTGTACCGAGCCATTGATGCGCAGCACGCCCCCGGTAACCTTCAGGGCTCGATAATTGGTTAAAATCTCATATACGGCCTTCTTCTCTTCCAGGATGCTTTCATCCCCTTCCTTTCCGGAAATCCATACCAGCTCGGTGTCCAGACATTCGGAGAGGTTGGTGTCATTCAATTCTTCATACTGATATTCATAGCTTTTCTTGAATTTGTTGACATGGTTTCGTTTCTGTCGGAACTTCTTTCCCTTCAGTTCGATTAATTCTTTCGTGGAATAGACATAATCATAATTGCTGCGGTCTTCACAGAAGATCCATTTTCCAGGAAGAGCTTCTTCCAATTCCCTTTTGCGGTCTTCCGTAACGGCTTTCAGGACCAGAGGAAATCCCTCACTGTGGAAATAGTCTGCCAGAGTCGGCAGAACTCGATCATAGGCTCTTTCCCCCATGTAAAGGGGACAAAAGGCATATGGATACCGATTGCGATATTTCGCCACAATACATAAATGATCCTGAATCACTGCATATTTCAATTGATCGGAAATTCTCCAGATAAACAAATCGGTAAAAGTGGATTCTGAGCTTTCATAATTCCCGGCGGCAAAGTATTGGTCAAACAGGGCTTTATCCTTCAGTTCGATGTCCTTGAATGCTATCACAAAGATACCTCCTATTCATCCTACCTCCTATTATAACACGCTTTTACAGGCTAAAACAAAAAGGGCCCTTTGGGAGGGCCCTTTTCAACATCCATCAGGCTTTTACCAGTGACATTTCAGAGGATTCCCGTTCTTTTACCCGGGCCTTTTTTGATGTCTCCTCATTGATTATTTTCATCAAGCCCTCCAGCTTCTCATAAAAAATCACTATGATATCGCCGGCCATGGCGTGACTCATTGCATAGCAAAGTGCTTCTTCTTCCTTCCGGATCAAAGACACAGCACTTTTTGGAAGGCCTGCCGAAAGAACGCCGGACAATAACAGTTCTGAAACTTCTCCCGGTTTGCGGCCTCTTAAGTCCTTGTCCTCCTTAATGATAATCCGGTCAAAAGACTTTCCGGCAATAAATCCTATTTTCTTTATGGCAGAATTCTCCCGATCCCCCGGGGCACCAATGATTCCAATCAGTCGGGATCCTCCCATCTTCCGGACGGCTTCTGTGGTCCTTTCGTATCCTGCAATATTATGTCCATAATCCACCACGACCCGGAAATCCTGGATATTAAAAATATTGAATCTTCCCGGATTATGGATTTCATCGCAGTAGAAAGAGGTCATGGCGCTTTCGGTAACGTGCAGCGGAATCTTCAGGGCATAGGCGGCACTGAAAGCTGCCAGCGCATTTTCGATATTATAAACCAGCTTCCCTCCGAAGGTTGCAGGGATCTGTTCCACCGACAGACTTTTCAGCAGTCCATTCCCCGTCGCAAGAGTAATATAATGATCCTTTAGGAAGACGGCGATCCCTCCTGCCGAAATATGCTTATGAACAATCAGGTTGTCTTCCTGCCGTGAAAAATAGATTACATTTGCCTTTGTCTGCTCGGCAGCCCGGACCACCAGGGGATCGTCTGCATTCAGGACGGCATACCCGTTACTTTTGACGGCTTCCACAACCAACGACTTTACATGAAGCAGATCTTCCAGAGTTTCCACTCCATCCAGGCCCAGATGATCTTCACTGATATTGGTCAGGACTCCGACATCTGCCAGATCATATCCCAGGCCGGAACGGATCAATCCTCCGCGGGCCGTCTCCAGAACGGCTGCATCCACTGCCTTGTCTGTCAGGATGATTTGAGCGCTTTCCGGACCGGTTGTGTCTCCTTTCAGGATACACTGGTCATTGATGTAAATACCACCTGTTGTTGTCATTCCAACGGTTTGACCGTAGGATTTCAGAATATGTGCTATCATTCTGGTTGTGGTTGTCTTTCCATTGGTCCCGGTAACCGAGACAATGGGGATGGAATGTCTGCTTCCATATGGGAAAAGCATATCCACGATGGCGTTTCCAACCTTTCTTGGCTCTCCCCTGGATGGGAACAGATGCATCCGGATACCGGGGGAGGCATTGACTTCGAGGATGGCTCCCTGTCCGTGCAGCAGTGGTTTGCTGATATTGGCACATGCGATATCCACCCCGGCGATGTCCAGTCCAAGAATTCTCGCTGCCCGGATGGCGAGTTCCTGATTGTACGGATGTATTTTTTCCGTGCAGTCCATGGCTTCTCCGCCTGTGCTGAGATTTCCATTGGCTTTGACGAAAATCCGTACTCCCTCCCTTGGAATGCTGGCCGGGGAGTATCCCTGTTTTTTTAATACATTCTGACTGATTTCGTCGATGGTAATTTTGCTAAGGGGCTTTTCATGACCGGTGCCCCGCCTTTCATCCCTGTTTTTCCGTTCCACCAGTTCGGCTACGGTATGCCTTCCGTCGCCCATGACAAAGGCAGGCATCCGGAGAGACACGGCGGATACCTGATCCCCTACGACCAGTACCCGATAATCCTTGCCTTTCACAAATTCCTCCACCAAAACGTTTTCATTGATTTTGGCTGCAATGGGAAATGCCTCTGCAACTTCTTCCGGAGACTGAATGTTCACGGACACTCCTTTCCCCTGGTTTCCATTGACTGGTTTGATTACCACGGGCCATCCGATTTCCCTGGCTGCATTTATGGCTTCTTCTGCTGTGAGACAGACAATTCCCCTTGGAACAGCGATCCCTGCCTGTCTGAGCAGTTCCTTGGTTACGGCTTTGTCACAGGCCATGTCTGCTGAAATGCAGCTGGTACTGTCTGACAGGGTTCCTTCTATTTTTTTATTGAATTTTCCATATCCCAGCTGGATAATGCATCCCTTTCCAATTCTTGTTACTGGAATGCCTCTGTCCACAGCGGCATTGACAATAGCCTGCGTACTGGGCCCAAGTCCATAACGGAACATCAATTCCCGTATTTGCTTCAATTTGGGATTCAAATCAAACGGTTCCCCGGAACAAAGGGCATTTGCCATCTGAACAGCCACTTTTCCTGCTTCCAGACCGCAATGCTCTTCCTGGTAAGCAAACACGACCGTATAACAACTGCTATCTCTGATTTGCCTTGCCCTGCCGAATGAGACGGATTGACCGACAAGATTCAGAATCTCCAATGTACTGTGTTCAATAACATGGGCCAGATAAGTCCCTTCCTCCAGCCTTTTTTGAAATCCGCCCTCAAAGCCAAGTGAACAATGATGAGAGCGAAGTCCAGGCAGCAATTCCAGAATCCGCTCATTGAAGTCACCGATTTGTACGGTTGGAATATCACTCCATTCCTCCAAATCAACAATTATTTTGATTACTTTTTGATGGCTGTATATATTTCGCCCTGAATAGGCTTTCCATTCACGTATCTGCAAAAGAATTTACCTCCTTAAGATAGGGATACGGTTTCGTATATCAAATTCATATCCATGAGGAAGAATATGAAGGGTAACATCGGTCAGTGCCAGAATATCATCCGGGTAGGATTCGGAAACATTGGTATGGCTTAAGTGAACCCCGTCCAGAATCGTAACGGCATTGGAACCGATTACTTCAAAGGTCTCGTCCGGATAAACCACGATGGCTGTGTCTTCATCAATCCCGATTCCAAGGATATAGGGATTTTGTGCAACGGCTGCCAGGAGTCTCCCGGTCCTGCCTCTCTGTGCAAAATGCTGGTCAATGACGACACCACTTAGAAAACCCAGGCCAGGAGCCATTTTGACCGTGCATTTTTTTGGCGCCTGATCGTCATTTCCAGAAGTAATCATCACTTCGCTGATGGCGGACGCACCGGCACTGGTCCCTGCAAGAATCAGCCCATCGGAAAAAGCCTCCTTCAGGAACCAGTCCGTTTTGGTTCCGCCAATCAAACTGGTAATCTTCAGCTGATCCCCTCCGGTAAAAAATACGCATGTCGCACCTTCCAAACGCTGCAGTGTTGCCGGATCATCGGCATCTTCCCGCGTTTCAATATGCAATGCCTCAACGTTCGAAACATGTAATCGGGAAAACAGCTTTTTATATTCCTTACCTACTTTTGATGGAAATTCCGTTGCGACGGTCAAAACAACGATTTTACCCTCCTCTTCCCCGGAAAGCTCGGCAACTTTTGTGAGAATGGTGCAGTCTTTCTCCTTGTCTTCTGCACCTCCTATAATGATAAGTGTTCCTTTTCTATGCCCTTCCATTCTGAACCTCCTGTTTTGATACATATATTCTTCCAGAAAGGCAGCGGCTTTATACTTGAATTGGGAAAATATAGGATAATGTCAAACAAGTACGAAAAAGGAGCACCGTTTTTGGGTACTCCTCCATGATTCAAAATATACTATTTGTCCGGATTCCAATCGGGAACTTCCATTCAAAGCTTCCATCGGGAACTTCCATTCGGAACTTCCACTAACTGTCTCGTTTGGATAGCTCGCCCCGCATTGCGTTCTTTTTCTGAATGGATTCCAGAATTTTTTTTCTCCTCCGTATCCCGTCCAGATAGCTGACGCCGGATACGACCGGAAACATCAGGATAAATACAATGGCAATATAGGGCATGACATTCTCAAATGCCACAAACAGTTTGACATAGGGAATCAACCAGCATCGCAAAGCGATTTCAATTGGTTGATAGATCAACGACCCAACATACAATAGAATGCCGGGAATGGATGCAATCAATCCGGAAAGAAAGCCTTTCGTCTTCCGGAATGTACCTCTCTTTAAATCATTTTGACCATAATAGCTGGCATCCGCATAGATCACCACCCAGAATAGGAAGATAAAGAAGAGGCCCATGGCCCATTGGTAGATCTTGTTTTTTGGAAAAATACTGAATAACAGCAGATAAAGAAACAATTGTATCACCGTCATCAACGCATGGGTGGCCAGCAGTTTCCGTCCGAATTTCCCGTATCCCATATAAGGTTCTCCCCTTTTTTCTTGTCTGTAAACAACAACTTTTCAATTCCATTCTATTTTACACGAAAACGGGACGGATTTCCAGTGGTGATTGCTGCTGTTTTCCTGCTATTTCCTCCCGATCCGATCGGAATCCGTTATAATTCCATCCATTGGTACGTCAAATGGATCCGCCGGCAGTTGATCCACCAGTTGAAAGGCAAAACCAACCCCGATTTTCGCAGCGTCCCCGCGCATTTTCGGAAGAAAACGGTCATAATAACCGGCACCGTATCCCAATCGGTTGAAATGCCGGTCAAATGCCAGACCCGGGATGACGGCCAGATCGATTTCCTCCACACGTATCTGCCTCTGCAAATGCTTTGGAGGTTCCGGAATTCCCCAATGGCCAGGCGTCAGCTCGTCAGGACTTTTTATTTCGCAGGGCAGGATTTGTACTTCATTGGGTAAGCACACCGGCACAGCGACCCGTTTGCCTGCCTCCAGTGCCGTCCGGATCAGACCCATCGTATCTGCTTCACTGCGAAAACTTGCGTATGTCAGGATAATCGTTGCCTTTTGATACGCATCCAGAGCAGTCAGATGTCTTTCAATGGATTGACTCCTGGATTGCCTTTCCTTATCTGAAATCCGATTCCTTGCGAAAACCATGGCTCGCCTGATTTCCTGCTTGCTCATTTCCTGCCTTCCTGAGAATGGATATAAAGTCTTGGCACTCTTTCACTGATGGAAGTCAGGATTTCATAGGAAATGGTTCCACATAAATCTGCCAGGTCATCCGCCGTAATGGCTTCTCCATCCTGTTCTCCAATAAGGATGACCGGATCTCCTGTAACAACTCCCGGTATGTCGGTAATGTCCACCATGGTCTGATCCATACAGATCCGTCCAACCACCGGCGCCCGTTTTCCATGGATCAGAACGCTTCCACGGTTGCTCAGCAGCCGGTTGTAGCCATCTGCATATCCCACCGGCAGGGTTGCAATTGTTCTTGTATCCTGCGCAACGTAAGTCCTTCCATAGCTGATGCTGCATCCCGCCTCCACCGTTTTCATATGGACGATCCGGGTTTCCCATTGTAATACGGGCAGAAGCCGGAACTTCTCCTTTCGTCCGTCAGCCGGAAATGGAGAGTAGCCATACATGCTGATCCCGCCTCTTACCAGATTGTAGTTGGCATCCGGAAACCGGAAAATCCCGGCGCTGTTGGAGGCATGAACCGTACGTGGAGGAAACCCGCTCTTTTGCAGGAACTGGATCATGAGACGAAACTTTTTGATTTGCTCCCGGGTAAAGGCAGGATCCTCTTCGTCAGCCGAAGCAAAATGGGTAAAGGCTCCTTCGACGGACAGATTCTTCATGCTTTTCATTTCGTCTGCCGCATCCTGCAGCTCCTTCCGGCTCCGAAAACCAATTCGGCCCATTCCGGTATCCAGCTTCAGATGGATCTTTGCTGTTTTCCCTGCTTTTTTTGCCGCCTGATTCAGAAAACGGGCTGTGGAAAGGGACGGTACTGCCTGGGTCAGCCCATATTGAAGAACCGTTGCGCATTGTTCTTTATCAATTTCCCCCAGGACCAGGATCGGTGTGGAAATCCCCGCTTCCCTTAATTCCGCTCCTTCTTCCGGCAGGGCAACGCCTAATTGGGAGGCACCGGCTGCAATGGCACCGGCTGCAATTTCCCTTGCACCATGGCCATAGGCGTTTGCCTTGACAATCGCCATAAACTCGGTGTCCGGTGAAATCAGGGATCGCAGGCCCTGTATATTATGTTTCAGTCTCGACAGATCAATTCGTGCAATGGTTGGTCTCATATTATTTCGTTTTCCTCCTATAGGGCATACCCCATGGAGAAAGCTTTCCGAACTCCCCCATGACCCTAAGCTGATATTGTATTTATTCTATACCATAATTTTCGCGAACTCAAGATCAACGGACATGGAAAGCAAGTGAAATGTAAAAGGAAATCAAGTACTAAAGGGAAAGCAAGTATTAAAGGAAAGAAGAAAAAAGGAAGGGCGTGGCAAGCCATGTCCTTCCCTGAAACTTATTCCTGAATATAAGTGGAACAGTCTGTTTCTGTGGTGTTCTGTGCGTGTGGCGGCTGTATTTCGATTTCTGCTGCCTGGCAGTAATCTCCGGGTTTATGATAATAACAGGAGTTTACCACGCATTTGACGCCCTGCAGATGCTGCTCTGTTTTTTCCGATTTTCCATACATTTCTGTATCGCCTCCTCTTTTCGTCAGATATAGTATCCATTGTTTTGAGGCCAAATATGACAACAATAATATGAAATATATGGAAAGCATTGTCAAACGCATTTTACATT
>DHDO01000071.1:9310-13410 GCA_002399435.1 Firmicutes bacterium UBA4874
CCAATTGGCGACCAAATGACCTTTTTGGGCATAAAAAAAGAATTCCGAAAACCCGGAATCCTTAGAGCCATCTATGGTGGACCATCAGGGACTCGAACCCTGACAAATAATTCAAAGCGGTTATACTAGTAAGTGTTAAGACGTCGCCCGAACTTCGGTTTGGGCGTGGATGGAAAAACATAGTGTCATTTTCATTTGGACCGGGAATTCCCGGTCCTTTATTTGTCAAACTATCTTGCAACAATTTTGTAAAGGTAGTATTATCTATCTATCTATATAATTTTAAGGGAGGGGTTCTCTGTGGATACATATGATTCACCAGATACAACATCGGAATCATCAAAAGCCAAAAAGCCAAAAAAAACAATTTTTAAGCGCTGGTGGTTTTGGACAATTATTGTAATCCTAATCATTGCCCTAGGTTCTGGATGTGAGGAGGATAAACCAAAAAAAGCGAAGAAACCGATAAAGGCGGCAAGTAGTCAAGGCAAAGACACAGTTAAGCCAACACCAGAAGCTCCAGAGTTTTTTAAGGTGGGGGAAACAGCCGAAACAAAGAAAGTTAAAGCAATGGTGACGGGGATTGAAAAACCAGTGGGGAACGCATTTAACAAACCGGCGGACGGGAACGAATTTGTAATGGTCAATATTGATATTGAGAACATATCGGACGAGGATTTGGTCATTAGCTCCCTATTCAGCTTCAATGCTTATGTGGATGATACGGCAACGGACTTTAGTCTATTGGCACAGACGGCAAAAGACGGCACCAAAACAATGGACGGTAAGATTGCACCGGGGAAAAAATTGTCGGGGTCCATATCTTACGAAGTGCCGAAAACATGGAAACAGTTGGAAGTGCACTTTGAACCAGAAGCGTTCCGGGACGTAAAGATAAAGTGGAATATCGAAAATAAATAATCAGTCCATTACATGGGGCCGGGAATGCCCGGCCTTTGTTTATATGCAAAAGACCCGGCAAAGCCGGGTCCCTTGCGACGGGTTTATTCTGTTGTGATATTATAATACCATAGCATCTGTGAAATTGTCCCCTAATTTCGGGGAAATTCAAAATATTAAAAAAATAAAAGGACTACAGTTTAACCTCAGTCCTTTTATCGGTATGTATTCGATTTTCCAACTTTATCAAAATTTTTTTATAATTTCATCGCCCTTTTCTTTCGCTTCAATTTCAGTCAAAATATCAAATTGATATGCCATTTCGGACCGTACAACTTGCTACCAACTCTTCGACTAACTCAGTTAAAAAAAGTTGGCCTGATATTCGCATGGACCGGGCTTGTTTCGGATCAAACAAATCATTATAGGTCTGTTCTGTTGCTCCTGATACAACATTCAATGGCGTTTTCAGTGTCTTTGCCGTTCTCGTATCGTTATTGTGCTTGGCCTTCATGCGCTGGTCCAGAGTGTCCTTAAACATTTCCGGATTTTTTATTGGTATGTCTGGTCCCTCTAGTGCATTTAAAAATTTGATGGTTTCGTCCTCATCGGAAATTTTGGGGCTTGAATGGCCGGATATTGATTTTGAAACTGGCCAAATTTCAGTTCGGCGGGAAAGCGAATATTTAGAAACGGTTGGCATCTATACTGATGATCCAAAAAACACCAAACGCAATACGTACTAATATCGTTCCGGCTGAGGTAATGGCTTTATTACAAAAGTATAGAGCATGGCAAAATGAACAGATATTGAAGTGTGGCGACCAATGGCGACCAGAATGGTTTGACCATCCCAGATTGTTTACGCAATGGGATGGTCTCTATTGATCAGTAATGGAGTTGACATAGCCACTGTTTCCAAAAATATGGGTCATGCTAAAAAGTCCACTACATTGGATATCTATACCGGGGCAATCAAAAGTAAAAATAGAGTAGCCGCTGATACTTTGGAAACTACCCTATTGGCCAAAAACGACGGTTCTCGTGTACATAATGTATAGAGTGGTTTTATTTGTGGCGACCAATTGGCGACCAAATGACCTTTTTGGGCATAAAAAAAGAATTCCGAAAACCCGGAATCCTTAGAGCCATCTATGGTGGACCATCAGGGACTCGAACCCTGGACACCCTGATTAAGAGTCAGGTGCTCTGCCAACTGAGCTAATGGTCCATATGAAACTGATGAAATCTGAAACAAAGCCAAAACCTGGTGCGCCCAGTAGGATTCGAACCTACGACCTCCAGATTCGAAGTCTGTCACTCTATCCAGCTGAGCTATGGGCGCAAACAATGGAGCGGAAGACGAGATTCGAACTCGCGACATTCGCCATGGCAAGGCGATGCTCTACCACTGAGCCACTCCCGCTTATTTTCAGGAACATCAGCCATTATAGCGTATCTCGTGAAAAATAGCAAGTACGGATTGGTGCGGACGGAGAGACTTGAACTCTCACGCCATAAGGCACTAGATCCTAAGTCTAGCGCGTCTGCCAATTCCGCCACGCCCGCATACTCCCGGCCGTCGGTTAGGTTTCACACTTACTTTCCTTCTGGTGACCCATCGGCGATTCGAACGCCGGACACCTTGATTAAAAGTCAAGTGCTCTGCCGACTGAGCTAATGGGTCATATGGCTGGGGCGGCAGGACTCGAACCTACGAATCCGGGAGTCAAAGTCCCGTGCCTTACCGTCTTGGCTACGCCCCAAAATAATATCAGCAGACATCACTTTAATGGGGTGAGTGGTGGGATTCGAACCCACGACCTCCAGAGCCACAATCTGGCGCTCTAACCAGCTGAACTACACCCACCATAATAAATGATCCCAATGACTGGTGCGCCTGAAGGGATTCGAACCCCTGGCCTACGGATTAGAAGTCCGTTGCTCTATCCAGCTGAGCTACAGGCGCATAATGGAGCGGGTGATGGGAATCGAACCCACACAACCAGCTTGGAAGGCTGGAATTCTACCATTGAACTACACCCGCACTTCATGCTGACAAATCAAAATGTTATCATATTTAGCCATTGATGTCAACAAAAACTTGCTGGAATTCTATGTAAACCATCTCGCCCTTATGTAATCATCTTGCCCGTTCCCAGCCTGGACAACAAAAATAGTATAGCGCAACATCCTGGTTTCGTCAAGCCCAAAAATAAATCAGTCTCCCCTTCCCTGCTCACGCAGGAGAGCAATCATGGCCTGTAGGGCAATGGCTCTGTGGCTTATCCGGTTTTTTTCTTCCAAAGATAATTCTGCCATGGTTTTATTGTGATATCTGTCCGGCAGGAAAAGAGGATCGTAGCCGAAGCCCCCATCTCCGGACGGAAAAAGTCCAATCTTTCCGGGACATCGGCCTTCTGTCTGCAGATACCTTCCATTTGGGTAATACAGGGTGAGTACACAGTGAAAGCAGGCTTTCCTTTTCTCTTCCGGTACCTGCTTCATCCTGGCAAGGAGTTTCCTGTTGTTTTGCTGATCTGTGGCATTTTCACCGGCGAACCTTGCAGAATAAACTCCGGGTTGTCCCCCCAAAGACTCCACCTCCAGGCCGGAATCGTCTGCCAGAGTGATTTCACCGGTTCTTTTGCTGATTTCACTGGCTTTCTTGTAGGAGTTTCCTGCAAAGTCAGATTGGTCCTCTTCCACCACTATGTTCAGGCCTGCTTCTTTCAGGGACAGGACTTCAAACCCCAATTTGGAAAACAAGCTCCGGAATTCCTTTACCTTTCCCGCATTATTGCTGGCGATCAGCAGTTTTTCCTTTTTCATGACCGGTCTCCCACCAATCTGCAGAGATCCCCCAAAGTCTTTTTTTGTATTTCGATCAATTCTTCCGTGCCGTTCTGACCCATCTGCAAAAGCTCCAGCAGGTCTTCCCGACTGAATGGGCATTTCTCTCCGGTTCCCTGAACCTCTACGAATTCCCCTTTGTCCGTCATAACAATATTCATATCCACCTTGGCATGGGAGTCCTCATCATAGCACAGATCCAATATCCGATTCCCGTCATGAATGCCCACGCTGACGGCCGCGACATAGCTTTGAATCGGACTTTTCTTCAGCATTCCCTGCTCCATCATCCACTGGATACAGTATACCAAAGCTATAAAGCTACCAGTAATGGAAGCCGTTCGGGT
>DHDO01000071.1:13607-19351 GCA_002399435.1 Firmicutes bacterium UBA4874
AATTCAACGACGGAACGAAGGGTCCGGCCGATCAGTCTTTGAATCTCCTGGGTTCTTCCCTCTACTCTGCCTCTTCTTGATTCCCGGACCTTACGTACCTGGGTGGACGCGGGGATCATGGCATATTCCCCGGTAATCCAGCCTTTTCCGCTTCCTCTCAAGAAGGGAGGCACCTTATCCTCCACCATGGCTGTGCAGATAACCCTGGTCCTTCCGCACTCGATTAATACCGAACCATTTGCATGACAGATAAAGTCCGGTGTGATTTGGATCGGTCTCATTTCATTGTTGGCTCTTCCGTCTGGTCTCATATCTTTTCTCCCTTGTGATGTAATGATGGAACAAAGCTCAGACAGCCATTTTCCGACGGTCTGAGCCTGGTCCTGTTATTCATATTCGTTTGCAAATACCGGTGTGCTGTCCAGTGGAGCACTCCCCGCATAATTCTTTCCTTCCACAAGGACCTTCACCTGCTTCACTTCCGGGAACTGCATGGCTGCCATTTTTATTGCTTTCATTACCATGGCTTCACTGTCCTTGGAATTTGCCAGATCCTTGAACTCCTTACTGAAGTTCAGATAGGTTGTTCCCTTCTCCATCTGAACTCCCAGAAGTTTGGTATCCGGAGGAATATCAATGGTCATATTGTCGTGATCCTTTGGTCCTTTCAGCAGTTCCTTAATTGCAGTTTCCAGTGTCGAATTTTCGGATGATGTGATTCTCGTCACCGGAATCAAATAATCATATTGGCTGGGGGAGGTGCTTTGGTAGAACACAGTTACCTTTGCTCCCTGAGCCTTGGCATCGTCCGACATCTCAACATTGACATCCGATGGGCCAATGGGATTCTTTACTTTTGTTCCATGCTCCATGGTGTCAACGACCTTCCCGTCAAAGAGAAACTGTACCTTATCAATGGTGGAAAATCCTGACAGGGTCAAAACGATGCCCTGAATCCTATTATTCTCTGCCGCTGCATCCTTGCAATCCAAAGCCGCGTGATTCAGATCCAGCGTGGCAACGCGATCCTTGATGGACATGCCCAGCACCTTGGCATCCGCAGGAAGCAGGGGCTTTAGGCCCATCATCATCAGGTCCTCCTGCTGCTCCGGGGTATCCGTCATAACGTTCAGGGTAGCCTTTGCAATTCCCTCCACCCATGGTATCTTACGCATAACAGGAACCAAATATCCCGCATCATCCTGATAGTAAACGACGGTTTCCCGGGTCAGCCCATTCGTTCCTTCGTCCTTTTCGTTCTTTACCTCGCTCTTTTTGCCTGTTTGTTCGTCTGTTGCCGTTGGAATGTCTTTGGTATTTCCCTTTCCCTCTTTCTTTTGGTTGCAACTGGCAAATACCAATGTAAGAATCAACAGCATTGCAGTCAGGAACCAGACTTTTTTTTGCAAAGCGATCTCCCCCCTTGTCTTATCTTAATACTATCTATATTAGGCAAGCAGAGGTTGTATGTATCCTTAAAACCATTTCATACTGAAATTATTCTATCATATTTGACCCAAACAGGACACACTGTTTTGAAAATGATCTTCCTATTCTGTTCCTCCCCGGCAAACTGGTGTATAATACACATGGCAAGAAATCAGGATAAAAAAGAATTCATGGATAAGAATAGCAATATCCAATGGAAAACGCAGGAGGAATCGAAATGTCACTGGATGGTGTTCTGCTGAGTGGACTGGCAGGAGAGTTACAGTCCGTCCTGGAAAATGGACGCATTGACCGGATTTATCAGCCGGAAAAGGATGAAATACATATTTTGATTCGAAATAATGGTCAGAATTACAGATTGTTGCTGTCTGCCAGCTCCAGTCATCCCAGGATTCATCTAACCTGTCAGGATAAAGCAAACCCACTTTCTCCCCCTATGTTCTGCATGGTGCTTCGAAAGCATCTGATTGGCGGAAGACTTCTGTCGATTTCGCAACCGGGATTGGACAGAATCCTGATCCTTCATTTTGAAAGTCTGGATGAAATGGGAGATTGGACAAAGAAGAAATTGATCATAGAGATCATGGGAAGACATAGCAATATTATCTTCACGGATCAGGATGGAAAGATACTGGACAGTGTCAAACACGTCAGCAAAAATATCAGCCGGGTAAGAGAAGTACTGCCCGGAAAATATTATACGGATCCGCCTTCCCAGGGAAAATCCGATCCCCGCGGGGCAGGCAGGGAGCAGGTTCTGTCCTTGCTGACCTCGCAAAATCACAATATCCCGCCGGAACGGATTTTGGCAGATCACTTTACCGGGATCTCCCGAACCACGGCGGAAGAGATCTGCCGCATGGCAGCCTGTGAATCCGGCGGGCAGCAGGCAGACTGCGCGGAAAGGATTGCCTCTGCCTTTACAGACTTTTTTTCAAAGATCCGGGAAGGCTTGTTTCAGCCGATCCTCGTGCTGGGGGAGCAGAACAAGCCAAAGGATATCCTGCCGTTTTCCTATGGTATTTATCCCTCCGGACAGATGAAATCCTATCCATCCTTTTCTGATGCGCTGGATGACTATTTTGCCACCCGGGACCGTATGGAACGAATCCAGCAGCGGACTTCCCATCTTCGCAAGGTAATCCGGAATAACATGGATCGCTGCACGAAAAAACTGGCTATGGAGTCGGCGGAAATCGAAAAGGCACAGGACAGCGGAGTTTATCGATTATACGGGGAGTTGATCACCTCCAACATTTACAGGATATCCCCCGGTGAAAGGGAGGTAACACTGGAAAACTACCATGACCCAGAGGGAAAAACTGTACGGATTCCCATGGATCCTGCCAAAACACCTTCCCAGAATGCCCAGGCCTACTTTAAAAAGTATAGCAAGTCCAGGACAGTCGTTTTAAAGCAAGCGAAGTTCCGAAAGGAAACCCGGGAGGAAATCACCTATCTGGAAAGCCTGGCAGAGCATTTGTCCATGTGCTCCGATGAGGCGGATATATCAGCTATCCGGGAGGAGCTGACACGGGAAGGGTATCTTCGGAGGGACTCCGGAAAAAAGAAGCCGCAGCGGCATGCGGTTTCCCTTCCCCATCATTATCTGTCCTCGGATGGCTATGAAATATTTGTAGGCAAAAACAATATGCAGAATGACCATCTCACCCTGAAAACAGCCGCTGCAAAGGATCTCTGGCTGCATACCAAGGTCATACCCGGATCCCATGTTATTGTCAAGACAGCAGGGCGTCCGGTTCCGGATACCACTTTGGAGGAAGCTGCCAACCTGGCAGCCTATTACAGCAAGGGCAGGACTTCTGCCAATGTACCCGTGGATTACTGCCCCAGAAAACATGTAAAAAAGCCGGGTGGAGCAAAGCCGGGGATGGTGATCTATGAGCAGTATCAAACCATTTATGTCACTCCGTCGGAAGAAAGAGTGAAGAGAATGAAGAAGCTCTGAGGATTTTATACACTTTGTTCTTTTTTGCTTCCGATATTTAGAATGAAGTTCATCACAATGCCGAATATGGAGGCTCCGGCCACACAGGGAATCTCCGCTCCAAAGAACGGAATGTTGCCTCCAAAGGCATATTGGCCGCCAATGCCGATAACCATTATGACAGCGATCACTGCAATGTTCCGCGAACAGAACAGATCGACCTTTTTTTCCACCATAATGGCTACTCCCTGTGCTGCAATGGTACCAAACAGGTAGATTTCCAGGCCGCCAATCACTGTGGTGGGAATGGAATAGATTGCATTGATCAATGGGGTAAAGCAGGAAATAATCATGGCCAGGACTGATGCGGCGATCAGGACCGGGACGGAAAACACCTTGCTGATAGCCATAGTACTGATGTTCTCGCCATAGTTTGTGCCGGCCGGGCCGCCTATGAAGCCGGAAACCATATCACCGATTCCATCCCCGATAAGGTTCCGTCCAAGCATATCTGCCAGATTGTATTTCTTTTTGCTGTGCTTCTCCCTGGCCAGGTTGTTTACATAAATATCAAGCTGATAAATATGAGCCGTGGATTCCGGTATGGTGGCAATGGCAATGGGCATAATTGCTGCAACCGCCATCCAGTTTGGTTTCGGCAGGGTGAAAATGGGCAGGGAGAAGATTCCTTTTCCAATTTCTCCAGCCGGCAGGGTTTTAAATAAATTGATGCCAGTGGTCCACTGAATGATTCCTGCAGTCAGACACCCCAGCACTGGGCCCAGAATCAGGGGAAGCTGGCCCCATATTCCTTTCAGATAGACGGAAAACAGGATGGTTGAAATCAATGTCACAAGGGAAACGATCCATGCCAGGTTGGTGGCAGTGGCGATTTGAGACTTTGCCACCCGGATGGTGCCCAGGGCATCCACGGAAATGGATGCAGCGTCCTTCAACGCATTCCCTGCCAGGGTTAAGCCAATAATCATCGCAATGGGGCCGGTTACTGTGGCAGGTAGGATTTTTTCGATGGAATCCCTGCCGAAGCGATTGACAATCAAACCTGCCGCTATGGAAATAAATCCCGACAGGACAATGCCAAACTGGGCTACTGCAATCTTTTCATCGAGTACATAACCAGAGAGAGCTTCTGAGCTCATCAGACCGCTGATGGCAGCAACATAGGAAAAACTGGATCCGTAATAAAGAGGAATCTTCCTTCCGGTTATCAGCAGGAAGCATATGGTTGCCAATCCGCTGGCGAAAATAGTGGTGGAGATGTGAAAGCCGGTAATGATTGCTACGGCTACCGTTGCCGGGAACATGACGATGACCTGCTGCAGTGCGTAGAGAAGCAGTTTCCATAAGGGGGGTCGTTCGTCCGGTAAATAACTGATGGTTTTTGAATGATTACTCATAAAAAGCCTCCTGATAATTATAGTCTTCCCTGCCTGGCCATTTCAGCCTGTGAAATGGCCATAAAAAATGCCTTGACGTCCACTGTCAAGGCACAATGGTTCACTTGAACCGTTTGCCCTTGTCAGCCTCGCAGGACTGTCTTTAAGGGACTCTCTTTTCTTGCTTTGTGGAATAATTGATTTTATTCCGTGATGACCACACGGTTGTCGCCATCAAACTCTGCTACTTGTACCTGTACGATCTCGTTTCTGGAGGTAGGCACGTTTTTTCCCACATAATCCGGGCGGATTGGAAGCTCACGATGGCCTCTGTCGATGAATGCAGCAAATTGAATTGCCGTCGGCCTGCCCAGATCAATCAGTGCATCCATAGCTGCTCTGGCGGTCCGGCCGGTGTAAAGGACATCATCCACCATTACCACAGTCTTATCGGTAATGGAAAACGGAACATCCGTACTGTTGACGACGGGCTGCTCGGACAAGGCAGACAGATCATCCCGGTACAGCGTAATGTCCAGAATGCCTACCGGTACGTCCTGTCTTTCAAACTCCAGGATTCTGTCTGCCAGCTGGTGAGCCAGTGGAACTCCCCTGCGTCGGATTCCGATCAGAACGATATCAGCAATGCCCTTGTTCTTTTCTATGATCTCATGGGCAATTCGGGACAAAGCTCTGTTCATAGCTGCTTCGTCCATAATTTGTGCTTTTTCAGCCGACATGGTATCTTCCCCTTTCTGCTGCTGAAATTTGCCATAAATAAAGCACCTTACCAATCCGCAAGGCGCCATTCCGTACTTTTATGAATCATTTCTGCCAGCACCTTGCGGTCTCACGGAACCGTGTTAAAGGTCTTTGCTAAATTTTTTACTTTGCCAAGTATACCATATTGTTTGAATCCTGTCCAGTACCCGCTAAAAATTTTTTATTGC
>DHDO01000071.1:19460-30960 GCA_002399435.1 Firmicutes bacterium UBA4874
AAATTTTTTATTGCTGCCGCAATATTTTCAGCAGCTTTTCAAAATATTCCGGAAGAGGTGCCGAAAACTCCATATACTCCCCCGTTCGGGGATGAATCAAAGATAATCGGGCTGCATGAAGGGCCTGACCGTCCAGGGAAAACTTCTGATGATGCCTTCCATATAACGGATCTCCTATAACAGGATGGCCAATATGCTGGAGATGAACCCGTATCTGATGAGTCCTGCCGGTTTCCAGCTTACATTCCAGATAGGTACAGAAACCAAATCGTTCCAGGACCCGAAAGTGGGTCACTGCATTTCGCCCTGATGCGACAACCGCCATTTTCTTTCGATTGGCCGGATTCCGACCTATGGGGGCACAAATAGTACCGGAATCCTGTTTGATATTATCCTCGGCAAGAGCCAGGTATTGTCTGCTGACTTCTTTTTTCTGCAATTGCTCTGCCAGTCTGCTGTGAGCAAAGTTGTTTTTTGCTATCACAAGAAGTCCGGAGGTATCCTTATCAATCCGATGAACAATCCCGGGTCGGAATTTCCCGTTGAGATCGGATAATTCGTCGTAATGATACAACAGAGCATTGACCAGAGTCCCGGATTCATGGCCGGGAGCAGGATGGACCACCATACCCTGAGGCTTGTTGATGACAGCAATATCCTCATCCTCATAAACAATGTTCAGATCTATATTTTCCGGTGCAATTCTCATTTCCTTCGGAGGGGGCAGGGAAACAACAATCTGTTCTCCTGCCCGGATACGGTAATTTGCCTTGACAGGTTCTGCTCCCACGGTAAGCAGGCCATTCCGGATGAATTTCTGAAAATGGCTTCTGGAATACTGCGGCAGTTTCTCAGCAAGATATTGATCCAGTCTCCGCCCACGATCTTCCGAGGTGGGAATTAAATGAATCCTCTCCATTCCATCACCTCCTTTTACGATTTGGATGCATCCATAAAAAGTATCTGAATGGCAAGCAGAATCGTACCGCATACCACTGCGGTATCCGCTACGTTAAACACCGGAAAATCAATAAAAACAAGCTGAAACATATCCACCACATAACCAAAAAGGATACGGTCCAGTAAATTTCCGATGGCACCGGCCAGAATAACAGCAAGGCAGATTTTGCTCAGCAGACTGTCCTCCCGATGTGTGACCAGATAAATGATAATTGCTGCGATAATCACCAATGGTAAAGCTACCAGGAACCACCTCTTATTTTGCAGAATTCCAAAGGCCGCGCCCCGGTTTTCCACATAAGTCAGGCTGAAAACCCCTTTCCAAATGGGGACGGTCTGAAGTGGCTTCAGGTAATGAACTGCCAGATATTTTGTGATTCGATCCGCTGCTGTAAGAAAGAGAATAATAAATATTTCCAGCATGAAGAGCCTCCTTTTTATTTGGTACCCGCTTATTATACCATAAGGAGGCTTCCCCAGACATTCTCCATCTATCGCTTTACTTCTTTTTCACCGGCCTTTTTTTCGGAACCATTTTTTCTTTTGCCGGTTTTATGGATGGATCCGGATCATTATCCCTGCTATCCGGTAACTGCTGCCGATAAGCTTCATTGCTGATGCGGTCCACCTCTTCCACATATCCCTGATCTTCCTGATTCTCGGACCAGGTGTGCCTATAGTCCACAGGGCTGTTTGTGGCAACATCCTGTGGGCCGCTTGAGCTGCCATAAGCCTGTGTATCCTTCAAAGCGTCCTCCCCGTCATAGGAAGCGCTTTGATTTCCGGACGAAAGCTGTGGAATCGGAGGCTCCTGGGAGATTTGTTCTGCCTTTCGGCTCCATTCCTCCTTCCTGATTTCTGTCCTGCGTTGCTCTTCGCATTCCATGCATAGCTTGGTTTCCGGGATGGCATCCAGTCTCTCAAAGCTGATTTCCCTGCCGCAGGATTCGCAGAACCCATACGTCCCTTTCTCCATTCGCTTTATGGCGGCATTTACTTCATTGATTTGTCGGGCGGAATGTCTGTCCAGAGCAAATTGCTTTTCCTGTTCATAGGTCTCACTGCCAATGTCAGCCGGATGGTTATCATAGTAAGACAATTCCTTTGATAATTCTCTCAGGGAATCTTCCAGTCCAAGTTCCCTGTGCAGCATTAAAGCTTCCTTCTGATGCTCCGTCTTTTTTTGAAGCTTGTCTTTCAGATAATTTTGCTCGTTGTTTTTCATATCCATCACTCCTGAAGCTGCCGGATACCAAAAGCCTTTGCATCCGGCAACAATGAAAAAATAAAAGGACATATTTCAGTATGTCCTCCCTGGAAAATTGCTATTCTTTTGTTTCAGGTGGCTTTGGATCGTCTGCTGCCGCAACATCATTGGAGATCAGTTCGATCTGCGTCTCCAGCAAAGAACGATATTTGGACTGGAAAAGCTTCATTTGCTTTTGAGCTTCCTGATATTCCTTTCGGATCTCAATCACCTGGTTATTGGCACTTTCCACTATGTGATGTGCCTGATCTTCCGCATCCTTTTGTATCATCCCGGCTTTTTTCCGTGCAAGCGCCGTTACCTCATCCGCTGTCTTCTGTGCGGTTACCAGGGTGTCCTTTAAAGTATGCTCCATGGTTTTATATTGACTGATCTGATCCTCCAATGCATGAATCCTATCCTTCAGGTCTATATTCTCCTTATGAAGCTTTTCAAATTCACCCACAACGGCATCCAGAAATTCGTCAACTTCATCTTCTTGATACCCTCTGAATTTTCTGGAAAATTCCTTGTTGTGAATATCCATCGGTGTCAGTGGCATAAGAATTCTTCCTCCCTTTCAATATGTTAAGAATTTTCAAATGGCAAGGAACGGTCTGCCAACCGCCGGAAAGGGCCGTTTATCGTATTGTTATTCTGGTAAGCAGCTTCACGGCCCTGAATTCCCGATCCTCCGGGCGTATAAAGAACAAAGAAGCAGACTGGGTAAGGATGAGCATAACCGGATATCGGAAAAGAACCCAATTCTTCTCAGAAGGGAAGCTATGAACAGACGCGCCAAGTCTGTGGTCTCCTATTCCTTATCTGCGCTGGTACCAAGTGTATAAAAGCTTTTCCCCTTGAAATCCTCCGGAATATTTCCTACGATATCAATATTGCTGGGAACCAGAACAAAAATACTTTTTGAAACTTTTTGGATTGTGCCATCCAGCGCATAGACTGCTCCACTCATGAAATCCAGAACCCTTTGGGCCAGTTCCTGTTCCAGGGAATCCAGATTCACGATGATGGGTTTCCGATTCTTGAGATTATCAACGATATTCTGAGTGTCATCGTAAGTCAGTGCCTGATAGACCACTACTTTAACATAAGACGACTGATGAATATTCACTACCTTGCCTTTCTTGTTTTTTGACTGAAACGTAGGCTCAATCAAATCTTCCCTGGAGGGTTCCTGGGATTCCCCTGCCATTTCCTCCTCCGGCTCTTCTATGATATCCTCTTCCAAGCCGATAAAGTTTAAAAACCTGTTCATGAATTTTCCTGCCATTCCTTTGTCCTCCTTTTCCCAAATAAAGCGGTACCGATGCGTACCATATTGGATCCTTCCTCAATCGCTGTTTCAAAATCGTTGGACATACCCATGGAGAGGTATTGCATATCGGTATGCGGATAATGGCATTGCCTTACCTCATCAAACAATTGTTTCGTTATGGAAAAATAGGGTCTCACGGATTCCGGATTCTCCGCATAAGGAGCGATCATCATCAGGCCCATCACTTTTATATTTTTCAGGTTGAATATGGACTCGATGAAAGGAGCAACCTCTTCCGTGGGAAGACCGGATTTACTTTTCTCGTTGGCCGGATTCACCTGAACCAAAACCGGCATAACTCTGCCGATTTTCTGTGCGCGATGGTTAATCTCACGGGCGAGTGGCAGGCTTGCCAGAGACTGGATCATAGCCACCTTGTCAATGACATACTTCACCTTGTTACGCTGCAAAGTACCTATGATGTGCCATTTTGCACCGTTGATCCGATCGTATTTTGCCATCATCTCCTGGACACGGTTCTCTCCAATGTCTTGTAAGCCATAGGAAATCGCCTCTTGTATCGTCTCTGGATCCACAGTCTTTGTCGCGCCAACCAGGGTTACATTTTCGTTTGCCCGGTTGGCTTTGCGGAGAGCCGCATCGATTTTCTGATGGATCCGATTGATATTTTGTTCTATATCCATAACATCACTCCCGTCCTCTGCCCGACATCACCTGGTCATGGAGCTTCAGAACCAGATTATCCGAAACGGACTCCACAACAGCTTGTCCATGAGACAAAGCCCGAACAGTTACCTCGACAAAAAGGTTCTCACTTCCATTCTTTAAAAAGACACCCCGTTTCCCGGCATGAACCATCAGGGCTTTTTCCGGAACGCATAGACCTTCGGCCGATTTCTGAATCTGAATGGGTAGAATTCGCTTATTCATGACTTTCTCCACCCCGGCTGAAAACTCCATTGTAAAAAAGGAATTGCCTTTTTCCCTGTGGACCTGATGGATTTTTGCAGGCATAGGATCATCCCCTCCCAGGGATACCTGTATTTCTTCCCCTTTGTTAAGGTAAAGTTCCTTATTCCCGGTTGGAACAATAGCGTACCATTTACTATGAGGGTCCACTATTCTGAAAAAAGGCTGCTGTGCTTTTGCTTCTTTCCCTTTCTTATTTTTTTCTTCCGGAGAAGGCTGCTCCAGTATCTGCTTGAAATCCGCCTTCGTCAGCCGATCCGCTGTATCGATACCCAGGATGTTTTCGTATCCATCCAGTTGAAAGCTGATCAATCCGGACTCCGGCGCCTGAACGGAAACCGTCCAGTCTTTCATTTGTCGCCTGATATCTGCTTCCTCATTATAGAGCTCTTTCAGATAAGAATCCGGCTTTGCTCGCAGATCCAACAGTTTTTGCTTCTGCGTCAGCAGGGTACGAAGCTGATTCTCTTTCTGCGCCATGGAATCCCAATCGTTCTTCCGAATTATTTCCTGAACACTCAGAACCAATGTATTGATATCTGTCTTCAGCTTTTCCACATCACCATCCAGAACCTGGCCAGGCAGTTGATTCTGTTGATACTGAGTGATTTTCTCCTGAATGGTGTAAAGCTGTCCTTCCTTATCTGAATCGTAGCTTTCCTTATACAATACAGCCACCGGCTGGTCCTTCTGAACGGCAGCACCGTCTGCTGCAAGAGGTACCGCTTTTCCATAGGAGGGAGCAGTGTAGAGGGATTCTTTCCGTACAATAATCGCAGGACTGCGGTATGTCATGCTGATTTCACCATGATTCACAGCTGTATAGGCGGAAGCAATCGGGGGCCCCTTCTTTGCCAAAAACATATAAATACAGAAAGTTGTTGAAAGCAGCAATGCCAGGAAGACAAAAAATCGGAACTTTACCTTGCGCCGACCAATCACCAAGAATGCTGCCATAAACACAATCCTTCCAGATTTTTTACTTTACTAAGGTATATAATTCTCTTCAAAACAAGAAAATCCTTCTGTAATACAAAAAAAGCTTAACTTTTATTAAATTCATTTACTTTTCAGCATTCTTTTTTACGACCTTCAAGATTCGGATTTGATTTCCGGTCTGATTGAACATGATATCATCACAAATTGCCCGGATCAGTTTCAATCCACGTCCCCGCTCCGAATAGGGATTCATATCACAGGGATACCCTTCCCGGAAAAAACGCCGATAATCAAATCCTGTCCCTTCATCCTGGATTGTGATTTCAATTGTGTCGGAATCGACGGCTTCGATCCGAACAGTAATGGTCTTGTCACAAAGCCTTCTATTGCCGTGAACCGTCCCGTTGGCAATCAACTCGTTCAATATAAGACAAAACTCGTATTCCTCTTCGTCCGACAAACTTTTCCAGGCTTTGATGCAATTCATCATTTTGCGAATCATGGCTCTTATACAATCTGAATCACATCCGGTAATTCTTTCACAGAACAAAATGCCCACAGGATTGCCTCCCAATTTTCAAAGCTGCAATTATTATTTTACCCTCTTTCCCTTGCTATGAAACAGACAGGCACCTGTTCTAACTGTCTTTCTTCAAATACCTGCGGAAACGTTCCAGTATTCTGCGCTCCATCCTGGAAATATACATTTGGGAAACACCCATCTCCTCTGCTATTTCCCTCTGGCTCTTTCCATCATAAAAGCGTTCTGTGATGATCTCTCTTTCCTTATCGTCCAGCGTCTCCATCACCCGGTCTATAAAATCCTTGTCCTCTATCCGGCGATATTCTTTTTCTTCCTGTCCAATCATCGACATGAGGTCGTTTTCCCCCTCTGTGTCAATATAATAATCCAGGGAAGCTGTTTTTGTCTCGTAATTGGACTCCATCAGCTCCAGAACCTTTTCAGAAGTAATGCCCAGATATTCGCCGATCTCCGTAGGGGTTGGGGAATGACCCAGCTGGTTGGACAGGTATGTCCTGGCACTTTCTATTTTTTTGACAAGCTCGCTTTCTTTCCGTGGCAGTCGGATAATCCGGCTTTTATCCCGGAAGTAATTCTTGATTTCTCCTACGATGGTAGGGGTGGCAAAGCTGGAAAACTTGTATCCCTTTGTAATATCATATCGTTCCAGGGCCTTTAGCAAGGCAAGGGATGCGACCTGATACAAATCGTCATATTCGAGGCCTCTGTTGGAGAATTTCTTTGAGAGAATCTCAGCAATATACAAGTATCTGCCGGCAAGTTCATTTCGCAGATCAATGTCCCGTGTTTTGCAGTATTCAGCCAGCAAGAGGTCATCCTGTTCCTCCTTCTTCCGGGCTTCGGCATTATCTTTCATTCAAGACTTCCCCCACCTGTTTTATAAATTGAAAAGCCTCTTATTACTCCCTGATCCATATCTTTTTTTACATGGTCTGTAACCGACTCGATAATGAACAGACTGAGTTCAGTTTCCTTTCCCATGGAATTCTTGTTGCCGACTCCATCGATGGCCTTTACATGAACTGTCATACTGTGACGATCCTCATGGATCAGGAAATCGAACGTCAGGAAAGTAACCCCGGAAATCTGGTTCATCAGATAGATACCCGCTTCCGAGACAGACACTTTCAGGTCTTCGATCTCATCCACACGGAAATCCAGCCGGTTGGCAATGGCGGAGGTGGTTAATCTGGCAACGGATATATACTCCGGCTTTGCCGGCAGTTTTAAATTTATCTCATCCATCTTCTCACTCCTGTGCCTCAATCATAAATACCTTGTCCAACCCGGTGATTCGGAATATCTTTTGAATATACGGCTTCAGATTCCGGATTGTAATGTTTCCGTCATAATCCTTAACGTGGCGTAGTGCACTGATCAGCACTCCCAGCCCGGTACTGTCGATATACTTCAGATCTTTGCAGTCAATCCGTATATCTCCTTTTTTTTGTTCCAGCAGGCCCAGCAGTTTTGATTTCAGCTCGGGTGCATTATAAATATCGATCTCTCCGGAAAGAGAGATGTTCCAGGAATTGTCCTGTTCCTTCCATTCTTGCAGGATATCCATAGGATTCACTCCTTATCTTGTCAATTAACCCTTTTTGCAACACCATTCATCATGTTACACTGTGTATTATAACACAATAAATGAAAATGGGAAGATGGGAAGAAGAAATGGTTGACAGTATGAATGAAATGCTGTATATTATTGTAGGTCATCCGAGAAGTGCAGCGGGGCGTAGCGCAGTTTGGTAGCGCACCTGGTTTGGGACCAGGGGGTCGCAGGTTCGAATCCTGTCGCCCCGACCATTGGACCCCTTGGTCAAGCGGTTAAGACATCGCCCTTTCACGGCGGTAACAGGAGTTCAAATCTCCTAGGGGTCACCATTTTTACCATGGGCCTTTAGCTCAGTTGGTCAGAGCAACCGGCTCATAACCGGTCGGTCCGGGGTTCAAGTCCCTGAAGGCCCACCATTGCCTCGGTAGCTCAGTCGGTAGAGCAGTAGACTGAAAATCTATGTGTCGGTGGTTCAATTCCGCCCCGAGGCACCATTTTGAAAGCATTAAAAAAAGGCTGGAGTGCAGCCTTTTCTCTTCTTTATTGAGTTTTCCCATCTTTTTATCCCTTCGGATGAAAGATCAGTGATGCAATAAAGCCAAAAATAATCGCGGCAGAGATTCCGGCGCTTGTTATTTCAAATATCCCGGTCAGAACGCCTATGATGCCATCCCTTTCCGCTTCTGCCATGGCTCCCTTAAGCAGGGAATTTCCAAAGCTGCAGATAGGGGTTGTGGCCCCTGCACCGGCAAATTCCACCAGAGGATCATACAGGCCAAGGCCTCCAAGAACAGCACCGGCAACCACCAATGCCGTCATGGTGTGCGCCGGAGTCATGTGAAATAGATCCATCATAATCTGGCCTACCGCACAAATTCCTCCGCCTACCAGGAAAGCCCATAAATATTGTTTCATTTCCAATCTCCTTTACTGTATAGACTCGATCGATACCGCATGAGAAATACACGGTATGCTTTGCTTCTGCTGATAGGACAAAGGCGACAGGAGGGCGCCCGTTGCGGCGATCAACATTCTTTTCAGTTCCCCCCGCCTCATCCGGTTCAATAAGTTTCCGTAAGTAACGGTTGCACTGCAGGCACAGCCGCTTCCGCCTGAAAACACTTTGGGATTTTTCCCGTAAATCAGCATCCCGCAGTCCGTATACAAACCTTCCCGTAATTGGATTCCATGTTTCTGAAAGAGTTTGTTGGCAATGGCATAGCCGGTAAATCCAAGATCGCCTGTTGCGATCAGGTCGTAATAGTCCGGTTCGATATTCATCTCCTTCAAATGGGTTTCTATGGTATCCACTGCAGCAGGAGCCATTGCTTCTCCCATATTGAATGGATCCTTTACGCCCATATCCACAACATGGCCGATGGTTGCCGATGTGACTCTCGGTCCATTGCCTTCTTTCCCAAGGATTGCCGCACCAGCTCCCGTTACCGTCCATTGTGAAGTAGGAGGTTTTTGGGCGCCGTATTCCGTCGGATAACGGAATTGTTTTTCCGTAGCTGCATTATGACTTGCCGTAGCCGTAAGAATGTAATTGGCACCGCCATTGTCCAGCAGTTTGCTGGCGACCGCCAGCCCCTCCATGGAAGTGGAACAGGCTCCAAACATTCCTATATAGGGAATAGCCAGGGATCTTGCAGCAAAACTGCTGGCTGTAATTTGATTATCCAAATCACCGCTTATCAGAAAATTAATATCCTGACTCTGCAATCCGGCTTTTTCCAGCACTTTTTGGCAGGCATGCTCCAACAATTTGACTTCTGCCTTTTCAAAGCTGTTCTGCTTCAGCCAGATATCATCATGAAACGCATCAAAATCATCTGCCAGAGGGGATTTGGATTCAAAGGGACCGCCTATTGCTGCAGAAGCCAGGATAACAGGCGGATTGTCAAATCTCCAGGATTGCCGTCCTACCAGCATTATATCCCTCCTATCGCTTTGATGGTCAACTTGATAATGGCAACAACAAAGGCTGAAAAGGTTCCAAACACAATGACCGGTCCGGCTATTTTGAACATATTGCCGCCTACGCCCAATACATAACCTTCGCTTCGATGTTCAATGGCTGCCGATGCAATACTGTTGGCAAAGCCGGTAATCGGTACGGCTGTGCCTGCGCCTGCCCATTGGGAAATATGATCATAAACTCCCAATCCTGTGAGAAGGGCAGATAGCATAATGAGTACGGCAGATCCCGGGTTACCCGCCTGTGATTTCTCAAAATGAAAAAAATGTATAAATATTTCCTGCAGCCCCTGCGAAAATGTGCAGATCAAACCGCCTGCTAAAAATGCCCGTATGGTATTGGGGACAACTTTGCGCTTTGGAACGGTTTTTTTAGCCAATTCCTGATATTCCTTCTGAGCAGGTGTTGCTTTCTTTTGATTCCCTGTCATGGAAGAACCCTTCTTTCTTTATCAATGGATTTTCCTTTTTAGTATTCCTTCCATATAGCAAATCATTCAAAAAATCAATTCCATTCGTTTGCATAAAAAAAACGCCGTGAATAAACACGGCGTAATATAAAGGGGGTCTCAATATATCATTTGTGAGGTCGATTTTAGTATGGCCCCCTGTAATAATTTTATTCCTTATCTTTGATCTTTATCTTCAATCTTTCTTATTTTTCGGGAAAAAGTCGCCCATACGAACGGTCATTTCCTCTTTTACATAGGGACTTTCCTTCTGCCTGGGAGCTTCTTCCTGTTTTTTTTCAGCAGCTTCCCGAATGCTGAGGCTGATCCGCCTTTCCTTGGGCTTAACATTCAAAACCTTCACAGAGACGGTTTCTCCGGTTTTCAGAACATCCTCCACTTTATTCACGTGCTTGTCGGAAATCTGAGAGATATGAACCAATCCATCCACACCGGGTTCCAGTTCAACAAATGCGCCAAAGGACGCCAGCCGGACAACTTTTCCTTCAAAAATCTGTCCAGCCGGATACTTTTCTTCAATATTATCCCACGGATGCGGCTTGGTTTGCTTATAACCGAGTGAGATTCGATTGTTTTCCTGATCGGCAGACAGAACAATGACTTCCACCTTCTGGCCTTCTGAAACGACCTCCTTTGGGCTCCTGATATGGCCCCATGCCAGATCGGATATATGGATCAGGCCATCCACTCCTCCAATGTCAACAAAAGCTCCAAAATTCGTCAGCCGCTTTACCTCGCCTGTGATTTTCTCGCCTTCCTGAATATTATCCCAAACCTTCTTTCGCCGCTCCGCAGCTTCCTCTTCCAATATCACTCTCTGGGATGCGACTACCCTGCTTCTCCTTTTATCCGTTTCCAGAATCCTGAGACGAAGTTCCTGACCAACAAATGTGCTCAGATCCGCTACATAACGCACCGACAGCTGGGAGGCCGGGACAAATGCAGAGATTCCCCTTATATCAGCAAGCACGCCGCCCTTGATGACTTCTTTTCCGATCCCCGTGACTTCTTTTTTATTTTGATAAGCGTCTTCGATTTCTTTCCAGATTTGATGCTTGATGATTTTCTTCTGCGAAAGGACAACATTGCCTTCCCCGTCATTGACCTTCAGAATCTCAACCTTGATCTTGTCACCCTCATGGAAAGAGTCTTCCACCGTCTTGTCTTCCTGTAAGGCGATTTCATCCCTGGTGACGATACCGTCGGACTTATATCCTACATTTACAATCAATTCATCAGGAGTAACCTTAAGAACGGTCCCGTTCACCACCTGTCCTGGATGAAGAGATACAATGTCAAAGTTTTCCATCGTTGCATCCTTTGGAGCAGAAGACTCCTGTTTGGCAGGTTCCACGGTTTCCTGCTCAGAGGGCTTTGCTGCATCGGAAGGCTCGTTTTCGGACCCTTCCATTTCTTCTTTCTCTTCTTTATTTTCACCGGCAGATTGTGCTGTACTTTCTTCCGTATGGCTATCCATTTTTTCTTCGACAGTTTCTGCTGTATTTTCCACTATTTCATCTTTCTTTTGATCTCCGGT